>NZ_JAUOES010000001.1:0-364895 GCF_031932065.1 Shewanella scandinavica
AAAACAACAGATGCAATGCCTGTCAAAGTAACAATGTCAACGATACTGAGCACCCGAGATTCAAGTCAGGTACTCGCTACGCCATCCGTTCTGAGTCATTCATCGCCATCACAAGCAATTCAACCTAGCTCTTCGACTGCGACTTTCGAGCAAATAACAAGGAATTCATCCTCATTGGATGCTGGACTTGTAAAGAAATCGGCTGATACCTCGCATCAAGACCCTAAAACGAATAATAACCAGATAATACAAAACCCTAAGAGGTTGGCTCCAACGCCTACGCTTGCCAATGTAATCACTAGTACTAATATTGGTGCTCAAAGTGCTGAAGCGGTGGAAGTAGTGCCTACTGTGAGTCAAAAAAATATTTTAGGGCTCAATACGCAAAAAAATGATCTACATGGCAATGACACAAAAACCGACAACCCTATGAAGGTGGCTGATGTTTTGCAAAAAGCGTTTAATAAAGCGGGGGCACTTCCTATTGAGTTGTCCCGTTCTAACAACAGCTCAAATTTAGCATCAGAGTTGTTAAAGCACTTACCGCATATAGGATTACCGCCACTCAGTCAGTTAAATGATTTAGATGAGCTCAAGGCCAATATCCTCGGGCTAACGAGTCTTAACCTTGCCACACCTCTGTCAAATCAAGCCTCAATGTTCATGAATGCCAGTGCGATTACCTCACTATTTCAACTACTACTAGGCTTTAAGGCTAATAATAGTTCGAATTCAATGAGTAAGAAATTGGCCGATTATCTTGAGCAACTGCAAGCCAAAGTCGGCTTTTCCACTAAACAACTTGGCCAACTAAGTAAAGCTGGCGGTCTTGATAGCATGGGGAAATTGGCCTCAAACTTACATTTGTACCAACAGGCAAGCAATGAGAATGCAGGCAATTTAGTCTGGTTCTTTGCCCTGCCCTATGGCATTAATCAACGCCACGAGCAATTGGAAGGTAAATTTGAGCAAGAAGTTGATTCAGATGATCCAGAGAAAAAAGCGGGATGGCGTTTACAGCTCAAGTTTAATTTAGCACAAGGTCCACTGCTGATTGCAGCTCAGCAGCACAATCAACAGTTAGATATCCAGTTTAAAGGCAATAGCCAAATGCTACTCAATAAGGTCAATAACTTTTTAACGCCCTTAAGCCAAAAACTATCACAGCTTGGGTTTACGCCAGGCGAGATCACGACACAAATAGCGCAAGTACCAGCAACCTTATTACCTGGTGATCATTTCCTCGTCAAGACGAAGGCTTAGCTAGGGTAGGATACTAAATTTGAATACTTTAGGAATAACCCAATGAGCGAAGAGAGAGAACCTAAACAAGCTGTCGCGCTGAGCTATGATGGTCATAACGCGCCTAAAATTGTGGCAACAGGTGAAGGGCTTATCGCAGAAGAGATTATTGCTTTAGCCAAGGCTAACGGTGTGTATATCCATCAAGATCCCCATCTAAGCCATTTTCTACAGTTGTTAGAGCTAGGAGAGGAAATTCCTAAGGAGCTTTATCTGCTTATCGCCGAACTGATCGCATTTGTGTATATGCTCGACGGTAAGTTTCCCGAGCAATGGAATAATATGCATCAAAAAATTGTTGAGAAGGCATAAAATAAAAAAGCCAATTTAAAGAAATTAGCTTTTAGTGTTCAATAGGCAATAACTATCAATCTTTTGCGATCACTTGCGATGAAGTCGGATCAATAACTCGGCTTCCGCTTTGGGTAGTTCGCATTCTTTAATCAACTCATCCACACCAGCGCCAAGCGCCACCATTTTCATGGCTCGAGTATAAAGCTTTGCCTGTGGGTCCTGTTGAGTTGTCTCTTCTATCCGTTCCGACTGTTGAAGTAGGCGTTTTTCTAACTCAATCACACGCCGACCGACTCCGATAGTGCCACTGCGCAACTCTTGCAACTCACGCTTAAATGACTCTCGCTGACGATCACCTTCTTTGACTAAGACGGTTAACGCTTCGACCTTGCTTCTTAGTTTGCTCAATTGTTTTTGTAAAAAGAGTACTAATCCTAAGCATGCGATGACATAGACTAACGCTGCGATCAAAAATTCATCGCCCATTAAAAATCCTTATACTCACTCATAGCCATAAATTAGCAGGCATTCCAACTGAGTTATCTATTCCAAAGTGCTGTACATAAATGACTCAATATCATTAGCCATTGTTCAAACCGCGATAAAATACTTTATCTATCCATAAATCGTAAAGACTTAGAATCATCGATTTATTCGCAAATACACAAAATAGCTGAATGAATTAATATCATTCAGCCTTATCTCGCTAATTGATTAAATCTGAGTCAATTCGGCCCATTCTTCATCGGATAATAACTTGTCGAGATCGACTAAGATGAGTAATTCATTGTCGCGATTACTCACACCTTGAATGAATTTAGCACTCTCTTCCGTTCCGACATTTGGTGCATTGTCGATTTCTGAGCGGCGTAAATAAACCACTTCGGCAACACTATCAACTAAGATGCCAATGACTTGCTTTTCAGCTTCGATGATAACGATTCGAGTTGAGTCATCAACTTCGGCAGACTGCAATCCAAAACGTGAGCGGGTATCAATAACTGTGACAACGTTACCACGTAAGTTAATGATGCCTAATACGTAATAAGGCGCACCGGGCACGGGAGCGATTTCAGTGTAACGCAATACTTCCTGCACTTGCATTACGTTGATGCCGTAAGTTTCATGGTCTAACTTAAAGGTAACCCATTGTAATACTGCATCATCTTTACTTGCAGCGACTGCTGCTACATTTCTTGTATCTTTCATGTTTACCTCAACCAATTGAGTCCTGACAACCTAAACCCGCATTAAGCATTTCAACTAAGGCTTGTACGTGCAAAATGCCACACATCTGCTCTTTCACTACACCCGCTAACCAAGGGCGTTTACCCGCTTGACTACGCCAGTTGACTTGCGATTTATTAATTTTTACCGCATTGACTAAGGACTCACAAGTTAATCCCCAGTTACTGCCTTCTAGTAGTACAAGATATTGATAATTTACCGATTGCGCCAGTTTATCTGAATATTTTTCTGGCATAACCCACGCACAAGTGTCGACAATATTTAATTGCTCTTCCCTATGCGTTTGTACACCGAGAAACCATGCGGGTCTGCCAAAGATATGGTTTATCCGCTCAATTTTAACTATTCCGCCTAAACTGACCAAAGGCACAGCCAATGTCAGCCCTGCTACTTTAAAGAATAGTACCTGAAACTCATCATCGAGCACTTCTTGCAAATCTTTTGTCACACTAGGAGGCGTAATACCGACTTGTGTTTCTGGCACAACCACTGGCTCAACGACTTCTTCAGCAATTATTTCATCATTAACTGGCTCTTCAATAGCAGGCTGTGCTTGTGGTACTTCCACCACGGGTTGAACATCAACAGCAGGCGTAACTTCGACAAAAGATGGTGTCGGTTCTACTGTTTTAGCCTTAAGTACAGGCGCCAGCAATTTTTCTAGCGCTTGCTTATCCACTTGAGAAGCAATCTTACTTACAGGTGCAACAAACTCATGTTGTCTTGGCGTCGCTTTTGGTTGTAGCTGTACCGTTGGCGTTATCGCCCTCTCATGAGCTTGTGATGCAGCCGTACGACCATTTTCAGCCAAGATTGCTGCATCAAGTAATGCCGCCTCCGTTTGATTAGTGGCAACATTTTGATTTGAGTCAGCTTTTACTATGCTTTGAGGAGAAACTGCCTGACTTGGAGCGTCGTCTTCCTGCAGCAATAATGCGAAAAAATCAAAAACAGTTTCATCAACCGATTTTGACATGGCCAAACTCCCCAACTAATAAAAAATCTAATAATCTTTCATAGGCTTTTACACCACGACATCCACTCGCATAATGCGATGCAGGTAAATGTGCCAAACTGGCATCTCTAAACTTAGTATCGACTGGAATCACGTCCTTCCATAGGGTTTCAGTGTATTCTGTGCCCAGCACTTGCAAAGCAGCGGGTGATGCCTTAGTACGTTTATCGTACATGGTTGGCACGACAGTATAGCTGTAACGCGTCTTTTTAGATCGCCCCATCAACTCCATCGTTTTTATCATCCGCTCTAGCCCTTTAATGGCAAGAAACTCAGTCTGCACGGGAATAATAATATGCTGACTTGCCGCAAGGGCATTGACCATTAAAACACCAAGTACGGGTGGACAATCAACGATAGCCACATCATATTCATCAGCAACTAACGCTAATAAATTACGTAAAACTAACCCCATCCCCTCTTGATGACCTAAGGCTCGGTCTAATGTTGCCAATGCCATAGTGGCCGGCAACAAGTCGAGACCATCGACTAAGGTTGGTACGACATGGGATAAAACGAGTTCTTTAGAGAGGCTTTTATGGGCCAGAAACACATCAAATAAAGAGCCAGGAACCTCTTCAGAATCAATGCCTAAATAATAACCTAGCGAAGCGTGTGGATCGGTGTCAATCATAAGTACACGCTTGCCACGCTTAGCTAAGGTTCCCGCTAAACTCGCAACCGTCGTGGTTTTGCCTACACCACCTTTTTGATTCGCTATGGTCCAGACTTTCAAGAAGTGACCCCCACATAAATTGATTCAATGCTAATAAATGAGAATATTTAACACGCATTCCAAAGGTTATTGCTCTTCTCTCGTCGTAACTCGGATACCACCATTGGGTAAACTAATCACTTTAACTCCATCGGCATTTTCAGAAATCACCACTGGCAGCATCTGTGCATTTTTCGGTTCAATTGACTGATTAGGTTCAATAGGCGAAGTCGCAGTCTCGACATCCTTTTTTGGCGTCTGGAGCAGCGTAGGAACTAAAGGTTGCTGATTAGCGTTATCCTTCGTCGTATCCACCCCAGAATTCTGCTTATTCAGCAAAGGCGGAACACTAATCTGGGTAGATTCAGGACCAATTGTCACAGCCTTTTGTTCACCTGGAGTAGCCAATTGCAACATAGCTTTAGTTTGATCAGGATGAGACGCTAACCAAGCAGCAATTGCTTCAGCTTGTTCGTCAGGGACCATTAACAGTACCTGAGTCGATTCCAAACGTTTTATCTCTTCTCTCAACAAACTATTTTTATGCCGATAATCGAGACTCAAGGCGCCAAGACATAAAATAGCAATCGCCATAAGCAAGATGATGAGCACACTATTCGTGCCCATCGGATGCAGACTCTTAGACACGAACAGACTCTTTTAAAATGCATTCAGCCATGTTGTCTAACGCAATCGACTGAGTGGCAATACCAGCACTAGCGACAGCCTGAGGCATACCATAAACCACACAACTGGCTTCATCCTGCGCCCAAATGGTCGCACCGACTGCTTTCAACATGCGGGCACCTTCTCTGCCATCCGCGCCCATACCAGTTAGCACAACGGCAAGCACGTCACCGCTAAAGGCTTTGGATGCAGAAGCAAAGGTGATATCAACGCAAGGCTTATAGTTCATGTCTGCACTGCCAGCAATGACCTTTAATCGGCCACTTGCGCCAGTACGTTCAACCATCATTTGCATTCCGCCTGGCGCTAAATACGCACAGCCAGGTCTAAGAAGATCGCCATTCGCGGCTTCTTTTACTTCAATCTTACATAAACCATTCAAACGACTTGCAAATGCTGGCGTAAAAGCTGCTGGCATATGCTGGATTAATAAAATCGGATGCGGATAGTTTGCCGGGAATTGGGTAAGAATTTTTTGCAAGGCAACTGGACCACCAGTAGATGTGCCGATCAGCAGTATTTTATACTGCTTACCACTTGCACGAATCGACGCTGCTGTTGAGGTCCTCACAGGAGCCGTGGCTGGAGTATGCGACGCTATACTCGTTGTCCCTAAAACGCTACTTGTTGGGCGCACACTAGATGTTGAAGTGACGACAGGACGTGCAATAGGACGAAACATTCTGCGGCGTCCCAATGCCTTCACCCTTTGCTGCAACAATAAAATAGCATCATCTTTATTGGTAGCAATGTCTTCAAAACGTTTAGGTAGAAAATCTAACGCACCA
Organism: Shewanella scandinavica; assembly: GCF_031932065.1. Taxonomy (NCBI): domain Bacteria; kingdom Pseudomonadati; phylum Pseudomonadota; class Gammaproteobacteria; order Alteromonadales; family Shewanellaceae; genus Shewanella; species Shewanella scandinavica. Next base: position 6,050 of record NZ_JAUOES010000001.1, read on the forward strand.
GCATCTAAAGCGTCTAGCGTAGCTTTAGCGCCATCATGGGTTAAAGAAGAAAACATCAAGATCGGCGTCGGACATTTAGCCATGATTTCACGGACGGCAGTAATACCATCCATCACGGGCATCTCAATATCCATAGTGATAACTTGAGGATTAAGTTCAGCAGCCATCTTCACCGCTTCGGCCCCATTTGAGGCCGTCGCGATAACTTCCAGTTCAGGATCTTGATTGACTATTTCACTAACACGTCGTCTGAAAAAACTTGAGTCATCAACGACTAATACTTTAATGGCCATTCCATTCCTTAGCTTGGAAACTAATTCTTACTTTTCGCATAATGCTTTAACAATCCAGGGACATCTAAAATCAGTGCGATACCACCATCCGATGTAATCGTCGCGCCAGCCATCCCAGGAGTGCCATGTAACATAGCGCCAAGGGGTTTAATCACTACCTCTTCTTGACCTATTAAGGCATCCACAACAAAACCAATTTGCATCATACCTAATTGCACAATCACTACATGACCATGCTTTTTATCGCCATGTCTAAAGGTCGTTTTATTTCTATGTAGCCAGTGCTCCAAATAAAACAGAGGTACTGCCTTGTTACGCACTATGACAGTGAGTTGTCCATCGACAATATTGGTCTTAGTGAGATCGAGATGGAATATCTCATTCACACTAGACAAAGGTAATGCAAACACTTGTTTAGCGACATCGACCATTAAGGTTGGCATAATTGCTAACGTTAACGGTACTTTAATCTCAAGTATCGTGCCCTTACCTTTCATAGAATCAATATGCACTGTGCCGTTAAGTTGGGTGATACGGGTTTTTACCACGTCCATCCCAACGCCACGACCAGAAATATCTGAAATTTCGACCTTAGTTGAAAAACCTGGCGCAAAAATTAAATTATAAGCTTCGCTGTCAGTCATCCGCGAAGCTGAATCTTCATCAAGTACACCACGTGTTATCGCGATTTTTTTCAGTTTTTCAGGGTCCATACCAGCGCCATCGTCTTCGATTTTCAGCAGTATATGGTCACCTTCCTGACTTGCAGATAAGGTAATTGTACCCGTTCTCGGCTTGCCACTGGCTTCACGCTCATTTGGCATTTCAATACCGTGATCCACCGAGTTACGCACTAAGTGGACGAGTGGATCGGCAAGCGCTTCAACTAAGTTTTTATCTAGGTCAGTTTCTTCACCGACCATAATCAAATCAATTTCTTTATTGAGTGTACGCGCAAGATCACGGACTACCCGAGGGAAACGACCAAACACTTTTTTGATCGGTTGCATACGGGTTTTCATCACAGCGCCCTGTAAATCAGCTGTTACGAGATCTAAATTCGCAAGGGCTTTAGACATTTCCTCATCATCACGACTGATGCCTAAGCTCACTAATCGATTACGCACTAATACTAACTCACCGACCATATTCATGATTTGGTCGAGTCGTGCAGTATCAACACGAACCGTGGTTTCACCTTGAGGCACATTTGCTGAACTTGCTTTAGCAGGCGCTTTCTCTACAACCGCGATGTCTATTTTCGGTTTTGCGGCAACAACGGGGGCTGGTGCTGCAACTTTCGCAGGCTCAGGAGTCACTGCGGCTTTAGGTGCGGCTGTCACAGCTGGCGTCACTGGCGACGCTTTTACGTCAGCTTTCGCAGGTGCTCCACCTTTACCATGGAGTTCATCAAGTAATCTTTCAAACTCATCATCAGTAATTTCATCGGCATCGACTATAGGTTGAGGCGTAGGTGCAGCGACAACCTTTGGTTTAGCCGGCACTTCTGCCTCGACTTTAAACTTGCCAGAACCGTGAAGTTCATCAAGCAATGCTTCAAACTCATCATCAGTGATGTCGTCGCCCGATGCAGGAGACGCTTTAACCTGTGCCGCAGGCTTAGCGACAACAGGTTCAGGGACCACGGCGGTAGCCGCAGGACCTTTTCCTGAGCCATGAAGCGCATCTAATAAAGCTTCAAATTCAGCGTCGTTGATATCATCAATACTTGAAGATGAGCTATGACTTATCTCTATAGGGATGTCTTGTGGGACGGGAGTTTCAACAATGGTTTCAACGACAGGCTCAGGTTCGACAATTTCGACCACCTCTGCAGACGCAACTTCAGATGGCAATGGCGCACCTGAACTCAGCATTTTAAGCCTAGCCAACAAACCCGAATCGGCAGGATCTTGCTGCTCGCCCTGCTGCGTTTGAGCAAACATGGTATTAATTGCATCAACAGCCTGCAAAATAATGTCCATCAGCTCTGCATTGACGCTACGTTTGCCAGTCCGTAATAAATCGAAGGTATTTTCAGCCTCATGACACACATCGACCATGGGAGTTAAGCTAAGAAAGCCTGCGCCACCTTTAACGGTGTGGAACCCTCTAAAAATGGCGTTTAGCAAGTTAGTGTCATCAGGATTATTTTCAAGCGCAACGAGTTGCTCTTGCAGAAGCTCTAAAATTTCACCGGCTTCGATTAAAAAGTCCTGGAGTATCTCTTCATCTACATCAAAGGCCATCAAATTGACTCCCAGTTAGAAACCCAGACTCGATAGAAGATCATCCACTTCGTCTTGACCCGTTACTACATCTTGACGAAGCTCGGCATTCATTATCGGCCCTTCCGCTTCAATATTATTTTTCTGAGCAATCTGACTTTCAATCATAGGCTGCTCACCAAATACCGTCAGCATAGAAACCAGATTACTTTCTACTTCCATAACCAGATCAATAACACGACGTATCATTTGTCCTGTTAAGTCTTGAAAATCTTGCGCCATCAATATTTGATTTAACAATTCACGCAGTCGAGTCGAGTCATTTGAACTACGGGACATAAGATCTTGGACATCGTGGCAAAGAACCTTAAACTCGCTGAGTTCTATTTCTCGGCGCATTAATTTGTCCCAAGATGGCATGACTTTTTGAATATTTACCGTTACGGCATTGGCCAAAGGTAAACATTCTTCTACCGCATCCATGGTTTTATTTGCCGCTTGTTCAGTCATGTCAATAACGTAATTTAAACGTTGTTTGGCATCGGGAATTTCTGTATTGGCTAATTCAGCTAGACGATTATCAACTTGAAAATCCATTAAAGCGCTATGAAGTTGCCGAGTTAATTTCCCTACCTCTTCAAATAATTCTCGTTGCAGTGGAGCAGCAAGCTCCCGAAATAAATCATCTGCCTGACGTTGCTCACCGACACTTAATAATTCAACCAAGTGCTGAGCTTGTTCGAGCGTGATGAGCCCTGATGTTTGTGACTTCATAGCTCATCCTTGCTCAAGCGAGTCGTTCGAATATTTTATCTAGCTTCTCTTTCAGCGTTGCAGCGGTAAAAGGCTTAACCACATATCCATTCACTCCCGCTTGAGCGGCAGCGATAATCTGTTCACGTTTTGCTTCAGCTGTCACCATTAATACGGGTAAATGCTTTAGCGAATCATCTGCGCGAATTGCTTTTAACAGATCGATGCCTTGCATACCGGGCATATTCCAATCTGTAACAACAAAATCAAAATCCCCCTTTTGCAACATCGGCAGGGCTGTTGAGCCATCGTCTGCTTCTTGGGTATTGTTAAACCCCAAGTCTCGCAACAAGTTCTTGATGATACGCCTCATTGTCGAAAAATCGTCAACAATGAGAATCTTCATATTCTTGTCCAAGGTTTCCTCCGGTGAGCTGACATTCTGTGCTCGATTAATAATTATACTTATGTCCAGTGCTTGAGTTTAGCTTTCAATCGCAACATTGCCTGACTTAATATCTGGCTAACACGCGATTCACTGACCTCAAGAATGGCGCCAATCTCTTTTAAATTCAATGCTTCATCGTAGTACAGGGATAACACTAATGCATCTCTTTCAGGCAATAATTTAATTGCCTCAACCAGCGCAGAATGAAATTGGTTCTCAGCTAATGCTTCAAATGAGTCATCATCGGACCGATCACTCACTGTAAGTATATCCTGAGATACGCCTAAGTCTTCTATCCCTATGATTTTTCCGACAGAAACATCGTTAAGAATATGATGGTACTCATCGAGCGTCATATCAAGTTTTTCTGCAATTTCTGTGTCGCGTGCATCACGGCCCAGTTCTTGCTCTAACTCATCAATAGCATGTGCAACCTTGCGGTTATTACGATGAACGGAACGAGGCACCCAATCACCACGGCGAATTTCATCTAACATCGCCCCTCGTATACGTATGCCGGCGAAGGTTTCAAATTTCGCACCCTTGCCACCATCAAACTTGGATGATGCTTCTAATAAACCCATCATCCCAGCTTGGAGTAAATCATCTAGCTGCACTGAGGCAGGTAGTCTGGCGAGTAAATGATGCGCAATTCTTTTAACCAACGGAGCATACTGTTCAACGATCGACGATTTATTGTCTAAACAAGTATACGCAGCGGCTTTATTCACTCGTTTTTTCCTCTTGAAAATCTGGTCGTTGAACTAAACGCTCAACGAAAAACTCCAAATGCCCACCAGGTTGCTGCGGTACAGGCCAGCTTAGAATTTTATTTGCCAACCCTTGATACGCAATCGCTGCTGGTGATTTAGGATACGCTTCAACCACCAATTTTTGTTTACGAACTGATTTACGTAAGTTTTCGTCAAATGGGATTGTTGCAACCAATTCAAGGGCGACATCCAAAAATCTGTCGGTCACTTTACTGAGTTTAGCAAATAATTCCATACCTTCGCGTAAACTACGCACCATATTGGCAACTATTTTAAAACGGAACACGCCATGCTCACGGCTGAGGATTTTTATCAGGGCATAGGCATCGGTAATTGATGTGGGTTCATCACAAACAACGACCAGCACATCCTGCGATGCACGTGAGAAACTGAGCACCATATCTGAAATCCCAGCAGCAGTATCTACGACTAGAATATCAAACTGAGTCCGCATCTCACTAAATGCGCGAATTAACCCGGCATGTTGCGCTGGGCTTAATTCCACCATCCCTTGTGTTCCTGAAGTGGCTGGCACTATGCCAATCCCTTTAGGGCCACGAACGATAATATCGTCAAGCTCTGCATCACCAGAGAGAACATGGGATAGGTTACGCTCGGCACGAATACCCAGCATGACATCGACGTTTGCTAAGCCAAGGTCAGCATCAAGTACCAAGACACGCTTGCCTTTTTCGGCTAATGCCACAGCTGTATTAATGGAAACGCTGGTTTTACCAACGCCACCTTTACCACCTGTGACCGCGATTACTTTCACTTTTTCGTTATAGGGTTGATTCATCATACGTAAACCACTTGCTTGATCCAGGGTCATAAATCTACTCAAATGCACAGGCCATATTATCTGACCACGCTGTGTCTTGTAATGATTGTTGTTCTGTACTATCTAACGCTGCGAGTGCCTGCTGGGCTAAATCTAAGGTATCCGCAACTTTCATATCTTCAGGAACTCTTTGTCCATCAGTAACATAACTTAATGGTAATCCGTTTTGGATCAACACACTTAATGCCCCTGCTAACGACACAGATTCATCGAGTTTTGTGAGAACGACACCAGATAGGGGAATGCGTTTAAAATGATTGACTGCATCTTGCAGCACACGGCGCTGTCCTGTCGCAGACAGTACCAGATAACTGCGGATAGGTATCCTGCTATTTGCAGTTAAATTATCAAGTTGCTGGTAAAGACGCATATCTCGCTGTCCCATGCCAGCCGTATCTATCAATACTAGCTTGCGATTTCTAAACTGATAGAGAATTTGCTCTAATTCATTCAGATCATGAGCTTGCTTTACTGGGCAGCCCATTATTTTCCCATAAGTTGCTAATTGCTCATAGGCTCCGATGCGATAATGATCTGTCGTTATCAAAGCCACATGCTCAGCACCATGATGGGCAGCAAAACGGGCTGCTAGTTTCGCTAACGACGTGGTTTTACCCACACCCGTTGGCCCCACCAATGCAACCACCCCGCCCTGTTTAACAATATCATCACCTTGATTATCAAGCATATTAGCTAAACTTTGAGGTAAGGCTCTGACTAATTCTGCAGGCGTATAATGTTGGCTCAGCGCCGCTAATTTATTGGCAACCGCAGGGGAAAATTCAGCCTCAAGTAACTTGGCTTCGAGCATAGCTCCGACAGGGTCGATACGTTTTTTATGTTCTGTCATCAAAGAGGACACTTGATGTGTTAACAAATTACGCAATGAAGCTAGCTCATCACGCATTGCCTCAATATCGGCATTTTGTTTCTGTGATGTTTGTGGCTTCTTATCAAAAGCGGCAGGCGCTTCGCGACGCTCTACTTTGGCAGTAGCCGGCGCTTGTAAGCCCTTAGCCCATGCAGGTAAATCTGCATCAACTTGCTGATGCGACATCTGTTGATTCAAACGACTTTGCTGCTTCTCTAACAAGGCTTGTAATGAGTCAGCAGGTGCCGCAGGCTTTGCACGGGTTTCTACTCGTATAGGCTGCTTAGCCCCTAGGGATACGAGGTCGTCACTCACGTCCATAAAGGTTGGCGCTGGCGCAGTAGCTGCGGTTTTTGCTTTAGGCTCATCATAGTCAACGGCAGCGACAATTTCGATGCCACCATTCACTTTCTTATTTGACATAATGACGGCATCTGAGCCGAGTGTTTCTTTCACTTGGGCCAGTGCGGCGCGCATGTCTTTGGCAAAAAATCGTTTAATCTTCACTTATGCGTCCTCTACTGGCCGACTGCAGATACAATACGTATTTGCTTCTCATCAGGTATTTCTTGATACGAAATGACTCTGAGATTAGGAATAGTATGTTTAACAAAGCGTGACAGCGTCGCGCGTAACATACCTGACGTCAACAATATGGCGGGTTGTCCGACCATTTCTTGCTTCTGAGCCGCATCGGCAAGGGACTGCTGCATGCGTTCTGCAAGACCGGGTTCAATATTTGGACCATCACCACCGGTTGCTTGCATTGATTGATGCAACATCTGTTCCAACTCTGGCGCCAATGTAATGACGGGGATTTCTAACTCTGGACCAGAGATCTCTTGGACTATCATACGTTTCAATGCAATACGCACCGCAGCGGTCAAAACTTCAGTGTCATTACTCTTAGTGCCGTATTCTAACAAAGTTTGCACTATTGTACGCAAGTCTCTGACTGAAACCCCTTCATTTAAAAGGTTCTGCATCACTTTTACGACATGTCCGAGTGGCATGACATCAGGAATAAAGCCATCCACCAGTTTAGGCGAGTGTTTCGCAAGCATATCCATCAGTTGTTGCACTTCTTCGTAACCTAACAACTTAGCAGCATTATTGGTCAGCAATTGGCTAATATGGGTTGCCACAACCGTGGCGGCATCAACAACCGTATACCCTAATGTTTGCGCGTGTTCACGTAATTCAGGGGCAATCCATACCGCCTCCAGACCAAAAGCTGGGTCACGCGTTTCAATACCATCGAGCTTGCCATAGACTTGACCAGGGTTGATCGCCAATTCGCAGTCGTGACGAATATCCGCCTCACCAACAACTACGCCCATTAATGAAATGCGATAGGCATTGGGCGACAAATCTAAATTATCGCGAATATGCACTGCTGGCACTAAGAAGCCCAGTTCTTGGGATAACTTTTTACGTACGCCTTTGATACGGCTTAATAACTCGCCACCTTGACCTTTATCGACCAGCGGAATTAAACGATATCCCACCTCAAGCCCAATAGTATCAACATGATGCACATCATCCCAGCCCAACTCTTTAGGCTCCTTATCTTGCCTCTCTACAGGGCCAGACTTAACTTGCTCTAGGGCTTTAATGCGTTTTGATTCATTACGCTTATAGACAAAATAGGCGGCACCTGCCGTCATAAAAGCAAAACTTAAGAACGCCATATGCGGCATGCCAGGAACGATTCCCATGACAAATAGGACTCCAGCAGCGATACCCAATGACTTAGGACTGTCAAACATCTGACTCATCATCATTTGGCCCATATCACCGGATTCATTTTGACGGGTCACCATCAATGCTGCTGCGATTGACAATAATAACCCAGGGATCTGCGCCACCAGACCATCACCGATAGTCAGCAAGGTATAAATTTCAACCGCTTCAGAAAAACTTAAGCCATGCTGAACAATACCTATGATGAAACCACCTAAGATGTTGATCACTAGAATCATGATACCCGCAACGGCATCACCTTTTACAAATTTTGAAGCACCGTCCATCGCACCATAGAAATCCGCTTCACGTGTCACTTCTGCTCGACGTAATCTTGCTTGTTCTTGATTCAAAGTCCCGGCATTTAGGTCGGCATCAATTGCCATTTGCTTACCAGGCATAGCATCTAAGGTAAAGCGGGCACTCACTTCAGCAATACGACCAGCACCTTTCGTCACCACCGCAAAATTGATAATAATCAAAATGATAAAGACAACCAAGCCAACGGCATAGTTACCGCCAATCACCACTGAACCGAAGGCTTCAATCACCTTACCTGCCGCATCGCCACCATTATGGCCCTCGAGTAATACCACACGAGTTGATGCAACGTTCAGTGCAAGGCGAAGTAATGTCGCCACAAGTAATACCGTTGGAAAGGCGGCAAAATCTAACGGCCTATCGGTATAAATTGCGACTAACAATACGATGAGCGCTAAGGCTATGTTGAATGAGAAAAGTATATCTAATAAGAATGGAGGAATAGGTAAAACAATCATGGCCAATGCAGCAAGCACAACCATAGGCGTACCAATGCCTTTGAGTGAGCTCAGCCGCATTTGTTTTACTTGACCAAGAGTCGCTTTAACATCCATTCGCTATAACCTAAATTTTGACGTGTAAGAAGCGAAAAGCAAAAAACACGCCAACAAAATCAACCTGACTAATTAAGGAGAATTATACCTATGACTCATTGATATAAAGAAGAAATAATATTGGAACATTCATATAAAGTGACATCATCTTGTGTATCACTCACAAGTGTCAGATGCTGCAAACTTAATATTTCAATTCATCAGGAATGGGCTGATTAAGCGGAACTGGAATAGGTTTACGACCGCGTCCTTTCTGATATTGGCGTAACTGGAATACATAGGCCAAAATCTGTGCCACAGCAGTAAACAATCCTTCGGGGATTTGTTGATCCAACTTAGTCGTATGGTATATTGCTCTCGCAAGCGGTGGTGCAGATACAATGGCTACATCATGGGCGCGGGCAATCTCACGAATTTTAAATGCGACGTCATCAACGCCTTTAGCTATGACAAAGGGTGCAGCGGAGCGCTTTACATCGTATTTAATCGCTACTGCAAAATGCTCAGGGTTAACAACGATGACATCGGCATTGGGTACTTCAGCCATCATTCTGCGCTGAGCCAACTCATGCTGCATCTGCCTTACTCGCGATTTCACTTCAGGCTTCCCTTCAGTGTCTTTATATTCATCCTTTACTTCTTGTTTGGTCATCTTAAGTTGCTTGTTGTGATTCCAAATTTGGAACGGCACGTCGATGACGACAATCAATAAAATAGAGGAACACAACAGGATAAACATCCACACAAGTAAATCTAATGCGTGGTAAATATTACCAGGAAGATGATCACTAGATAGCAACATAATATCATTGAAGTAAAAGCTCAGTAATAAATACGCAGAAAATGCCACCACAGAAAACTTGGCAATCCCCTTCGTCAGCTCAACTAACGCCTGCACACCGAACATGCGCTTCAAACCTGCGACTGGGCTCATTTTACTGGCCTTAGGCATCATGGCTTGGGTAGAGAAATTCATCCCGCCAAGGGATATATTGCCAATGAAAGCGACAACCACAATTAACAGCATAATTTTTGCCATGGGCCAGGCGATTTCGCTCGCGACAACGCCCCATACATTAAACATTTCTTCAGTATCAAAAATTTGCGCCCTGTCCATGGTGAAAACAGTCTCAAATACCCGAGTTAAACTTGTGGCTAGACTTGGACCTAACATATAAAAGCCACATGCAGCGGAAATTAATACCGCTGCTGTACCGAGTTCTTTCGAACGCGCAATTTGTCCTTTTTCCCGCGCCTGTTCGAGACGTCTGCCAGTGGGTTCCTCACTGCGTTCACCGCTTGACTCTTCAGCCATGGGCTGCTCCTAATACCGTCATATCAAACCATCGGCGTTACATTGAAGCGCTAACATATCGCAAAGCAGCACTTGAGCCGCAGTCCACACTTCATCAAAATGGGCCATAACAGGTGTTAAGGTTAACCAGAGAATAAACAATCCGCCAATCATAGTGATCGGAAAACCAATAGAGAAAATATTTAATTGCGGCGCGGCGCGGGTCATCACACCGAAGGACAAGTTCACTAATAACAAGGCAATAATCGCGGATATCGACATAGTTAATGCCGCACCAAACATATACGAGCCCCAATCTGCTAAAGCACGGTAGCTAGTGAGGGTTAATCCTTGATTAGAAATGGGTAGGGTCTCAAAACTCGCCACCAACATACGGATCATCAATAGATGTCCATCGACGGCTAAGAAGATTAATGTCGCCAATAATAGAAAAAAGTTACCAATAACGGGTGTTTGCTGACCCGAACCAGGATCAACCATAGAAGCAAACCCGAGACTGGTTTGCATACCAATAATCTGGCCGGTTAATACGAAAACTTGCATCACCATTTGAGTCACAAACCCCATGGCAACACCAATAATGATTTGCTGCGCAGTAATAAATACTGCACTGAGTGAAAATAGATCGGCATTTTGAACAGGAGGAAGGACTGGTGCTATCGCAAAGGTAATCGCCATGGCTAATAGTAAGCGCACACGAGTTGGAGTGGTTGCGGCCCCAAATACCACCATCACCATTAACATGCTAGCAACCCGAAACAGTGGCCACATATAAGCGGCAATGGTCTGCATTAACGTATCGAGCAGCAGCTCCATTGGATTAGCCTATTACTTGCGGGATGCGATTAACCATCTCGACAAAAAAGTCCATTAGGGTTTCAACTAACCAATGTCCCATGAACATCAAACCGAAAAGTGTCACTAACAATCGCGGTAGAAAACTTAAAGTTTGCTCGTTAATCGAAGTCGCGGCTTGAAACACGGCGACAATCAAACCAATACCCAGCCCAGGTAATACAATTGCAGACACCATCATGACAATAACAGCGAGAGCCTCACGAAAAATATCAATTAGCGCCTCTGGACTCATTTGCATATTCTCCCTTGGCTACCCGAAACTATTCGCTAATGTCCCTAGGACTAAGCTCCAACCATCGACGAGCACAAACAGCATGATCTTAAATGGTAGCGACACTATCATAGGGGATAACATCATCATACCCATGGCCATTAAGATACTGGCCACCACTAGATCTAACACTAAAAACGGCACGAACAACATAAAACCAATTTGAAAAGCTGTTTTTAGCTCGCTGGTAATAAAGGCGGGTATCAGCACGCTCATCGGGGCTTCTTCGGGCGACTTAATGTTTTTGTAGCCTGAAATTTCGATAAAAGTTTTTAAGTCTGTGGTCCTAACTTGACCTAACATAAAGCTTCTTATTGGTTCTTTACCTTTTTCGAACGCTTGCTGCAGGGTTAACTGCTCCTCAATGTAAGGCTTAACCCCTTCGTCATAAATCCGGTCAAATACCGGCGCCATAATAAAAAAGGTCATGAATAAACTCATGCCAATTAATACTTGATTGGAAGGTGTTTGTTGTAAGCCAATAGCTTGACGTAATATAGACAGAACAATGATGATCCGCGTGAAAGAGGTCAACATGATGAGCATCGCAGGTAAAAAACTCAGCGATGTCATCAGCAGTAAAATCTGCATTGTGACTGAGTATTCTGTGGAGCCGTCTGGTCCTGTTGTTACAGTCACTGCAGGCAAAACACCATCAGCGGCCCATGCCGACGGCATGCATAACAGAATAACTAAGCCAACTAACGCGAGGATACGTGTTGTCATTGTTTTAATTTCGCCTGACGTAGCCGACTCGCAAAGGAATCAGACTCTATATGAATAGGTTCAACTAACTTATCAATCAAACTCACCTGCTGCGAGCTAACGCCAAGTAAATATTGCTGCTCCCCCACCTGCACTAAGACTAAACGCTCTTTCTGACCGAGCGAAGTCACGGCTATGGTTTTTAAAACACCGTTGGTCGTAGGAACTAAATTGAACCGTCTTAATAAATAAGCTAACGCAAAAATTAAGAGTAAAACCAGAATTAAGCCACCTAACATACTCGCTAGGGTTGCGACTTGAGAAGGTTCAGCCATTTTTGCGGCCGAAGATGTCACAGCTGTTACGCCTTGAGTACTATCGCCTACAAGACTCTCAGTTTTTGCTTGAGATACTGCAGCTAAACTGAGTATTACCGATATGGTCATTCTGGTTCCAACTTTCGTTGATGAGACAATTATTTAAGCTTTTTAATTCGCTCGGTTTGACTGATCACATCGGTTAAACGAATACCGAATTTATCGTTTACAACCACAACCTCACCATGCGCAATCAGCGTACCGTTAACCATCACATCTAAAGGTTCACCCGCAACTCTGTCGAGCTCAACCACAGAACCTTGGTTTAACTGCAACAAGTTACGAATACTGATATAGCTACGGCCCACTTCCATAGAGATAGTGACGGGGATATCTAAAATAGTGTCTAATTTCGCCGCTTCTGCTTTAGAGATAGGTCTCGAATCATCAACTAATTCATCGAGCTCAATCGCGTTAGCTTCTTCTAAAGCTTGTTCTGCCATTGCTGCAGCCCAATCATCCGTATCGTCTGTGCTCATCTTACTTCACCTTATAATTCTGATATATCGCGAGATTTACCCTTGCGCGTCACTAATTGTAGCTCGGATTTAACGGTTTCTGGCCGAGGGATCTTTTCATATATTTTAAGTGCTAGGTTATCTCTAGAACGGCCCATTTTACAACGATATGTCGGTAAATCCTCGATTTTCATCATAATATATTCCGGTAACTCAATCGGAATAATATCGCCCGCTTTAAAATTCATCACATCTTTGAGCGTTAATTCATGTTCCACAATGTTGGCATCGAACCCGACCTTCACATCCATGATTTCATCATGCAATGCCTGCGACCAACGCATGTCAGTATCTTGCTTATCACTTTGAACACCCGCATCGAGCAACTCGCGAATCGGCTCAATCATGGAATACGGCATAGTGATATGGAAATCACCGCCACCACCATCAACTTCAATATGGAATGAGTTAATCACGACAACTTCAGTAGGACTGACAATGTTGGCCATTGCAGGATTAACTTCTGAGTCCAAATAATCGAACTCCACATCCATCACCGGTGCCCACGCATCTTTATAATCTTCAAAAATTATTTTAAGCAATAGCTGTACGATACGTCTCTCAGTAGGCGTAAATTCCCTCCCTTCGATCTTGGCATGGAAACGGCCATCTCCCCCAAAGAAGTTATCCACTAGGATGAACACCAATCTGGCTTCCATTGTGATCAACGCTGTACCTTTGAGCGGACTAAAACGTACCATATTCAAACTAGTAGGAACGAATAGCGTATGTACATACTCTCCAAACTTGAGCATCTGTACACCGTTGATCGACACTTCAGCAGCGCGACGCATCATATTAAACATACTGATCCGCAAATGACGTGCAAAACGCTCATTCACAATTTCCAGCGTCGGCATACGCCCACGAACGATGCGATCTTGGGAAGAGAAATCGTAGGAACGCGCATCATGACCAGCGGAATCAATTTCGTCATCATCATCGACGTCATCAACCCCGTGCAAGAGTGCATCAATCTCGTCTTGGCTTAATAAATCACTCACTATATTGCCTTCGCCTCTTTAGATTACTTACCCACTATCAGTAAAGGGTTATTGCATCACAAAACCAGTAAACAGCACTTTCTCGACAACTTTACGGCCAGTGACCGACTGCAGGGTATTTTGCACACTTAAGAGTGCTAACTGGCGTAATTCATCTTTACCCGCTTGCGTACTGAGTTTTTGCACATCTGCGCCACTGAAAGTCGTTAAAAGCGCATCTTCAATCAGCGGAATGTGTTTTTGTGTCAGCACATCATCATCTGTGCCACGTACCATTAACTGTACTTTAATCTCAACTAAACGAGCGCGATCAGGGCCAGGCAGGTTAAACAAAAAAGGACGTGGCATAGGCACATAGGATGCGGTAGTCAGCGCACCACTTTCAGCAGGAGTTTCTGTTTGTACGGCTCCGTCAGTTGACGTCGTGGCGTCCTCAGAACTACTACCAAGGAAAAACCATAGGGCACCGGCAATAAGCAGTGCAACTAAAACCCCCACTCCAATAAAAATAAAGAGCTTTTTTTTACTTTTGGGAGCTTCGGTGTTCTCAAGTTCTAACGATTCTTCCTTAGCCATTCACTATTCTCTTTAATTTAGGCAGAAACTCTTACGTTTTATTAATATGAAAACGTAACTATATAAGTCATCGCTATAGGTTACCTACTTAAGCGTAATAATCTATACCTGAATTTACACTAGAAGCTTGATTTAAACCTAAATGTAGCTCTTCTGCCGAGATTTCATCCACATCAGCCCCACTTGAACCGCCACCGTCGCCAAAACTTCCCTCTCGACGTTCACCTTGGCCACCTTGAGACACATGGCTATCCGCTAATTGCATCCCTTGCTCCTGCAGTAACTCGCGTAATCTTGGCATAGCTTGTTCAACTAAATCACGCGTCTGTGTCTGAGTGACATGGAACTGTACTTGGGTCTGATCGCCATGCACTTGAATTTTTACCAGCATATGTCCAAGCTCAGGGGGATCGAGCCTAATTTCAGCATGTTGAATACCTTGACTCACCATAGTGATCAACTGTTGCTTCATCACAGGTGAAAACCGTTGGATCATCTCTTGCATTTGGTTTTGTTGTTCGACACCTTGGCGTAATGACAACTGAACTTGCATCGTTTCCTGACGATTGACTTGTAGTGGCGTCGATGACTGAGCTAAAGCAGAAAATGACTTAATGTCAGTCGTTGATACCTTGTCTTCATCTCCCATAATGAATGGCTTAACGTCTCTTTGAGCATCGAGTGTCACACTGTATTTCGCATCCTTTAGCAAAGTACCCGCATCCATTGCTACTTTTGAAACATCAACATTGATCTCGGTATCAGTCATTGCGCTATCCTTCGGATCAACTGCGTTACCTAAGATATTCTGTGTATCCAGTGTTGTAACTATAGGCTGAACTTCTACTTTGCTAACCGCGATATCGACATTAGCATTTCGGCTTACTTGCTGGGGTATCGTAATCTCAACATTGCGAACTGTTGGTTTATTACTCTCTACAGAAACAGTATCGACCTCGTCCGTGCTAGAAGTATCAATCAGCTTGGAGCTTGCCAAGTCCAATGTATCAACTATTTCATCAGCGATTAAAGATGTTGCAGCCATTTCATTCTTAGTAGTCGATGGCGCTAGGGTTTCAGACTGCAAAGTTTGACTCGCAGGGCTAAACTTCAACATTGATTCATCTACGTCGTCAGAAGTTCGCAGTGCCTCAGAATTAAGATCCAACCTTGCTCCCCGCAGTTCAACGTTTACACTCGCAACTTGATTCGCATATTTATCAGTTGAAAATGACTTATCGTCTTTAAGTTCAGTCACATCAGCGTCTTTCAATATCACGCTTTCTAGATTTTTTGATGATGTCTTTGCCGCGGTTTCTGCTGTATCTACAAATTCAGATAAATCCAAATTTTCAGATGTTTTACTGTTCGGCGGAATGACTTGTCCCTTTAAAAAGGCAGAATGAGATTCAGCGCTTTTATCCGTTGATAACTGTGACTTCAATACCTCAACAGCGTCATCAAGCAATACTTTCTTACCCTGGATTGCTTCAACGGGTAGTTCATCTGCTGATTTTTTATCAGCAGAGACTTTATTAGTGACATCAGTCTCATTTAAAGCCCCTGCATTTAGTTGGAGCTGCTCGGTTAACTTTTTGAGTTCTGATGAAAAGGAAGTATCAGTATCCAATACCTTTTGGAGACTCAATAGATCGCCGTTTGAGGACTTGCTATGATTTTTCTCAGTTGCCAAGTTAACTTCACTTGACGTTAAAATATCAGCCTTACCTTGCGCTGAGCCTGAGATGTCGACAACTGGAAGCTCAGTGTTAATCGCTTTCATTGAAGCTTGTACACCCGACAGCTCAACGGTACTGAATGCATCACTTTTCAATAAAGGGTCAGCAGACTCATTATTTTCCCCTTGGGAAGAGTCAGACGGCAAACTCTCTCCCTCTGATGCCGTTTTCTTCATATCATTTGCCATGCTGATCTGGGCGAAGATGAGATTTACGTCAGCGTCATCCGTTGATATGTCTTTATCTTTTACTTTATCAGTAGAGGCGATCTGCACTTTATCGTCAGTATTCGCTGTAGCCTTTTTAGGCGCGGAAATAGAAAATGAGCTAGCGGAGACAGACGCAAGTGTAGATGAAAAGTCTTCATTATTAGACTCTTGGGAAGATGTCTTAGCGGAATTGGCCGCAGAGTTGCCTGTTTTACTCAACAGGATATTGGTCATTTGTTGCATAAGTGCTCCCAAACATCACCCAGCAGAAAAGAAAATGGCTAGGTAGAAACGTCAATTAAACACTGCGGTTGCAGGGTCATGGACTAAATCAAAGCAAATAAGATGCCAAAACTTCAGTTTTTACTGCAGCATATTGAAAAGAATAAAACTCAGGGAAAGAAGTCGAACAAATGTTCTGCACCATAAGCGGCAACAGAAAACTGAACTCATACGAGTTAGTAAATGGCAAAGATACCGATCATTTAACGCACCATTACACTAACGCTGATGACGGCGATAAAACTGCTGAGAAGCAAATTCATCGGTCATTTTCTGCTCTCGTTTTTGTTCAACAACTTGGCGCTTCTTCTCTTTACTCGCTAACAGTAATTCCACTGCCTTACGTTTTTTCTGTTTTTCCAACCAATGCTGTTGTCGATATTCTTTTTGTTTTTCACCGTCGGCCACAACGCGATTTTGCTGAGTAATAGCATCATCAATCTGACGAATAAAGCGATGAAACTGGTGATAGTGACTGGCACTAATGGCTTGGCCTTGCTGGGATTGCATTTGCTTCATGTATTCTAAGCGATAGTTATTGAGTGCACTGAGTTGATTCAGCCGTTTTTGACACTCTAACTGCGCCGACTTTAACAATAACGCCGCTTGTTCTTCGGCATCATTGGCGAGCTTTAACACTAACAACAAGGGATCGGCGTTAGCCATACTAGACCTCGATTAATTCGATGACGCCATTATTTGCACTGTGCGGCAAGTTGCCCGAGCATGACTTGGCTATCGGCAAAACTGAATGCATCACGCATGGTTTGGCGTAAAAAAGCATTCATCGCCGGCTGTAATCGTATCGCGTTATCGATTCGAGGATCGCTGCCTTGGGCATAAGCACCAATTGAAATCAAATCCCGATTTTGCTGATACAAGGAATAGGTTTGTTTCACGCGGCGCATCGCTTCCAAGTGTTCATTGGAGATCACCATAGGTGCTACCCGGCTAATGGAGGCTTCAATATCAATCGCAGGATAATGCCCAGAGTCCGCAAGCGAACGTGACAAGACTATGTGACCATCAAGAATCGCCCGCGATGCATCGGCAATGGGATCCTGTTGATCGTCCCCTTCCGTCAACACAGTATAAAATGCCGTAATTGAACCTTGACCTGGACCACCGTTGCCAGCACGCTCAACTAAACGCGGCAGCTTGGCAAATACTGAAGGCGGATAGCCTTTGGTGGCTGGCGGCTCACCCACAGCCAAAGCAATTTCCCGCTGCGCCTGGGCGTAACGCGTCAAACTATCCATTAATAACAAGACGTTATAGCCTAAATCGCGAAAGTATTCGGCAATGCGAGTCGAGGTTTCACAGGCGCGCAGGCGCATCAGCGGCGAGGTATCTGCAGGGGCGGCAACAACAACAGAACGCGCTCGACCTTTGTCCCCAAGAATTTCTTCAATGAACTCTTTTACTTCACGGCCACGCTCGCCCACCAGCCCAACCACAATAATGTCGGCAGTGGTACCGCGAGTCATCATACCTAAGAGCACACTCTTACCCACACCTGAACCAGCAAACAAGCCCATACGTTGGCCTTTGCCCACTGTCAGCATGGCATTAATGGCGCGCACACCGACGTCCAGCGGCTCGGTAATAGCACGGCGAGATAAGGGATTAATGGCGGCGCTATGTCTTGGCGCTTGTTGATCTGTCTGCAACGCACCTAAACCATCTAAAGGCACACCGTTGCCATCGAGCACGCGTCCTAACAGGGACAAGCCGACATTGAGTCCAGTTTGTTCTCCTAAAGGCACCACTCGGGCACCGGGTAATACCCCACGTAATTCTTCGATAGGCATTAAATACAGGAGTTCGCCATCAAAGCCGACGACTTCTGCAATTAACTCGCCCGCCATGGTTTCGATGGAACATAAGCTGCCCACTGGCGCACGGCAACCGCTCGCCTCTAAGGTTAAGCCAACAACACGCACGAGTTGACCACTGGCCACAGCTCGAAATGGCGGCACTTTTTCCTGATGGTGATTAAGCCTATTCAGCAGTTGGTGTTGGCGATTTTGCATCTGTTCTGGCATCCGATTGGGTATCTAAGTGCTCACCTGTATTTGAGGCAGATTGCATGTCCTCAGTGTCTTGGTTAACCGTATCGACAGCTTGGTCATCCGCCGTTTGATCATCAAGCTCAGACTCAAGCGCCACAGCAACTTGTTTGGCAGTATCTTCAGCTTCAATCGTCTCTTGCAGTTGATGCTGTTTATCACTCAAATGCGCATGTTGATTTCGTAATGACTCAAACACTGTATCGATACGCGATGAAAGCGTTAAATCGACTAATGAGCGGTGACTGCTCAGAATACAATCGCCTGCACTTAACGTCGGATCGATTTCAAGTTCCCATTTACTGCGGGTCAGTTGGGCGGTGGAATAAAGTTGTTCGACAAGGATCACATCATCAGGGTGCAGCCGAATAGTAACCGCTTGCTCCTTGATGGGTAGCGACTCTATGCCTAAGCGTAATGCCGAAAGCACTTGTTCTGGATGGGTTTTTAATTCGTGGCCTATGACAGATTTAGCTAATGTCATACTCAAGTTCAGTAGGGAGAGCTCAATATCACCATCGAGTAATTGCAATGGCTTTTCAAATTGAGTTAATAAGGCTTCAAACCGCGAAAGTAAAACTTTGGCTTGAGCTAAACCGGTTTCTAATCCTTGCTCATGCCCTTGGGCGAGCCCTTCGGTATGGCCTTGCTCTAAGCCTTCTAAGCGACCTTTTTCTAGCCCTTGCTCGTAACCTTGTAGTTTACCTTCGGCAAACCCTTCTTCTTCAGCTTGGGCCCGAATGTCTTCAATCTCGGCCATCGTCGGCGGAGAAACACTCTCAACCGTCGTCGGCTTAGCGGCTTGATGATTCGAATGGCCGAACAAATTCGAGATAGAATCGTCATCGGCTTCAGTCACATCTGGCAGTGCCCAGTGACTAAACTCAATATCACCGTCGCTCAAGACCTTATTTGACGGTTTATTGTCGCTCGGATTAGAGGAACTCATCGCCACCACCGCCGCCTAACATAATTTCGCCGCTGTCACTTAAGCGACGGGCAATAGACAGGATTTCTTTTTGGGCGACTTCCACTTCACTGATACGGATTGGGCCCATGGCCTCAAGATCGTCACGCAGCAATTCTGCGGCACGTTTTGACATGTTACCCAAGATTTTTTCTTTCAGCTGATCATCAGTGCCTTTAAGCGCCTTCATCAGTACATCTTGCTGCACTTCACGCAATAGGGCTTGAATACCACGGTCATCAACATCGATTAAGTTTTCAAATACGAACATCAAGTCTTGGATTTGCTGCGCCATTTCTTCATCAGACTCGCGCATGGTTTCCATCAACTGACTTTCGATACCCGTATCTAAATAGTTCATGATGTTGGCAGCCGCTTTTAGGCCGCCCATTTTCGCGGCCTGTGCGCCACCTTGACCGGCAAACTGTTTCTCCATGATGTCGTTCAGCTCTTGCAGTGCAGCGGGCTGAACTTCTTCAAGATTGGCAATCCGCATCATCAAGTCTAAGCGAGTATTCTCAGGGAATTGACCAAAAATTTCCGCCGCCTGATCGGGTTCTAAATAGGACAACACGATCGTTTGGATCTGAGGATGTTCGTTTTGAATAATGGTCGCTACTTGGCGTGCATCCATCCATTTCAACGAATCCAAACCTTTAGCACCGCTGCCCATGATAATCTGTTCAATCAGATTACCCGCTTTATCTTCACCCAGCGCGGCGGTTAAGGCTTTACGAACGAACTCTTCGCTGTTGAAACCAATAGAAGAATACTTTTGTATGTCATCGAGAAACAGCTTATGTACCCCAATGACTTTTTCTTGACCAAACTCATCCATTGCCGCCATCGCCATGCCCACTTTTTGCACTTGCTTCGGCTCCAAGTGTTTTAAAATGGATGCAGCATCGGCCTCACTCAAACTGAGGAGTAAGATCGCGGTCTTTTCGACACCGCTAATATCCTTAATATTAAAGGCAGGTGGGGCCGCTGGAGCCACTTCTTTCGTTTTATTCTCAGCCATTGTCTTGTAACCAGTTTTTCACGACTTGAGTAGAGAGCTCAGGCTCATTAGCCACGAGCGCACGGATAGCTTTAATCATATCATCATCTTTGTGCAAATTAGGGATATGAATTGAACCATCATCGGCATAACTGTATTCCGCCTCTTGGGTATTGAGCATCCCTAGCGTATCTGCCGCGTACTGGTCCTCAATTTCGGCCAATTCGTTACCTAATCTGCCATCCTCAGGCATATTCACACTGTCAGGATAGATTAAGCGTTTCAGCATAGGCCGTACCACAGCTAAAATCAGTACCAGAATCACTAGCGCACCAATACCGAGCTTAATCGCACGCCAGAACCAAGGTTGTTCCCACAGTTCTAGTGCTGGCAAGTCTTCAACCAATTGATCCATAAAGGGAACCGTTACCACTTCTAACACATCACCCCGTTGCGAGCTAAAACCTACCGCACCTTCGAGTAAACGACGGATATTGGTCAGTTCTTGTTCGGTACGGGCAACACGCGCCACTTGACCATTTTCTCCGGCAGCACCGGGTTTAAAGTCCACCGCAACCGACACACTAATGCGGCGAACGGCGCCAACTTGCTGACGAGTATGGCTAATAGTGGTATCTAACTCAAAATTACGGGTCGCTTCACGGTGCGAATTACCTGCAGTGGCAGACTCGGTAGCTTTAGTCGCATCTTGCGGAATGTTCGATTCCATTGGCGGTTGATTCGATAGTGCGCCAGGGATCCCACCTGAAGAGCCGCCAGTGGTATTATTTTCAACGGTCATTTCGCTGCGTAAAGACGGTAAATCGGGGTTATAACGCTTAGAGGTTTGCTCGACCGCAGTGAAGTCCATGCTGACATCGACTTGAGAGGTGAAATTATCAGGACCTAAGATAGGTACCAAAATCGATTCAATCTTAGTGCGATACTCGGCTTCTTTTTGCTGTACTAATTCAAGCTCGCGACGGGCTGTCGCAGACGCGCCATCTTGGCTGCCGGAGTTTAATAAACGGCCGTTAGAGTCGGTCACAGTCACCCGTGATGGCTCTAAACCTTGCACAGCAGAGGCAACGATATCAACGATAGCGTCGACTTCACCTTGGCCTAAACCGCCACGGCGGGTATTGATGACCACAGTCGCACTTGGTTTTGAGGCATTGCGAGCAAAGACGTTTTCTTTAGGTAACGCGAGGATCACTTTGGCGCGGCTAACACTTTGTAGTTGCTCAATCGCACGGGCTAGGTTTTCTTCTTGGCTGTGCTTAAGACGGGCTTGCTCCATTCGTTGGCTGACACCAAAGCCGCTGTCTTGATTCAGAAAGTCTTGACTAGCCGCAGGGCTGTCAACGCCTGCGCGGCTCAGCATCATTTTCACTTCTTGATATTTATCTTCGGGGACTTTAATCACGTCCACGTCTATTTGATACTTAACTTTATTTTTATCAAGCACATCTAATACTTGAACCATTTCCTGAGTTTCCATTTTACCCAATGGACGATACTCAGGCTCCTGTGCCCACAGCATGACAAATACGGCTAAGGCCAAACAAATCGCCAAGGCTAAAATCATAGTTACTTGACGCATCATATCGACACCGCCAAGGTTTCCCATCATTCCTGACTTATGTTCTTGCTGGACACCTTGGTCAGCTAAGTCGGAATTGGATCCGACAATCATTTCTGTGCTCACGATTCGTACCTGCTAATTGGGTTATTCACTGGCCTAGACAGGCATGCTCATTATTTCTTTATAGGCTTCGACAAGCTTATTACGCACTTGTACCGTTGCCTCGAAGGCGACGCTGGCTTTCTCACGGGCGATAACAGTATCCGACAAAGTGACGGTAGTATCTCCCATTTCTAAGCGCGTCGCGAGGTTTGATGATGTTGACTGTAAACCGCTGACATTGCCGACGGCTTGCGAGAGTAACTGACCGAAGTCCGCACCACTGGTGTTATTAACTTGCTGCATGATATTTGGCTGAATGCCAAAAGACGGCGTAATTTCGCCTTGGAGTTTCTGCATTTCTTGCAGGAATGAATTTGCGCCTATTTGCATGCTGAGCTCCCAGTCGTCGAGTTCTTGACGATCAAAATACCTATAACGGGACAATGCAAAATAACGGCCAAGTTTTCAAATGGTCGTGATTGATAACAAATTGACGGGATAAGAAGACGTTAAAACTAAGGATTCTGGATAAAATAGGTCACTTTTATGCTGGTATATTTCAAAAAATGCAGCCTCACAATCAATATGGAGGCTGCAATATCATAGCTTGAATTTAAAGACTAATTTGGTAATTGAATGCCCATATCACGCATCCTTGCCATCTTGTATCTTAGGGTTCGGGCGCTTATCCCCAGTTTTTCAGCGACCAGTTTGCGGCTTCCTTGGCATTGATTAAGAGTTTCTAGAATAATCACATGCTCCTGCGCTTTAAGTTCTTCGCCTAAACCGTCTGGCTCGGCAGCAAATTGATCTAGGTCTTCACCGCCTAAAACCACATCCTGCGTATCGATAATAATGTCATTGGCGGTGATCACTTGACCGGCTCTTAATATCAAAGCCCGCTGGATCACATTATCGAGTTCACGTACGTTCCCCGGCCAGCGATGACTCAATAAACGTCGACGTGCATTTTCATCCAACTCAGGCACATCGGCGACATTCAATGCCTTGGCATGCTTAACCAATAAATGGCGTGCAAGGGGTAAAATATCCGCTGGACGTTGACTTAATGCGGGCCAAGCTAATGGGAACACGTTGATTCGATAGTAGAGATCTTCCCTAAAGCCACCTGCCGCCACCACGGTTTTTAGGTCTCGATTGGATGTGGCAAGCACGCGCACATCGAGCTTAATAGTTTTACGGCCGCCTAAACGCTCAACTTCACGCTCTTGCAATACTCGCAATAACTTAGCTTGTAAGCCTAAATCCATCTCAGATATTTCATCTAGCAGCAAAGTGCCACCTTGAGCCTGCTCAAATTTCCCAGGACACGCTTGATAGGCGCCAGTAAATGCGCCCTTTTCATAACCAAAAAGGGTAGCTTCAAGCATATTCTCGGGAATTGCAGCACAGTTAATGGCCACAAAAGCTTGATCGGCACGGCTACTGTGTTGATGAATATAACGGGCCAAGACTTCTTTACCCGAGCCGCTTGGGCCTAAGATCATGACCGAAGCATCGGATGCAGCAACCCGCTGAGCCAGTGCCAATAAAGCTAAACTCTTCTCATCGGCAACTACTGGCTGATCCACATTTTGTTTTAACGGCAAATAGCGGGAAACTTGATTGAGCAAGACTTCTGGCGCAAAAGGTTTCGCTAAGTAATCGACAGCGCCCAATTTAATGGCATCCACCGCACTACCAATCGTGGCATAAGCTGTCATCAACAATACTGGCAACTTAGGATGATGTTGCTGTAGGAAGTTTAATAATCCTAACCCACCAATGCCTTGCATCTGCACATCACTAATGACTAAATCAAATTGATGTTGTTTCAAGGCTAAAATAGCGTCTTCACCGGAGGCAACATCAATGCACTCATACTGAGCCAACATTAAGGTATCCAACAAGGCTTCACGCAATGAGGCATCATCTTCAACGAGCAATAACTTTGCTTCAGACATGGGTAATCTCCAAAGGTAATATCACCGCAGATTTAGCTCTTGGGAAGACTAAAGACACAGTACAGCCTTTATTCGGTAAGCAACTTAATTGCAGTTGTCCTCCATGATTACGCACCACAGATTGCACAACCGCTAACCCGAGCCCAGTTCCCTGCGACTTAGTCGTAAAGAAAGGTTCAAGTACCTTCTGCTGCATATTGGCATCTAAGCCTTTGCCATTGTCGATGACATTCAGTAGTAACTGATCGCCCTCTTCTTTCGCCTGAATACGAATCTCAGTTGCTCCAGCTTCTATGCTGTTCATCACTAAATTGTTGATTGCCGAGCTTAATGCATTTGAATTGGCTAACATCGAACTGCTTGATGCATCATCAAATGACAAGTCACAACCTTGCTTAGCCGCTATCGGCTCACAATTTGCCAATACATTGTCGATAACCTCAGCCAGTGTAATCAAATCTCCCAGTTCATCCTGACGGCCTTTCGCCATCAATAGCATGTCGTTAACCTGACGCTCCAGTTCATTAAGCCTATCAACAAGCTTTTGCTGGAATTTAGCTTTAGCGGCATCGGATAACTTAGGACTCGCAAGATTAGAGGCATATAGCAAAGCGGCGGATAAAGGCGTGCGCACTTGATGTGCCAAGGTCGCGACCATTTTACCCAGTGCAGATAAGCGTTGTAGATGGGATAGATTTTTCTGTAATAATCGAGTTTCAGTCAGATCAGTTAACACAATTAATTGTCCAGGCTCTGGCGTAAGTGGCGTAATTGCTAATTTAACGCGGCGGCCATTACGCAGTGACACTTCGTGACCATCATCATCCTGTGGCGCAAAGGCACTGTGGATCACATCAATCCAGCGAACGCCACACAAGGAGCGCTCAAGTAATTCAACTGCAACCGGATTGGCATCCGTGACTATACCGTCGCCATTGATAATCACCACGCCGGATGGCATAGCCTGTAAAATATGCTCCATTCGATTGGACATATTTGCGGCCTCACGCAGTTGGTTCCATTGTTTGCTAGTGTGCTTGAATGACTCAATTTGCGCTAGTGGGTTGGCTGACATAGTCACTCCGTCAAAAAAATGCTTATGACGGAGTGACTGCAGTATCTATGCCAAATTAGAAATTGAACTTTAGAGGTTAAAACGACTTATATAACAATAAAATAGAAAACTAATCTTTGGTCATTCCGTACTTACGCATTTTTTCTACTAGCGTTGTACGACGAATTCCTAACATCTCAGCAGCGCGAGCAACAACGTTATCTTGCAGCTCTAGTGCCTGACGTATCATGTCGATTTCTAGTTCTGCTAATAAATCCTTAAGGTTCACGCCTTCAGGTGGTAGCTCACTAGGAAAACGCGTCTCAGGGATTTCAACCGGCTCTTCATCACTAAAGATAGAAGCCAAAGCATCACGTTCCTGTTGCTCTTCGCTCATCTCTACACAATATTCGGGCACATCGATATGGCGATACTTAACGGGTAAGTCGTTAACATCAACCAGTCCACCCGGATATAAAATGGTGAGGCGTTCGACTAAATTAGACAGCTCACGCACGTTACCCGACCAAGCATGTTCTTTTAACGACTCTATCGCACGCTGCGTAAAACGCACCTTGCCACGGCCTTCGTTATAGACTCGGCTCACCAACTCTTGTAATAGCAAAGGCACATCGTCCTTGCGATCACATAGCGCAGGCATTTCAATCGGGAATACGTTTAGGCGGTAATAGAGATCCTCGCGGAACTCATTCACGCTGATCATGGTTTCTAAATCTCTATGTGTCGCTGCTACAACGCGCACATCGGCATTGATGGTCTTAGTGCCACCAACACGCTCAAATACCCGTTCTTGCAGTACACGAAGCAATTTAACTTGCATCTGCAATGGCATGTCACCAATTTCATCGAGAAATAGTGTGCCACCTTCCGCCAATTCGAAACGGCCCTTACGAGAACAAATTGCCCCAGTAAATGATCCCTTCTCATGACCAAAAAGTTCACTCTCTAACAACTCTGGTGGTATAGCACCACAATTCACTGGGATAAAAGGGCCATCACGGCGCTCAGACAAATAATGGATATTACGGGCGACCACTTCTTTACCTGTACCCGATTGACCCAGTACAAGCACGGTTGCCTCAGATGTCGCTACTTGATTAATCAAATGCCTAACATTAGCAATACCATCGCTGCGCCCCACCAAGCTTCGGAATAACTTAGTTTGATTCGCACTTGTGGGTACTTGAGGACGCTTAACTTGGCCAAATACTTGGCAGAAGTGTAATAATTCAGTGAGTTGAGGATAGGTTAAAGGTTCCTCAATATTTCCTAGAATGTTAGACACTTGCAGATCGTCAACGTTACCAAGCAACAGCATAGGTTGCCATGGATGTTGACCCGCGATGTTTTTAAGCATCTCTGCATCCATAACATCAGTTAGGATAACTAAAGCTCGAAAACGAGTATCTTGGAGGCTAGCACTTAATTTTTCGGCGTCAATTTGTGCAATTTGCTCACCTAAAAAATCAAAAATGCAACACAGGCGATTTAATCGCTCTGATGGGGGGCCGATAAGTAAAATTCGTTGATCTGTTTGCATCATTCAGTAGGCCGTAAAGCTCTAATATGTATTAATTCGCATTAATTATTTATGATTAGTTGCTGTAAAAGCTTAACAAATTCAATGTAACAATCTGTGCCACCATCACTACTGTAATGAATATTGTATTATCAGCAGACGAGAAGCAAGCCTCAGATGAGGTTTATGCCAAACTGAATTGATTTTAGTTCATTTATGCCATGATTCTAGTTAAAAACGTCAAACATTTGACTTTAAGCCAAAAAAAAGACGCAACCAGTGCGTCTATTTTTAATCACCAAATAAGATATTAACCCGCTTCAGAATGCGCAGAAATATTATGTTTATCTGCAGGAATCGCATCCCAACCTTCTTTGATGGTACGTAAAACCTCACATACATCATCAATCGCTTTCACATCATTATTGATGTTAGCTTCAGAAATTTTACGCAACATGAAATCATAAAGATCACTCAAATTCCTTGCTATCTGTCCACCAGCATCCATATCTAAGCTATTGTTTAACCCAGTAATAATCCCAATAGCCTTGCCAATATACATACCTTTATTAGACAGATCATTTTGTTCAATCGCAAGACGACTCTGCGCTAGACGTTGCAGTGCTCCCGCGAACATAAGCTGAATAATACGATGTGGTGAAGCAACGGTAATTTCACTTTCTAATGAAACCTTACGGTATGATTGCAGTGAACCTCTCATAAACACCTACCTATTTGAATCTATAGTCTTATAAACACTAATCTGGCGTTTATTCTTACTGCCTGCATGTAATAATGCTTGCCTATCTGCCATTACAACACTTGCTTTACTCGTGTACTCTTGAGTAAGGTCAAGTTGATGTTGAAGATACTCAACATCCGTCATATTCGCATCAGCCACTAATACATTGAGTAAAAGTTGACGCTCTCCAACCAGTACTTGCAAGTTCGACACCAACTCGTCAGATTGAGGCTCTTCAGCAGGAAGCTGAGTCAGTTTATTTAAAATTTCACTCAAAAGGAAATTAAGCTCATCGAGTTGTTTCACTTATACTCCCCTTACTCATTTATAATTTAACTATCGTTTTTTAACAGCTCCAGGAAGCGAATTCAAACGATCAACAAGACCACTGCTCTGCTGATTGAGTTGGCCAACAACAAGATCCATCGCATTAAATTGCTTAGTTAAACGCGCGGTTAACTGATCCATTTTAAGCTTAAAGGCTTCTCTTTGATCTGTAATTTGGCTTTGCTGATTAGTATATCCAGTTTGACGAGAATCAATTAGGCCACGTGACTTAACATAATTATCAGCAAGATCATTAAAACGATTAGCAAGCCCTTTATCGGGTGTCGAGAATAATGCCTCAACACTGGCCATATCTTCAGAGATGACTTTATTAAGTTTAGTGTCATCGACAGATAACTTACCATATCTATCTGTTTTTATACCAATATCATATAATGCTATCGAACTGCCGCTATCAGTTGGCACTCGTTCACTCGATATACTTCGGAGTTGCGATTCTATAGAACGGATCATTGAGTCGCCCTGTAATGCAGCTGCTGTTTTTTTCTCTTTATCATAGGACGACATTTTATCAACTGCTGTCGCTAAACTATTGTAGGCATCGACAAAAGCTTTCACATTTGTCTTTACTGCATCATCATCTTGTTCAATTTTTAACGTAGTCGTCTTAGAAACATCAGCATCAGCTAAGTTTAACGTCACCCCTGCAATAGCATTTTTAACTTCATTAGTTTGTGAGGTAACCTTCTGGTTATCAATATAAATAATTGCATTTTTAGCATCTTGAAGCGTGGAGATATTTCCAGCACCGAACATATCATTGAGTCCAGTTCCAGTCGTGTCATTAGCTGTAATGCTGATTTGATTATCTTCACCCGATTTATTAGAGCTAAAAATCAACCGGCTACCAGCATCACTGGTAATGACTGTCGCCGTCACACCTGTATTATCTGATGATTCATTAACTTTCTTAGCAATGTCAGATAATGAGTCGGTTGCAGCAATATCAACAGAAAAGCTCTTGCCATTGATGCCAAAAGCTAAGCTTCCTTCGCCAACAGGCAATGCAGGATCTACAACGTTTTTTCCAGCAATTTTATGATTTACCGCAAGTTGCTCAACTTTAATAACATAGCTACCCGCTTGAGCGGTCTTGTCTGTCGTTGCAGATAAATAAGTTTCATTACTAACAGACGTTTTACGTTGATTGAGAGCATCACCAGTTTGAAGTTTTTTTAGGGCATCTTGAAATGTAGACAATGCGCTTTTTAAGGTTCCCATGGCAGAAACTTTTGCTTTGATGCTATCTTCAGTTTTATTGAACATCGCTTCTTTGGGTGTTTTTTCAGCATCGACTAACACTTTAACAATGTTGCCAATATCCAAACCAGAACCGATACCCATAGCTGTTAATGCCATATAAACCTCTCACTCTTCAACGATTACTACAAGTAATGTATATCTAGGCCTCTGTTTTCATCAAAAGCCCAGTGACTTCAGATAATTTCTCAGCTAGAGCTAATGCTTCTTCACTTGGCATTTGCCTAATAACATCACCAGTATCTCGGTCGAGTACAGTAACAACAGCTTGCCCTGAATTTTCATCAACTTTAAATGCTAAGCCCTTACGCATCATAGACATCATAGACATCATATCAGACAACTCTGTGGCAACCTGAGTCAACTTACTCGGATTCAGTTCATTATCAGCCGCATCTTGTTCTACAGTTTGTTCAATAGCCGACACCGCAGTATCCCGCTTTAAATCCACATCTGAAGCAGATGCTTTTAGCGGCACTTGAGCTAATTCAACCTTATTGTGAATCATAGAAGGTGAACTTGCTATATTGATATCCATAGCCATACCTCAGCAAATTAAGTAATTGTTTTAATTAAACTTAAAAAACAAATACACTATAAAGCTTAATTAACCTTTTAATGTGGCAAAGGGAGATCCGTCGCCGAACCTCCCTTATCACTTATCGACTTTACTACTTTATATTACAGTAGTGATAAGGCCACTTGAGGTAATTGGTTAGCTTGTGCCAACATTGCAGAACCTGTTTGTTGCAACACTTGGTTCTTGGTCATTTGTGATGTTTCTTTCGCAAAGTCAACATCTACAATACGGCTCTTAGCATCAGCAACGTTTGCTTGTGTATTTGCGCTGTTGCTAATGTTATGTGCTAAACGGTTTTGAATAGCACCCAAATCAGCGCGTTGTGCGTCAATAGTCTTAATCGCTGCATCAATTTTTGCTAATGAAGATGCACGGTTAGCTGAAGTAGCATTCGTTAATGAACCAACTGATAATGACGTTTTATTACTCGCTTTTACAGTAACTTTAATGTCTTCACCGTCTTGTGCGCCCACTTGGAAACTCTTACCAGCTGAAAACCCACCTGCTAATAGCTTAGTAGTACCAAAAGCAGTTGTTTTACCAATCTCATCGATTTCAGTCGCCAACTGATCCATTTCTTTTTTAAGAGCATCTAAATCGGCAGAACTGTTTGCACCGTTTTCAGACTGAACCGTTAAATCACGCATGCGTTGTAGCATGTTAGTTTGTTCTTGCATCGCACCTTCAGAAATTTGGGCGATTGAAATTGCATCGTTGGCGTTGCGCATACCTACATCCAAACCACGCACTTGGCTGTTTAGACGGTTCGAAATTGCTAAACCTGCAGCGTCGTCTTTTGCGCTGTTAATACGTAGACCACTGGATAAACGTTCCATTGAAGTGGCCAAACCGCCTGCAGATGTGTTTAAATTCTTTTGAGCTTTTAATGATGTGACGTTTGTGTTTACTGTAATGGCCATGATTCGTTTCCTCTTTATACCTGGCTTGTGAACTTGCCTGTCTACTTAAGCCAGGCGGGTCTTAGTGGTTACAGTATATTTAACGGCAGCACCTTTTTTATCTTTAGGATTATTTTAAAAAAATAATAACTTTTTAAAATAATCTTTTTTTTCATATAGATAACTATCTCTAATAAAAGCTTTGCCTACTTTCCTAGAAGATTCTAGAACAAGTAGGCAAAAGCACTTCAATACCATTTCACATTAATGGCATTAACCAAGGAGAGATAGTGCAACTTGAGGTAACTGATTAGCCTGTGCAAGCATTGCAGAACCCGTTTGTTGTAATACTTGATTCTTCGTCATTTGTGAGGTTTCCTTTGCAAAATCGACATCTACGATACGGCTCTTAGCGTCAGCAACGTTTGCCTGAGTATTTGCGCTATTACTAATGTTATGCGCTAAACGGTTTTGAACAGCACCCAAATCTGCACGTTGCGCATCAATAGTTTTAATTGCGGCATCAATTTTAGCCAAGGATGAGGCTCGATTAGCAGATGTTGCGTTCGTTAAACTTGCTACAGACAATGAAGTTTTATTACTCGCTTTTACAGTAACTTTAATATCTTCACCATCTTGAGAGCCTACTTGGAATGTTTTGCCTGCTGAAAAAGAGCCAGTTAACAGTTTCGTGGTACCAAAAGCAGTCGCTTTACCAATTTCATCAATTTCTGTCGCCAGCTGATCCATCTCAGCTTTCAACGCTGTTAAGTCCGCTGAACTGTTTGCACCATTTTCAGACTGAATCGTCAAATCACGCATACGTTGTAACATGTTCGTTTGTTCTTGCATCGCACCTTCGGCGATTTGAGCAATTGAAATCGCATCATTTGCATTTCGCATCCCCACTTCTAGACCGCGTACTTGGCTGTTCAAGCGGTTAGAAATAGCTAGACCCGCAGCGTCGTCTTTAGCGCTGTTAATGCGCAAACCACTTGATAGACGTTCCATCGAGGTCGCTAAACCGCTACTAGAAGTATTTAAATTCTTTTGTGCCTTCATCGAAGTCACGTTGGTATTAACTGTAATAGCCATGTTGAGTTCCTCTTCCTAGTTATACCGCCAAGGCTTGGAGCTTGGCTAAATTTTTAACAATTTATCTTACAGATGGATAGGTACTTGCTTTCTGTTAAATAAAGTCGAACAGGGAAACAGAACCCACCTTACTAAACACGTTAGAGACTGCGTTCAATGCAAGCTGCTGCTTTTCAAATTCCGTAATCGCTGATGCATAATCGAGATCTTCCAAGAGTGATAGTGCTGAAGTGTTCACCACTTTCTCCTCGGTATGAGTCTCTGTGTAACTTTCGACAACTTTCAGATTATTCCCCGCCACACTTCTGGCAGAACTAATTTGATTGACGCCACTATCAACGTTATTCAATATCTGTGCCAACTGCGCTCGCCCTTGGGGAGTGTTGGCAGAATTAGGATCTTCAATTAATGCAATCGCACTACTGATCGTATCGAAAATACTGACTTCGGCCTGCGGCTCCATGGTGAAACTATCGCCAGCGCTGGGTTTTCCATCAATTTTAACGTCTATACCATTAAAACTAACGGGATTGGTTGCATCAAAATTAGCAACGTTTGCGACGGGATTATTGGCAGAATCGAGCACTTGTAAGTTAGTACCACCGGCACCATTATCAGTGAAGTTAAACGTATATGAATCAGCCACATAAGTTGCTGCATCAGCAATTTTTGCCGTTTTAACGCTAAACTCACCCTGCTGGCTGGCCAAATAATTGACGCTATAATCACCAAGTCCATTGGGGGCTTTCATAAACGCGCTATCGCCAGGGATGTTTGTCCCCATGGCCACACCGGTTTGCACTAAACTATTTCTGACGCCAGAATCACCGCTATACACAATTTTAGGCGGCGTCGAGTTATCAAAAGCAAAAGGTTCTTTATCGGTACTGAAACCGGAGAACATATAATTGCCAGATTCATCCTTACTATTCGCAATAGAAAGCAACTCTTCCAAGCTGCCTTTCATCTCATCGGCAATCATTTGCCGCTCAGTTTCAGATAGTGTGCCGTTTATCGCGCGCATAACTTGCTCACGCATCGAGCCGGTTAAATCTTCAGCACTACCGAGTTTACTTTCCGTAACGGCAAGACGATTCGTTGCATAATCAATGTTCTTAATGAACTGATCGACGAGTGCATTTTTCTGATTCAGATTATCGATACCCTGTGACGCCACAGGATCGTCACCAGCAGTGTTGACTTTCTTACCACTACTCAATTGGTCAAGAATTTTGCTGGTCGCCGTTTGCTTTTGCAGCACACTGGTAATGCTTTGATTAAAGAGCTGCGCGGATGATAATCGCATAGTTAAATCTCCTAACGCACTGAGGATAATAAGGTGTCAAAAATCTGCTGTGCGGTCGTCATGATCCGCGCAGAGGCTTGATAAGCTTGTTGAAAACGCATTAAATTTGCGGCTTCTTCATCTAAATTCACGCCCGACTCACTCTCTACTCGCGCATAAGCTTGCTGATACACGGCCTCTGCCGAACCTGTACGCACTTCGGCCGCTTTCGTTTTACTGCCGATGTCAAGCTTAGTGTTCTCGAACACATCCGCTAAGGTCGATTTACCATTATTCATCACTTTACTTTCGCTCAATTTGGCCATAGCGACAGCATTGGAGTTATCGCCCTCGGCGAAGGATAAATCGAAGGTAAATCTGTCATTACCCGCTGCAGCTGTGCTGTCAACTTCAAAGGTAAAACCAAAGGCGCTGATACTCGGTGGGGTATAAGTTGTAGCAGCCCCAAGTGATGTTCCTGCGGCATCGAATGCTTCATAGGTTGGAGGTACAGCAGTAGTGTCGAGCTTTATCGTCAACTCACTGCCCGTCACAGGGAAATTTGCGGCATTGCGATTGCCAATTTGAGTCAACTTAACTTGAGTATTACCCGAGTTAGCGGCATCAGCGGTAATCTTTGGGGATGCGGCGGCAATGCCTTTAGGGTCTTTCATGACCACTTCAATGCCATTTGAGGCGCCCGCTGTTGGGCGAATGGCAAAACGATCCCCCGACGCCATTGCGCCTGCTTTTATGTCGATTGAAAATCCAGCACCACCCGATAACGTCGAGCCAGTTAACGTCAGCGGTGTTATCCCCCCCGTTTCCGTATCTCTCAACTCATAAGTTGCAGGTGCGGTAAATGACAGCTCGTAGGCACCGCCAGTTAATAAACTGGTGTCATCTATGGTAACGCCTAACGTTGCATTACCCGCATTATCAGAAAAACCTGCCACACGGCCCAAGGACATCATAGGATCGTTGATATCTTTAAAGATATTGGCACCGACTTGCCCATTGAGGTCAATGCCTTGCGCTTGCATTTTGTTGAAGTTATCCGCCACGCCCAACGCTAATTGATCAAGCTCATGACCCGCGGGAATTAACGTCTGATCACGATAATCAAACATGGCTCCTAGCTGACCGCCAAGTTTACTTGGGTCAACTGTAACGCTTTGCGAGCCAATACTTGAGTTAAGCTGTAACTCTTTGGGAAATGGGTTACCCGCTTGAGTCCCCATACTCATGGCAATCTCACCGGCAACCAGCATCACAGAGCCACCGAGCATAATACTCTTCGCGCCATTTTCTTGCGGGATGACATTCACTTGGGCGTACTGGCTCAGCTCTTGAACGAGTGCATCTTGCTTATCGAGCAACTGCGCATCTTGATTCGGCGACTTCATCAGCTCTAGATTTAAATTGGCGAGTTCTGTACCTATCTCATTAATACGTTTAGTCATGCCAGTTATCTGGTCATTAGTCTGATCGAGCTGGCCATTCAAATAAGACTGCATCTGATTCAGGCTGCTGGCAACTTGCTGCGCATTCGTTATGGTTGAGCTGCGGATGCCCAAATCGGCGGGTAAGTCCGCCACGCTATTCAGCCCTGCAAACAGGCTATTTAAGCTTTGTGGCACCACTTTGCCTATCTGAGAAAACAGTTGATCGAGTTCGCTCAATTTACCATAGCTGGCTTCGGCGGCACTGAGCGTTGTTTGGCCAATGCGCAACTCTCTTGCGGCATAGTCATTGTAGATTCGCTTAACGTCATTTACGTAAGTTCCTGTGCCATAGAAG
Organism: Shewanella scandinavica; assembly: GCF_031932065.1. Lineage (NCBI taxonomy): Bacteria > Pseudomonadati > Pseudomonadota > Gammaproteobacteria > Alteromonadales > Shewanellaceae > Shewanella > Shewanella scandinavica. Next base: position 41,019 of record NZ_JAUOES010000001.1, read on the forward strand.
CTATTGCCTAAACGCTGTGATTCTAGAGTCGACTGAGTTGCCACTTGTCTGTGGTAACCCGCGGTATTGGCGTTAGCAATGTTATTACTGGTGACACCCAGTTGCGACTGGGAGGCAAGCACCCCAGTTCGCGCAATATTCAGCAGATCAACGGCCATTAGTTGACACTCCTATGAACAAACAAGGTTGTAAGGTTCATCATTTGTCTTCTCCTGGCAGAATTGATTTCAGCTCTTCACTGATGGACTGCATCACTTTAATGACTTTTTCAGCATATCGAGGATCTGTGGCATAACCCGCATCCTGTAAAGCTCGAATGAACTGAGTTGGGGACGCTGCCACTTTCTTCGCATCTTGATAACGTTCGCCTTCGGCAATGAAGGACACAAAATCGTTGAAGCTATGCTCAAAGTCACTGTAAACACGGAAGTCAGCTTTTTGCTGCACTGCCACACCGTGTTCGAATTCTAAGGTGCTGACGTTCGCTTTATCGCCCTGCCAACGGCGATCAGCTTTAATATTGAATAGGTTATGGCTCGGTGCGCCATTATTGCCACGAACAATTTTTTGTCCCCAGCCGGTTTCAAGTGCCGATTGCGCCAACAATACTTCTGGTTGGGTACCTAATGCTTTTGCCGCTTTTTCAGCGTGTGGGTATAAGGTCGCCAAAAACTCTTCTCGGCTACCGAAACGGACTATCTTCTGGGTTTCCCTAAAGGCTGCCGTAGGCAAAACTTGGCCGCTAATCACAGGGTCGACGACAGAAAGTGACTGTTCGCTCCAGCTTGGCTTAGGTGTATCAATCGCCAGTAAACGATTAGGCGTATCAATGTCCATTGATGAGTTTGCATCCATGGCTCTATCGGGCTCAAATGCTGGTCGAGCAATTGCAGCGGGGACACCATGGTTAACAACTGTGGGTTCAACCGCTGGCGCCACTGCACTCTGCATTGGCACGTTAAGGGCTTTAGCATCATGGAGCATTTTCATACCGCCATCGTCGCGTAATACCGATGCTGGCGTGAAATGACTGGTTTCTGGGGAGAGTTGCTGCACCATCATATCGGCAAGGCCCAATACCCCTTTGTCAGATAAATCGACCGATAACTGCTGATCGCGCATCTGCTCGTAAAACTGAGTGTATTGGCTATTGAGAGGACTATCAGACTTAAAAACCGCATTGGCATCGCGCATACTTTTCATCAGCATTTGCACGAAAATACCTTCAAATTGTTGGGCGACCTTTTTCAAGGCGCCCTTCTCATCCTTCTGTGCCTGGGCGCGGAGTGAATCTAAGCCGCCCAGATCAAGAAAATGTGATGAACTTGAAAGCTTTTCCATGATTTTCCCGACAGAAATTAGATGATGATAAGTTCACCATGCAAAGCTCCTGCCACTTTTAACGCTTCCAGTATTGCTAACACATCAGAGGGGGCTGCACCGACCAAGTTAACCGCTCTAACCAGCTCATCCAGCGTAGTGCCTGGATTAAACATAAACATACGGCGGTCACTTTCTGTCGCTGTAATCGTACTATTGCTCGTGACAGTTGTTTGACCATTGGCCAAGGCGTTTGGCTGTGAAACCTGGGTTGCCTCAGCAATCGTGACTGTCATGCCGCCATGGGTAATCGCCGCAGGGAGTAAACGCACGTTTTGCCCAACCACTATGGTTCCAGTACGCGAGTTAACAATCACTTTGGCAGATTCTTCTGCGGGAATAACATCGAGGTTTTCAAGCGTAGCTAAAAAAGACACCCGTTGTGATACATCACGCGGAGCACTGACCTGCACAGATGTTGCGTCTAAAGGACGGGCCATATCAGGGCCTAATAGCTCATTAATCGCATCGGCCATCCGTTGTGCGGTAGAAAAATCAGAACGACGTAGGTTAAACGTCAAATAATCGCCGGTTGAAAACGGGGTTGCCACACTGCGCTCAACAATCGCGCCATTGGGTATACGGCCAACTGTTGGGGTATTTTGAATGACCTTTGAACCATCTAAACCATCGGCACTAAAACCACTGACTACTAAGCTGCCTTGCGCTATCGCATACACATTTCCGTCAACACCTTTCAAAAAGGTTTGCAATAAGGTGCCACCGCGTAAACTTTTGGCTTCGCCTAAGCTAGATACGGTGACGTCAAGATCTTGACCCGGTTTTATAAAGGCAGGCATGTCCGCATGTACGGCAACCACAGCAACGTTTTTAATCTTTGGTTTGACGTTGTCAGGAAGATTAATGCCGAAATTTTTCAACATGGTCATAAAGGTCTGTTCGGTATAACTGGTTTTCTCACCCGTTCCCGGCAAACCAACCACTAAGCCATAACCGATCAACTGGTTACTGCGTACGCCCTGCACATTGGCAATATCTTTAATTCGTTCAGCCTGACTAGGTAGAGAAAACACTAGTACGGCAACGGCTAACACCAGTTTATATTTCATGATACGACTCCTTAGAAGGGCCACCAGTCGCTCATAAAGAACTGGCTTAACCAGCCCACTTTTTGAGCATCTGCGAAAGTACCTGTGCCACTGTATTGAATACGGGCATTGGCCATTCGCGTTGAATCGATAGTGTTATCGGGTTTAATGTCCTGCGAGCGAACCAGACCTGTGACGCGAATAAACTCATCACCGTTGTTAATTGAGATCCATTTTTCGCCGCGGATCACTAAGCTGCCGTTGTTCAGCACTTGCATAACGTTTGCCGAGATGCTGCCATCTAAACTATTGCTCTGATCCGCATCCGATTCACGCTTAGTGTTCATGCTATCTTTATAACGTAAATCAATTGGCACTCCGCCAATGGATACATTACTGCCACCAGCGAAGATAGGATCTAAGCTCATGTCAGAACCTTTTTTGATCTGATTGCCTGCACTTTTCTTCGCTTGAGTCGACTCTTTCAAAACGATAGTGATAATGTCGCCAACTTTGTGAGCACGTATATCCGAATACAAGCTAGATGCTTGACTGTCTTGATAAATAGAGCCAGTCGCGGCAATTTTTGTCGGCGGTGCCTCTGGGTATACCGGCGCATAAAAGGGATCATCCGCAAGGGGTTTCTTTTGCGTCGAGCTACAGGCTGCAAGCAATAACGCGACGGCCAACACAAGATATCTAGCCATGATGTTTGCCTCTATAAATTCTGAGTCACGTAAGACAGCATCTGATCTACCGCTGAAATCACTTTGGAGTTCATCTCGTAAATGCGCTGACTTTCGATAAGGTTCACCAGTTCTTCGGTCACGTTAACGTTAGAGGTTTCTAAGGCGCCTTGGCGAATAGCTCCCATGCCATCTAACGAAGCAGTACCTTGAATTGGCGTGCCACTCGCACCGGTTTCCGTGTATAAGTTTTGCCCCATAGGATCCAGACCCGATGGATTAATAAAATCCGTCATTGTCAACTGACCCACAACTTGGTTCTCTGCAGTACCAGGGGTTTTCACTGAAACTTCACCCTCAGCGGAAACGGTAATACTGGTCGCATTGTCAGGAATCGTGATCGCGGGTTGCAACAAGTAGCCAGAACCTGGCGTCACAATCTGGCCCGTATCGTCTAAGGTAAACTGACCATTTCGGGTATAGGCTGCAGTACCATCAGGTAGCTGGATTTCAAAAAAGCCGGGGCCTTCAATCATCAGATCTAATGAGTTATCCGTAGTCAGCATGTTGCCTTGGGTAAACATTTTCTGCGTGGCGACGACTTTGGTACCCGCACCTATGTTTAACCCATTAGGTAACTTAGTGTTAGAAGCGCTGACACCGCCCGCTTGGTTAACTGTTTGGTAAAGCAAATCTTCAAATACTGCGCGACTTTTCTTGTAGCCCACAGTGCTGGCGTTCGCCACGTTGTTCGAGATCACCGCAATGTCAGTTTGCTGTGCGTCTAAGCCAGTTTTACTAATCCATAACGCCGGATGCATAATCTATCTCCTAACTAATACGCATTAATGAAGATGAAGCGCGATCATTCTCTTCCGCGGTTTTCATCATCTTGACTTGCAATTCAAACTGACGCTGAAGGTCAATCAAAGACACCATTTCATCGACAGGGTTAACGTTACTGCCTTCCACTGCGCCACTTTCAACTGCGACGAAAGGATCAGCTGGTGCTGGTTCTCCTGACATTTGTCGAAATAATCCATCTTCACCACGCATCATCTGCGCATTACCGGGATTAACGAGTTTCAAGCGACCAACTTCTTCCACCACTTCAGCGGTAGCGCCCTGAGGTCGCACAGAAATAATGCCATCCTGAGAAATTGAAACCTTCTCAATAGGGAGCGGCAACACTATGGGGCCCGCATCTCCCATAACAGGATTTCCCCTGTCATTGTGTAGTAAACCCGTAGAGTCGAAACTTAAACTGCCTGAGCGGGTATAGGCTTCACTGCCATCTTTTGCCTGCACGGCAAACCAGCCGTCGCCTTTAATGGCAACATCGAGATCTCGTCCAGTGGTTTTTATGGGACCAGAGCGAAAATTAGCTGACGGAGATTCTGTCATCGCAAATACCCTGGAAGGCAACCCTTCACCGAAGGCTTGCATTGAGCGAGCTTGTGCCATATCGGATTTAAAACCGTCGGTATTAGCATTGGCTAAGTTGTTCGCACGGAGCGCCAGCTCATTCATATTTTGCTTGGCGCCACTCATGGCGACATAAAGGAATTTGTCCACAGACTGCTCCGTCAAATTTTCTACATGACAATAGCAAAGCAAGCATCGTGCCAATAAAGTTGACGTTTAATTTACTGATAGAATTGAAGAATAAGGAAATGAAGTGAATTGATAGCAGGATAAAGGCTAAGTGTTGCCACTGGCGGCAACACTTAGTCAAACAATGTAATGATTAGCGGATTTGTAATACGGTTTGTTGCAGTGTGTTGTTCACTTCAAGGGTACGAGAGTTCGCTTGGAAGTTACGCTGCGCCGAAATCAAATCGACCAGTTCAGTGGTCAAATCGATATTCGATTGCTCTAACGCCGATGAACTTATGCTACCAAAAGTACCACTGTTTGCCTCACCAGCAAGAGCAGGGCCAGAATTCAAACTGGCTTTCCACGACGTATTACCCACTTGTGTTAAACCTTGTTCGTTAGCAAATCGAACCAAGGCAACCCGTGCTAAAGGCACAGTTGAACCGTTCGAGTAACTTGCAGTAATTAAACCATCAGCACCAATTTCAACGTTAGTTAAACGACCAACCGTCGTACCGTCTTGTGTTAACTCTGTTGCCGCAAAAGGAGCAGCATATTGCGTTGGTGCATTAAACTTAATTGTTAAGTCTTGAGTTCCATCCGCTCCAGCACCTAAAACGCCTGCACCACCCACACCTAAAGTCTCAGTCTTAACGACCGCTGGATCACTACCGGTATAGACACCAACAGAATTGAACTTAAGTACAGAGCCCTTCCAACCGCCGGTTGTTTGCGCTGTACCGGTTGAGTCAGGGTTACCATCGCCCGTAGTATCCGTTTGATAAGTACCAGCAGCACCAGCTAGATCGACTTGTTTACCATCAATAGCGTAATAAGCCACCCAATTGCTCTCTCCATTATAAGAGGCATCATTAGGCTTAACAAAATAGGTTGTCATGATATGTGGCTCACCGAGTGAGTCATACATTGTCATTGAAGTAACGTTATTGTATGTCTTAGGGTCTAGAGGATCGAATGCAGCAGGGTCAAGGGTACTTTCCTTAGCATTTAGATTCATTTGTAAACTGACATTTTCAGTTTTTACTGGGCTACCTGCAGTATCAGGGATCTGCACTGGTTTCGCTGTAGTCAAACTTACCGATGTCGAATTACCATCTTTATCCACAGGGAATGTCTGCAAAAAATTACCAGCAGAATCAACCATGTAGTTATTTGAATCGACTTTAAATGCCCCTGCTCGAGTAAATGAATGGTCAAGACTGCCTATTTCAGAAGCAGTGACAAAAAAACCACCACCTTTAATTGCCATATCGAGTGAATTACTTGTCAACTGTAAGCTGCCTTGATGGAATTGCTGGGCCACTTGACTCGTTGCAACACCACCACCGACAGCAGTTTTAGAATTTGAAAAGATAGAATTAGCGTAAACATCCGCAAATTCAGCACGCGACTCTTTAAAGCCAATGGTATTCGCATTCGCAATGTTGTTCGCCGTGGTGTTTAAATCTTTCTGTGCGGCAGAAATGCCACTCAATGCAATGTTAAACGACATAATTCACCTCTACTTTTGACTCTATTCAATTGCGGACAACTAACGCCCAATTCGGATTCTAAAAAATTATCTTGTATAAATTTAAGTTTCAGACACAGCTAACACATCGGTTAACTTGATCCCCATACCGCCTCTCAAGTTGAGAATGGCGCCAGTACTGGCCGTACCAAGAGAGACACTGGTCACATGGGCATAAGTTGAAACAGGCAGTTCTTGGGATTTTCCATCCACTAACCCACTCGCCTTAATCGTATAGTTGCCTGCGGTCACAGGTTTTCCATCTTTATCTAAACCATCCCAGTTCACATCGACATTGCCCCCCTTACTGCCATCAACTTTAAAGGTGGTCACAACTTGGCCTTTATCATCCTCAACACGTACAGTAATTTCAGGAATTTTAGCTGGCGTGCTAATCACACCTTTTATTGTTGGGCTTTCAGCTGAAATGTTACCTGTATCGGTTGGGATCAATACCTTACGACCAACAAGTCCTGATGCCTGCAATGCTTGGCTCGACGTCATAACACCGTTTAAATTAACGATTTCATTATTCAACTTAGTAATACCATCAACCGTCGAGAATGATGCCATCTGCGCAATCATTTGGTCGTTGTCGACGGGCTTAAAAGGGTCCTGCATCGATAACTGTTGGCTTAATAACGAGAAAAAGTCATCTTGAGTTAATTGTTGGCTTTTCGCTTCCGGTACTATCGAATCTTTTGGCAGTCGTATGCCATCAAGAAACGGATTACCCGTTGAACTGGTTGATGAGTTGGTCGTCACAGCATTTGATTGACTCTTATTTTGAGCCGTCTGCGCCGATGCTTGGTTAATTTGATTAATGAGGCTCACAGCTTACCTCCTAAGTAACACATGTTATTTACCCATCCCAAGTGTTTGTTGCAGCATAGACTTAGCTGCTTCAGCGACTTGAACATTCATTTGATATGAGCGCGAAGCAGAAATCATATCTGCCATTTCTTCCATGACATTAACATTCGGTTTATAAATAAAGCCGTCCGCATCCGCCATCGGATGATCGGGCGAGTATTCTTTTAGTAGTGGTTTATCACTTTCAACAATGCCTTTTACCGCCACACCTTGAGAGGCTTGTTGCTGACTTTGCGCTTTGGCCATTTCAGCTTCGAAAATAGGATGACGGGAACGATAGGTCTTATCTACGCTACTCGAGACGGAATCAGCGTTAGCTATGTTACTCGCAGTGGTGTTCAACCTGACCGATTGAGCCGACATTCCCGAGCCAGCAACATCAAATATGCTAAATAAACTCATGATTAATCCCCTCTCAGCGCTTTCTTCATGCCACTAAACTTACTGTCTAAAAAACCTAATGACATTTGATATTCAAGGGCATTTTGCATGAATGCCGATTGTTCCTGTTGGATATCAACGGTATTGCCATCACCGGTATCGGGTTGATTTGGCACGCGGAACTTAACAAATTGCCCCGTCAACTCAGCAAGTCCAAAATGCTTGTCTGTCTCTTGCATTTCAAGACTATTACGCTGCTGTTGTTGGCCACGGGCGGCCTGCATTGCCGCAGAAAAATCAACATCGCGGGCTTTATAATGTGGCGTATCGGCGTTAGCGATATTGCTCGAAATGACTTCAGCTCGCTGCGCTCTAATACCGAGAGTGTACTGATGCACACCCAGTGCATTATCAAAATTGATCGCCATAAAATTGCCTCCTCGTGTTACTCACGAAAACAAAGCAATTCATGTGCCAACATCAGGAGACAATGAAAATAACAATTAGGGTATGCTAGTGATGGGTAAAAAATTACCGACAAGTGTCGGTAATTTTCTTTAAAGCTGTAGACTTAAGTCTTTTTCTGGTAATAAATCCCTGGGTTACAACGGACCATATCAAACTCGTCCGTTAAACCAGCTATAGATTCGGAAGCACCAAGAAATAGAATACCTTTTGGATTAAGAGCGGCAGCGAATTGCCGCAAAATTTTTGCCTTTGCCTCAGGCGCAAAATAAATCAGCACATTGCGGCAAAAAATAATGTCGAACTTACCAAGTAAGCTATAACTTTCAAGCAGATTATGTGCTCTAAAGTTCACTAAACGCTTAACATTATCCTTTAACTTCATATTGCCTGAAGGCAAAGCATCAAAAAACTGACGCTTACGCTCTTCGGATAAACCGCGTGCTAATGCCAAGCTATCGTACTCAGCATTTTTGCAGCGTTCTAACATGGAAGGCGATAAATCCGTAGCTTGAATCGAAGCACTACCAGCAAGTGCACCAGGCTTCTTTTGTTGATACTCAAGAATCGTCATCGCCAGTGAATAGGGTTCTTGCCCAGACGAACACGCGGCCGACCAAATTTTAAGTGGACGACCCAAACGACTATACTCAGGTAACAAAACGTTATGCAATAACTCAAATGGATAACGATCACGGAACCACAGGGTTTCATTGGTCGTCATAGCATCAATCACTTCTGCCCGAAGCGCACGTTCCGTTGGCTTCATCGAATGCTTAACCACATCGGATAAGGATGGCAGGTTATATTTCCCCATTAAAGGAGCAAGACGACTGCGCACCAGATATTGCTTATTTTCACCCAGTACGATGCCGCTGTGTTGCTCTAAGAACAACCTAAATTGATTATATTCAGCCTCAGCGAGTGATTTATTTGGCACATTCACATCCTAAATCCTATTGCAAGCACCAAAATCAGTGCGAAACCATCATGTTATAAAGTCGAGATTATAGCGTAAAGCGTATCTAGGTACTAACTACTGCACTTACAAACTTAAGTGTTTATTCACGGCAGCAGCCAGTTCGTCGGGATTAAACTTAGCGATAAAGTCATTGGCCCCCACTTTTTGAACCATTGCCTGATTGAATACACCACTTAATGACGTATGCAGTACCACTTTAATATGCTTGAGCTTAGGATCGTCTCGGATCTCAGCGGTCAAGGTATAGCCATCCATTTCAGGCATCTCAATGTCTGAGATAATGAGAGGGATTTCATCGGCAACATTGTCCATTTCTTTGGCGATTTCTTTAAGCTTATCTAACGCTTCTCGACCATCTTTTGCGGTATCAATTTGTAAGTTCAATGACTCGAGTGAACGAATAATTTGCTTACGCGCCACGGCAGAATCATCGATAACCATAATATGGTAATGCTGGGTTCTGTCGAGGGTCAGCTTTTCATTGGCTTCTTCACTGATAGCGGTTTTAACCGGTGAAATCTCATCTAAGATTTTTTCTACATCGAGAATTTCAACCAATTCACCTTCAATCTCAGTTACAGCCGTCAGATAAGAATAACGACCGGCACCTTGCGGCGGAGGCATAATCGCTTCCCAATTCATGTTGATAATCCGCTCAACAGAACTGACCAAGAAGCCTTGAACGCTACGGTTATATTCAGAAATAATGATGAAACAGTTTTCAGTACTCGCTAAAGGTCTACCACCTGTTGCCGCACTCAGATCAATAACTGAAATAGTCGTACCGCGAATATGCGCGACACCTTTAACATAAGGATTAAGTTTAGGCAAAGTTGTCAGTGGCGGGCACTGCAGTACTTCTTTCACCTTAAACACGTTAATCCCAAACCGTTGACGACCGTTTAATTTAAAAAGCAGCAATTCTAAACGGTTTTGACCAACGAGCTGGGTTCGTTTGTTGACTGAATCAAGAATACTCGACATAACTCTGCCTTGTTGTTCTGTTTATGTACGGCCCTATGACTCGTTTGAGTATAGGCATATTAATTGCTTACGTCTTATCTATCGATAAACATAGTCGAAACTGAGTCAATCTTCTGACAGTGATGCAAAATATTATTACAGTGGTCAGCTTCGAACTTGATAAAAGTATAGGTGCATTCTGGCGTTACAAGCTAGTCTCTTCATTATGAAAGTAAATTTAGTCTGTTTTTTTAGTGTTTTCGCCCTCTTCATGCCCGCTTTTGCGAGTGCAGAGCCTATTGTTCCCACCGTATCGGCCATCTCAGAATTAGCTAAAGCGCTTATTTCAGAAAAGATATCCGTGCCAGCGAATGCCAAAGTCGATATTTCGCCGCAAATAGTTGACGCAAGAATGCTGCCGTCACAATGTTCGTCGCCGATTAAGGTTGAATTGGCTAGTGACAGGGAAATTAGCCGTAATAACACCCTAAAAGTCAGCTGCAATACGCAAGAGCTTGCTTACCCTTGGCAGATTTATATCTCGGTTAGAGTGGATATTTTATTCCCCGTTGTTGTCACAACTGAAACCTTAGCGCCTGGCGAACTCATCTCCCCTAGCCAAGTTGAAATCCGTTACATTGAGCAAAATAGTTTACGGGGCGCTGAATTTGATGACCCAAGTAAATTAGCTGGTGTGCGAGTCAAACGACGCGTCTCGAAGGATAATCCTATATTGAGCAATAACTTATGCTTCGTGTGTAAAAACGACTCGGTATCTATTTATGTTCGCTCTAACTCATTCGAACTTAAAACTGCGGGCGAAGCCCTACAAGATGGCAATAAAGGCGATCGGATCAGAGTCAAAAATAGCAGTTCAAACAAAGAACTAGATGCTATAGTCACGGGCATTGGCGAAGTTGAAGTAAGAATGTAAAATATTCTAAAGCTTTTTTATAAGCTGCCGATACCCCAGTTAAGAAATCCCGTACACACGACGCTGGAGCCGAAAATGGCAATTGATATTAGCAAACTCAACACTGCAACGACCACACAAGTTCGTTCAGGTGCAACTAAAACTAGCAGCGATCAATCTGCTCAAGTTGCCACAAAATCGACAACACCACAAAGAAGCGACTCAGTGGTGATTACAGCGCAAGCACAACAACTTCAAGGAGCTCAGACTAAAATGGCGAGCCTTCCTGAAGTTGATCAAAAGAAAGTGGCCGAAATTAAACAGGCTATCGCCGAAGGCCGCTATAAAATTGACCCAGAAAAGTTGGCTGCCAATATTGCAAGTTTTGAAGCCGAACTTAATGACTTGAATAAAGAGTAACTATGACTGAAATAGCTAAACTGGTAGATCTACAACACGCCCATTTGGCTGTTCTTAAGCAAATCATACTCAAGGAAAAAGGCGCTTTGGTTGACCAAAACGCCGATTTACTGCTTTCTCTTGCTAACGAAAAATCACAATGTCTGAAAGAACTCAAGACTAATGACGATATTCTGGCAAACCACACTGATAAGTCTCAACTCACTCAGCAAAGTGAACTCGTGCATAAAATGGCCGTAGTCAAAGACGCATTAACTGAATGCAAAGAACTGAACGATCAAAATGCCAGTTTAATTGAGATGAATTTAGCCAGTCTCAATCGCTTCGCTCAAGCTTTACAAGCCAGCAGAAACGCCTCCAGCCTTACGTATAACGATAAAGGCAAGACCTCAACTATCTCAAGTTTAGGTAATGATTTAAAGGCCTAACAGGCGCATCAATTCCCACTCTGTATTTCCCGCTTCTAAGCTCTGCTCTGATTAAAGATTAGACTTTGATACTTGTGCAGAAAAAGAAAAGCCGCATAACTACTCGCATAGTACGCGGCTCAATAGAGTCATGTAGAAATGACTAGAAATACGTGACTTCTTTCACTCGCTGTGGACGACTCTGTTGTTGATACAGCGCCCATACCTGTGAAAAATCCAGTTCTAACTCAGTGACATAATGATCACCAGCCGGATAACTCTTAACGACCCGCGCCCCACGGATCACGCCAGAAACCGACGCTTTAACATTATCGTCCGTCAACATCCAATCACTGACACTACTGTTTGCCGTTATTTTCTGCCCATAAACTTGTTCTGCTAATTCACGATAGGCCACAATTTTTGATGCTTGCATGGCCATCAACACTCTTTGTGATTGCTCTTTAGCCGGTTGAGTCGCTAAGGGCGCATATCCTATGGCCGTTAACTTAGGAAAACTCGGCGGCGGCACATCTTCCCATTGCACATATCTATCTTTAGCCGCGCAGCCAGTTAGCATTAGCGCCGCAATAAATAACAGGTAGCGTTTCATTTTCCATCTCCTAAAACACGCACTTCATTCATGCCTGGACTCGCCTGACGATATAAGACGCCATTTTGTGACACAATTTGCTCCGATGGCTGCATGTAGTTTGCCAACTCTTTTTGAGTCACAAACGTTTGAGAGGCCGATACCACGCGATTGTTACTTATATTCACAATCCGAGTATTGATCGCCATACCATTGGTAACTGGGCTCATAGTCGAAACGACAAGATGCTCAACGGGAAGATTTTTCGACAATTGTTGCCAATCTCGCGTCAAAATAAAATCCCCATTAGCCGTCACTCTCAAGCCATCTGCTAAATTTAAATCAACCACATTAAACTGAAAGCTATGGAGCGACGTCATTAATCCTTGCTGTAACTGCTGCGCCAACGCATTTGTGCCATTCATGTCACCCACTAATACAGGGGTTGTGACCACAATAGGCTGATCTGAACGCAAAGCATCATTTTGCTTAACGAGCTCTGTCACAATTCGCTGTGCTAAATGGTTGATCACTGCCGTTGGCGGCAACCCATTGCCATCCACTAAACTCGGCTTGGGCGGTGTAACCGATTTAGCCACGCATCCACCTAACATAATCAATGTTAAGGGAATAATTACACGCTTTAGCATTGGATTTACCTCATTTGTGGGTGTACTGGCAATTAAATAACTCACACTCTATGCGTTTCATTTTTGTGAGTAACAAAAGCCAGCAATCTTCAGACCAAAATTGCTCCAGCCCGACAATATTATGCTCATACGCTGTATATCGACTGCGCCAATGGAAACTTTATCGAAAACTCTCGTTACTCAGGCATGAAATTTGCTTTGCCGGTATATTAGATTAAGTGTCAGGAAACTGGCTCGATTAGCAAGCTCGCCAATAGCTTAGCGATAAGGATTGTATTGATGCACATACCACGTTCAGCTTCGCTCATCATTTTGAGCCTTGCACTGCTGTCTTTGCCTACTCGGGCCGAATGGATAGAAGCCAGTGGTGAAGCGACTATTATCAATGGTAATACGGCTCAAGCAAGGGAAGAAGCGATTAATCAAGCCGTTAGCTATGCTACATTAAGCACAGGCATTCAAATATCCAGTGAACAACAAACCTCTAACGGAAACCTTACACAAAATAATTTTGCGATAAATCGCAACGCCCAAGCTATCAGCATCCAACTCGTTAGCGAACGAATCCAGGGAAACAAAATTTATGTGTCCCTACGACTCGATCTAAATGATGATCCTACGCAGCAGTGTCCAAATGGACAATTAAAGGCCGCGATTCTAATCCCTCAAGCACAAATCAAAGATCGTACTCAGCTCAGATATGGGCAGCTTTCAGGTTTTGAAGAAGTTATTTCAGAAAAACTTGGTAGTGTTATAGACGATTACTCCGCCACAGGCTTTAGCCACACTCACGCTAAAGAACTGCTCGATATTAAACAAGACCTAGTAGATATTCGCGGTTATCGACTCCCAAGCTGGCTCAGTGAAATTACCGACAGCCAATATATCCTCCAACCACAAATTATGGATATCTCAATGGAGCCAGTGCAGGCAACCTTCCTAGGATTTTGGGATGAAGCTCCACTCAGGCAATTCCAGTTCAAACTTAGCCTCTATCATGGGATCAGTGGCGAAGAAGTTTGGAGTAAAAGCTACAGCACATCGGCGCCATGGGAATTTGAAGAACAAGCCATTATTGCCCCGAATACGGACAGATTCTGGCGATCATCCTATGGCAAAAATATTACTAAGTTAATGCAACAGGCTACCCATGATTTAGACAGCACACTCAATTGCAGACCCTTACTCGGCCAAGTCGTAAGCCGCCAAGCGGACAGGATCATTTTAAATCTCGGCCGTAAACATGGCATTCGTGTTGGGGATAAATTCCAAGTCGTATTACAGCAAAACCTACCGGATAGACTCAATGAAATGCGCGCAGTCGCAACCAAAAGTCGAGCCACGGTAAAAATTGAACAAGTGAGTGAAGAAAGCTCAACAGCAGTACTTGTTGACCAAAATGCGGCCTACAATGTGCAGATAAACGACATAGCGCTTAAGATTTAAGCAACTAAATCATAAGCCTTTTAATCAGAGATAAAACCAGTATAATCACTGTCGTCTCTCTATAGCTCAACAGGATAGAGCAGCCGCCTCCTAAGCGGCCGATCGGGGTTCGAGTCCCTGTGGAGAGACCAGATAGTGACCTTGGTGATATCAAACTCCCAGAAATCTTCCGGAGAAACGGAATGACTGAGCTATTTGCGTCTAATCTCAATATTATCGTCAAGCGTTGGCCTATCGTAGCAGCTGCAATAAAATCAAGTCCATTTGATCACCTTAAAGCTCACTTAGTTATTGGAAGTAATCAAACAATCAGTGTTAATGGTATTCAATTAAGCAGCCGACACGATCGTATTGCAGAAGCCAAGCTGTACATCAATACCCTTCCAAAAGATGTAAATAGTGTGACAGTTTATGGTGTGGGTATGGGAGATGTTCCGACACTATTAATTGAAAAAAACTCGATTAATACGATTAAAGTCTGCTTGCTTAATACATCACTATTCTCATTATTGATCACCTATACAGATCAATCAGAATGGCTTAGTCATCCCAAAGTTCAACTACTCGAGCCCCAAAAACAAAATCGCCTTGATCCGGTCTATATTGCCATCACCCCAGACTTAAGTTTAGTCTCAAATGAAAATGCCAGTTTACGTGATTTGCTGGTTTACGAAAATAATATAGAATTTGTGAATAGCAAACATAAATTAGATGACCCTGTAATTAAAGCAAGATTCTCAGAGAATCTCTCTTTTCTCAAATTAGATCCTGATGCCGCAATGTTAAAATTAATACACAAGCAGCACACAGCTTTTGTCATAGGATCTGGCCCTACACTCGAGGAACATTACGGTTATCTAAAATCACAGCGTGAGCGGCCTAGCAATGATAGGCCATTGCTGATAGCAGTAGATACATCGTTCAAAGCATTAATGGGACAAGGTATTATTCCTGATATTCTCGTTAGTATCGAGCATAATATTACACAAGAGCATCTACCAGAAAGTATTCCTGAAACAGTAACGCTAGTCTATTTCCCTAGAATACCCGCGAAAGTAATTAGTTCTTGGCCTGGTCCTCGTTTTAATGCGTATTCAAAAGGGAAAATTTACGATCAGCTTCATAAAACATATCCAAAATTACGTTTATTTACTAATGGCAGCGTGATTCATCCAGCCATAGATCTTGCAGTACACTTAAATATCTGGGAAATTACATTATTCGGATGTGATTTTAGCTATCCAAATAATAAAACCCATGCATTTTGGAAGGATGGTGAAATTGGGCCTAAGGCGGGGAATGCAAAACACTGGATAATCAATGGTAGAGGCGAGCGAGTTGCAACTGATCTTAACTTTAGAGCCTACCTTAGAAACTTGGAACATTATATAGCAACTAAACCTCGTATAAAGTTTTATCAATCAAACCTATCTGGTGCGAAAATCAAAGGAACTCAATTCAAGGATTGCAAATAATGCTGCATAATAATCAAGCCTTAGACGTTCAACTAATTAATACAGCGCAACAATTCCGTTTGGGAAAAGAGGCCGAAGCCTCTAAAAGATTAAGAAATTGCATAGATTTACTTGAGTCAGAACTGAAAAAATTAAAGGATACATCAGCCATTTCTAACATAATACCATTAATGTTAGCCGCTCAAGAACGACAAGACTGGCTTGGACTTGCAGATTATTTAGAGTATGAATTAGCTTATATTCTAAACAACTAAAATCACTTTATTTTTATATATCTAACTTTGGATTAATCAACCTAATTAATTGATACCTCTTTCGCCTAATCCACTCAATCGCTCCTGCAAAAACTTTGCAGATAACTGAAGGAATTAAGCACAAAAAAAACATATAACAAAAAATAACTTTACCGCAAAGTTTTAAAACACTATTTTTATTTTCCCCCAACAATTTAAAGTTTAACCCATTTGCCCCTCGAATGTGTAACAAACTTCTCCAGCTTAATAAACCAGAGTGAGTTACTAATAATTTTTTTGCAATATCTTTACTTCTATCCGAATATACATCCGGTAAATTAGCAACGAAAGATGGCCAATTATAAAACATTATTTCAAAAAATCTTGAGGGCCATCCAACTTTTCTGACTGGCGTTTTAAGAGTTACTACACTTAAATCTCTACAAAAAAGTAAACTAAAATGATTACTTGCAATATAATCAAGCACAAAGCCGACAATACCAAAATCAGTCCCCCTATACTTTTCAAATCTAGGATGAGAAATCAACTTCCTATTAATAATGTTGCAACTAATACACGCAATGATTGGTGTCAATTCATCAATTACTAAATTTTTATTATTATAAACAATTTCAGTATTATGTCTATAACGTCCAACCAAGTTAGTTAAGATAAAGTCGTACTCGTTAGACCCAACTAATGTTCCTAAAATTCCATCTAAAACTGATGGTAATATTTCATAAGAATCACCTAGTATCCAAATATATTTTGAATTCGGCATAAAAACTGCATTTTCAATATTCTCATCTGAGGTCACAGTTTTAGTCAGAGATTTAACAAAAATAAATTCGTATTTACTTTTCCAATAAGCAATTACCTCAAGCGTATTATCTGTAGATGCATTATTAGAAATATAAAGCCCTATGTTAAATAACTTAAGTCGTTCAATATGTTTTTTTAAAAAAAAATCTACAAACTCAGCCCTATTATAAGTTGGCATAACAATAGCCAACGTTGTATTTAAACCTGGATGCATTTTCATTATTTCTCAGAAATTTTCCAAATATTTTCAGCCATTTCATTTTGAGATAAAAAAGGAGACATATCTTCTAGTGATGGCGATACTATACTTCCATCTGAAAGCTGTTTTGACGCTAACTTAGGAGAGAAAGCCTGAGTATCATCAAGAATAAGCTCACAGATAACTGGACCAGAATGAACCATCACTTGTTTAATAGTACTCTCCATAGAAGCATGATTATCACATTTAAAATAAGGTAAACCGAAACCCTTACTCAATGACTCAAATTTTGGAAATGTAACACCAGAGTTTCTACTCGCACCAACTTCAACACCATCAAAAAAGTTCTTTTGTGTTTGATAAATTGATGAGTAACCTGCATTATTTAAAATGAATATCTTAATTGGCAATTTATTACCAACGATAGTTTCAAGTTCTTGGAGATTCATCATAATACTACCATCGCCAGCAAAACAGACAATAGGCATAGCTGGAGCCCCATAAGAGGCTCCTATTGCAGCTGGTAACTCGTACCCCATAGATGCGGAGCCAGAATTTGTCCATAAACGAGTTTTAGATTTAATTACTGCAGCTTGGAAGCCAATCACGCAAGCAGACCCATTTGCGGCAACGACTATTTGGTCATCAGATAGCATCTTGAAAAACGTATCCATAAAGCAATATGGATTCACTTTAGATGAATTCCAATACTCTTTTAATACAACAGGATATCGCTTCAATCTATCTTTACACCAATCTAACCAAACTCGATGTTTAGGTTGGGCAGCAATATTCTGCTGTAAAAGAAATGGTATCAGATCAGCTAGGTCTGCTTGTATAGGTTTATCGATAATTAAACTTGGCTTTTGCATTTCCAACTCATCAATATCAACCATAATCTTATAAGCTTTAGGTGCAAATGCAGTCCAATTATAACTAATTTGCCGAATATTTAATCGGCACCCTAATATAAGAATTAAATCTGCATTTTGAATGACAAAATTACCTGAGCGATTTCCAACTGTTCCTGGTCTACCTACATATAAAGAATGTTCGTCGGGTAATAAATCATGAGCGTTCCAACCTGTAACTACTGGGACTTGAAATCTATCGATTAACTGAAGAAATGGCTCGTATGAGCGGCTAATCCTAACTCCAGAACCGGCTAAAATAACAGGCCTTTCAGACAATTCGATTGCACTAATAATTTCTGCTGACTCACTTAACAAATCCAAACTAAGCCATGGGTGCTCTAATTCTTCCGGATTAAATCCTACAAGTTCATCTGGATTAATGAATGAGCTTTGAACATCAATCGGAACATCTAACCAACAAGGGCCAGGACGTCCATGCGTTGCAAGATAAAATGCCTTTTCAAGGTGATAGCGAATTGAAGATGGATCGCTAATCATCTGTGAGTATTTAGTAATAGAGTGCACTATCTTACAAATATCAATCTCTTGATCACCATATTGTCGCAATGACATCCCAGTACTTTGAATCGTTGTTTGATACTTAACTTGCCCTGATATGACTAACATACTCAGAGAGTCTGTCCAAGCACCATGAACACCAGTAATTGCATTTGTTCCACCAGGACCAGTAGTCACATTAACAAGGGCTGGGCGATGAGTTAAGCGACTATATGACTCTGCAGCCATAGCGCAGGCTTGTTCATGATGATTAAAGATACAGTTCAAACCATTATGCCTACCAAGTGATTGATTAAGGTGCATAGCACCTCCACCAGTCACCATAAAAACCTGCTCGACTCCTAATTCAACTAATCGCTGTGCAATATAGTCCGATAATTTGATATTCATTTATATAAACTCTTTAGTAAGCGACTATTTTATTTCCTTCGAGAAGATAAGTGTTAAATTTTCGCTTGAAATTCTTTACGATGTTTAAAACTTCTTGAGGGTAAATTCCCGGCACCATTACAATCACTGCATCTACATCTGAATATTCTAATGTCTCTGGTGAAACTATTTTAGTCAACATAACAGGACTGAATAGCCCTTGCTTAAATGGAGCTGAATCAATAATAAACTCAATATTATTCAACTTACTAATAGCAAGTAAAGCTAATGTTCTGTGCCCAGCTCCCCAGACAGCAACTTTTTTCCCAACAGAGACATATTTATCGACTAGTGTATTTAATTCGGCACTTAAAGAATTTACTTCTTCCATATACGAGTCTAATCTTAATGAACTTCGTTTTCTTACAATTGCTAAAATATCATTACTATTATTAATTTCCTGACACTCGAGCACATCGAACCCATTAAATTCAAATGCTCTACGTAAAGTACTAACTGTAAAGTATACTAAATGATCAGCAACGAACTCATATAGACACTTTGATTCGAGAAGGTATGACAAATTAGGTACTGTAATATATCCTACAGCATTATCTGTTGAGTTAGTGTAAATCGAATCTATAAATTGTTTTATGTCTGGTTGATGTTCCAAATAGTTAAATGAGAAAAATACTTCTGCTTTCTTAGTTATTTTCTGATCTGGTAGATAACCACAAATCATACTTCTCTCAAAAAGAACACCCTCTTCTACGGAACTCTCTGAATATTCTATACCTTCAGCACGAAGACCAGCATCAACTATAACATCTAACATGCCACCTTTACCGCAACCTATTTCAAGCGCAGTTTTTCCTAGTAAATTGTATTTCTTAACAAAAGTTGTAATTTCATTTAACCGCGTAGTTCTAGAATGCGGTGACAAAACAGCAGCAGTAATAACTTCTCTGAAATAACTCACTGGAGCAGCTTTAAGCTGTACTAAATCACATTTATTACATTGAAAAACTGCAAGTTCGATTGGCGATTCGTTATCTAACTGCTTGCTAGTTAAAAAATGCTGCGCGGCTTTTGGAAATGGGAAAAGGGTAATTAACGCATTACCTGGAAGCTCTGCGCGACACAAACGACAGTGTTCTATTTGTTCAAAATACGTCATAACTTAGTCCTATCAAATATCTAGCTATTGATGGTCAAGACTAATCTTAGTCGATGCAATTTCTTTCCATTTTTGCTGATTCAAACCCATATTATAGGCAGGCAAACCATATTTAATGCATTTACCACAAATCTTAGCACTATTTTTATTTGAGTTAATTTGCTCCAATGTAGATTCAAGATAGTTATCAGAAACAGTAATGCCATCTAGATTAAAAACAGTACAGCAAACTGGTACCTTTAAATCCCAGTTAATATTTATCTGATTTTCTTTAAATGGACAAATTTTAGAACGATACATAGAACTTGCCTCTAATCCCTCTTCAATATTTACTAATAGCATTGAATTCAATTTTTCTGTCTGTGGGTCATGAATTCCATCTAGATAGTCTAAGCAACGCTCAAGAGGCATAACAAGTGAGTAAGTAGTTGAAAGAGAGAATTTTAACTCTTCACAAAGCATCCGCATTTTTTCTAAATTTAATCCATTATTATCATTGTACAAATGATAATTTACATCAACAAAGGTTTTAGATTTAAACTTATCTAAATAATATCTCAAACGATACATATTTGATTTTACTAAATCAATATTTCCACCCGTATGAGTTTTTTCATATGTGTCTGGATAATAACCAGACAACGATACTTTGAGATATTCAGGTGACTGTCGAATAACGTTACCCAATAATTCATCTGAGTCGATAGATAAATTACTGGATAGTGCTACAGCTATGCCGTTTACATGTAAATATGAAATAATTTCAGGTAAATTTTTATGTAAAAATGGCTCACCCCAGCTATACAAGCTAACGTGAGTTACGATTTCGTTCTCACCAATAATCTTATCAACCACTTTTTCAAGGTTCTTCAATGACATGCGACCAATTGGCGTTTTGTCGCCATCTATACTATGTGCGCAAGATGGACACTTAAGATTACACGACCCCATAATATCAATGGTATAGAAAGACTCGCAATAATCAGAATACAAAATGTAATCATGGGCAGAAAATCCCATATCCATTAGCATTGAAATAATTTCAGACTCTTTTAATGATACAGCAATAACAATAGCTAAATTTTCATACTCTTTTTTCATCGTAGCCAAAACATCTGGTGAGCTAACTAATACGTCATTGACTAATTTATTCTGCAATGCAAGATCTGAGTCAATAAACCGGACAATATTAAGTGAGTTTGCAAGAGAAAAACGTAAGAACCCCATACCCGTCATTCTAGCGCCCCATATCACGATTGGACGTTTTTCTAACTGAACCAGTAAACTCACTTTTGATTTTATCATTTGAGCTGTTCCATCTCGATGATTTTTTGACAAATTTGATTTTTTTGAGGATGCTTTTCATACCATTTATAAAGGTTTGAAATTGAATCTTTAAATGGAGTAATTTTTAAGGGGCCAAATTCACTCACATAACGTGAGTTGTTTCCTGAATATTCACCTCTGCTCCCCTCCTGCTTTACAAATACTGCAGAATCTGTATTACCGACTTCATTAATGATTTCGGCGAGCTTAAACAAAGATATCGAATAACCGCTACATATATTATAATTCCTATAAACAAATTCTGATTTAAAAAATATTTCAGCAGCCAACAAAAAATCATCTACATAAAGATAATCAAAAAACATATCTTGATTAATAGAAACTTCTAATCCAGAAAGTATTCTACAGATATTGTTAGAAATAAACCTACGAGAATAATCCTCATACTTACCAAATATTCCAAACACTCGCAAATTAACAATGTTATTAGAAAACTTTTCAACATCATTTGAAATAACAAATTTTGACAACCCATATGTATCTGATGGGATATGCTTACCAAAATATTCCTCACTCATCATAGGTTCGTAATTTTTCATATCATATTCTGCACCTGAACCTATTGTAATCATCCGACCAAAAAGATGTGAACATCGGGCTAAATTAAAATATAAAATCAAATTTTCATTTAATGAGTTGATATTTACAGCACTCATTAAGACAACATCTGGGCATAAATTCGCTAGATATTTTTCTACAGCACACGTATCAAGTAAATTCAACTCATGTCTTTTTGGTGAGTATACTTCATAACCTTTCGCAGAATAATATTCCACTGCGTTTTTACCAATAAAACCATTGGATCCCAACACCAGTAATTTTATACCAACAGACATTTCACTCACCTATAGTTAATTATAATATTTCTTTTATTTTCCACTCATTAGACTGTATCCACTCATTATCATCAAGTGATTCATCTAATGCATTTAACGCTGCTAAAACTTTTTCCTTATGTGGATCAAGATCCTCATCAACACAAACCATAGGAGCAGAACAGTTATTACAAAAATTAATCTGCTCTCTTCGTCCTTTTAGCATAGCAACTCGTAATTGATGCAGAGACTTTCCTTCCCATATTTCTTTTACACTTTGTTCATTTACATTGCCAATGACAACCTTTCTTGGCCAATCCAAAGTGCAAGGACTAGTTTGACCATCACAATTAAAATGCAAATACATGAATGTGAACGGACAAATATCTTTATATTTTTTTATTTTTTGATTATACATCCCTGTTTTAGCAACTTCATTTTGCTTATCGAGTTGTGTTTCGGCCCATTGAGGTACTATTTTCTCTATGAAAATTTCATCGCAAATACCACCAAAAGTATCAAAAAAATATTGACGTTCTGTTTCATCTAGAATGAATGTTGTGTTATTACCTTTATCAAGAGCACTTGTTTGGTCCGCGATTTTCACATAAATAGTAAGTTCAGGCCCTTTAATGCTATGAAGATGTCTTACACCTTCAACTATCTCATTAAAATTCTGCTTTACACCGGCAACCTGCATGTATCTTTCATCACTTAAACCTTCAATTGATACATTAATACGTTGTAATCCAGCATCCACTAGTGCACGGTTTAACTCAGGTGTTAACTTCGAACCATTAGTAAAAACTTCGATAATTTCTGCAACATTTTTTTCTTTAGCATACTTAATCATTTCAGGAAGATCTTGGTGTAATGTAGGTTCCCCATGATTACCAATTTTAATTTTTTTAATCTTTTCAGGGAATTCAGCAAGATCATTAACAATCTTCTTGAACATTTCCACGCTCATTTTCCCACGCTTCAAGTCAACCTTTTTCATTGCTCTATTGTCGGCTTGAAAACAAAAACTACAGCGGTAATTGCAAATACTTGACACATCTATATGAACTGAAAATGGTGTTTTTAAAGGTACTCTATCTTCAATGGGTACTTTTACCGCTGAATATATTCGCGGTTGTACTTTGGCGACAATCTCATCGTTAGTCATAGTTGGGTCCTATATACACGAAATAGTTTTAAAGCTAAACGGACGCATAGCTAAGAGCTGCGACATATCATTGATATCACAATATATATCTCCTCTTGCTACACCATCATCATAGCCCGAGCTGAAAAAAATAAAGGGCACATTGGCCGCCTTAGCCGCTTTTTGATCAATGGTGGTATCCCCAACTAATAATGCACTAGCAGGTTCTAGGCCAAGTTGTTGTAACACTCTTAAGACAGGTTCAGCATTCGGTTTCGCTATATGATCAGGCCTACCTGATATAACAACGTCAAAATACTCTGCAATTTCAGTTTCAAGTAAAACTTTATCACAGAGCGCTGAAGGTTTATTTGTACATACAGCTAACTTAAAACCAATTTTTTTCAAAAACTTGAGTGTTGCTTCTACATTTGGATAGAGAGAAGATTTCGGTGTTGATATCAATTTATAACGGTCCCGAAACTCTGCAACAAGGCATGTAACGGGTTCAATTGACTGAGGAAGTGCCAAGGATAAAATCCTATCGGCTCCATGACCCATCTCCTGCAATAGACTATCTTGGTTTAAAGGCTTAAGATCACGAACTCGACGCATTTCATTAATAACTTGCGTCACTTCTCTGGCACTATCAACCAAAGTTCCATCAAGATCGAAAATAACTAACTGAATAGACATCTAATTAGCCAACTTCTTGCCGAAGTTGTAATACTCGAGTAGATAGCAATTCCAGCCGAGTTTCATCTTCTTTAGCAATACATGCATAGTAATTATGCTTATTCTGAAGCCATAGCAGTTCAAACTCAACAGCTAATAGCAACCCCTTTCTGAGCTTAGCCATGGACAAAGCATCTGCATTGAAAATGATTTTCCTTGTTTCAAAACGAGTTAGATACGTTGCCTTTAGAGCTTGCAAAAAATCGATTGCATCTAATGACACACCACCACCAACTACAAACTCAATACCTGCTAACTTACATTGTCGAGCAACCTCGAGACAATATTTAAGAATTTTGTCAGAATTAACATCACCACGCTTCATTCCATTTGATTGAGTAAAATCAACACGGCCAAAGACAATTCCAGGTTTAGTCGCAGATGAAACTATCACATCAATAATTTGCGCTAGGTTGTTAAATGTTGTCTTTGTCTCAACATTGAATAAGAATGAAGTATCCTCGAGTTCGTCCTTTGTAAACGCAGTTTCATATGCTCCTATATATTTGCTTAATGCATAAGGCGTTTCAACCATAGGCGCAACAACGTAATCAGCTCCGAATTGTTTTGCTTCAAATAAATCGCGAATTGCCTCAGCGCCACCAATTTTTAGTGCTACATCTAAGCCTGATCTGCGAGTGATCTCTAACAAACGTAAAAACTCATCACTTCGAGTACCTTCTGCCTCAAATTCTGCTTTAACGGCAACGACACCATGGTTATCTTTGAGTTGCTTAAGAATATTAAGCATTTCTCTTTCTAAAGTATTAATAGTCCTTCTCCTTTCTCAAGCTACCCTATAAATCAGCACGCAAGCATTAACACACTTGTATCGACCTGGTTACAAAAAAACTAAAGTCTTTTTTCTTTTAAGAAAAAATCTTCAAAAGATTCAATTACATAATCTAGCATTTCCGTTGTTAACGCTGGTTGGACACCAATCCAAAATGAGCTTTCCATCACTAAATCAGTCGTATTAAGACGACCTGAGACTCGATATTTTTTATCTTTCATGTAGGGCTGACGAGTTACATTGCCAGCAAATAAAAGTCTGGTACCTATTCGGCGAGATTCCAAAAACTGAAGTAATGTTAAGCGTTCGATGCCCTTATCACGTTTTAATGTTAATGGAAAACCAAACCAAGAGGGTGATGACTTCGGCGTTGCTTCAGGTAAGATAAGGTATTCTTCACAAGATTTTAAGCCCGTCTTTAGATACTCAAAATTGCGTTTTCTAGCCATAATAAACTCAGCTAAATGACCTAATTGTGCTAAACCACAGGCCGCTTGCATATCAGTAATCTTTAGGTTGTAACCTACGTGGCTATAAATATACTTGTGGTCATAACCTTGAGGTAAACTCCCTAGCTTCCAACAGTAACGTTTATTGCAGGTATTATCTTTTCCTGGAGCACAATAACAATCCCGTCCCCAATCGCGAAATGACTCTACAGTACTCTTTAGAAGCGCACTATCCGTAAATACAGCCCCACCTTCACCCATTGTAATATGATGTGCAGGATAAAAACTCAATGTCCCCAAATCACCAAAAGTGCCAACCAAACGCTCCACGCCAGATTCAATACGTGTATTACGTCCTTTAGAATAAGCCAATGATGGTTGATAAGTCGATCCTAATGCATCGCAGCAATCTTCAATTACCCATAGATTATATTTTTTAGCCAAATGCATAATCACATCAATATCAAATGGATTACCTAAAGTATGAGCTAACATAATGGCTTTGGTTTTTTTACTGATAGCTTCTTCGATTAAATCAGGATTAATATTATATGTTGGCAGCATAACATCAACGAACACTGGTATTAATCCATATTGAATTAATGGATTAACCGTTGTAGGAAAGCCTGCAGCAACTGTAATAACTTCATCACCAGGTAATAATGCTCTGTCACCTAAGCGTGATGAAGTTAATGCTGCTAACGCTAATAAATTTGCTGAAGAACCTGAATTAGTCGTTAAGACATTTTTTATATCTAATATTGATGACAAATCAGTTTCAAAAGTGTCATTAAATCTGCCTGTTGTTAACCATCCATCAAGTGATGCTTCAACCATGTTGGAGTATTCATCAACCCCAATAAGCTTTCCAGAAGGTGGAATAGGCGTATCACCACCATAAAATTTTTGGGGTATGGCTTTAATTGCAGCATACTCTTTGACCAAATCAGCGATATCTTTTCTAATTTTTGTCAATTTTTTAGAAGTATCAGTCAAGCTAATCACCTTTATCATTCAAATATTCATGAATCTGTGTTTGGGTTATTGATGCCATATTCTTACCTTGATAAAACCCACTGTACCACTCTATCGTTTTCTCAATGGCCAGTTCAATTTCCCACTTAGATTGCCAATTTAAAATACTGCGTGACTTAGATGTATCTAACTTAAGAAAATGAGCTTCGTGTGGAGCATTAATTTGAGGTTCACTTTTGACATATGCACCATCTCCCCAGTTTTTTGCTAGCTGTTGCGCTACCCATTCAACAGTTTTTGCATCGGTTTCTGCTGGACCAAAATTCCAAGCGTAAGAAGTTTCATCAGGATTCCCATCACGACTCAAAAGGTAATTGATCAGTTCTAAGTAACCAGATAAAGGTTCCAAAACATGTTGCCACGGACGGATAGCACTCGGATTTCGAATACTTGCTATCTGTTGTAAACTGAAAGCTTGAACTAGATCTGGCACTAATCGATCTTCAGACCAATCACCACCACCAATAACGTTTCCCGCTCTTGCTGAAGCCACGATCACTCCAGATTGACTTAAATAAGAATTACGGTAACAACTGGTAACTAACTCTGAACATGCTTTGCTACTACTGTAAGGATCTAATCCACCAAGGGAATCACTTTCTCGATATCCCCAATGCCATTCCCTGTTTTGATAGCACTTATCGGAAGTTACATTGAGGACACATTTAACACTCTCTGTTAATCGTATTGCTTCAAAAACATTAATAAGACCCATTACATTAGTGCTATAAGTTTCAACAGGATGGTCATAACTATGACGAACTAATGCTTGCGCTGCCATGTGAATGACAATCTCAGGTTGATGATCGATTAACACTCTTTTTATAATATCAAAGTCTCGGATGTCACCAATAATAGACTCAATATTCGCATTGATATTTAACAAGGTAAACATATTAGGCTGGGTTAAAGGGGCAAGAGAGAAACCAATGACTTCTGCACCATAATGTTTAAGCAGACAACAAAGCCAACTCCCCTTAAACCCAGTATGTCCTGTGATTAAGATTTTTTTTCCCTTAAAAAATTGCTGATTTGTTACCATATCTTCCACGGTGCCTGATTATTCTGCCACATTTCC
This sequence comes from Shewanella scandinavica, assembly GCF_031932065.1. Taxonomy (NCBI): domain Bacteria; kingdom Pseudomonadati; phylum Pseudomonadota; class Gammaproteobacteria; order Alteromonadales; family Shewanellaceae; genus Shewanella; species Shewanella scandinavica. The sequence goes on from NZ_JAUOES010000001.1 coordinate 68,460, forward strand.
TGAAGGTATTTCTGATCTCTAAGTGTGTCCATGGGTTGCCAGAAACCATTATGTTTAAACACTGCGAGATTATTTTCCTCTGCAAGCATTTGTACAGGTCCCTCTTCCCAACTAGTGTTATCACCCTCAATATAATTTAATACTTCAGGAGATAAAACAAAAAAACCACCATTAATCAGAGAACTATCATCCTTTGGTTTTTCTTTAAAGGTCGTTACAAGGTCACCAGAAATATTGAGCGCTCCAAAACGGCCTGGGGCTTGAGTTGCAGTTAAAGTCGCTTTCACTTTTTTAGCCATATGAAAATCAATTACATTCTGGATATTAACATCGCAGAGCCCATCACCATATGTAAAACAAAAAGCTGATTCTCCTTCAATATATTCGGCTACTCGTTTTAATCGTCCTCCAGTCATAGTCTCTTGACCTGTATCGACTAAGGTTACCCTCCAAGGCTCAACCATCTGATGATGTACTTCCATCTTATTATTTCGCATATCAAAGGTCACATCGGACATATGAAGAAAATAATTTGCAAAATACTCTTTAATTACATATCCCTTGTACCCACAACAAATTATAAAGTCATTAATACCATAAGCGGAATATAGCTTCATTATATGCCATAAAATCGGTTTACCACCAATTTCAATCATCGGTTTTGGTTTGAACAAAGTTTCTTCAGAAATACGTGTTCCATATCCACCAGCCAAAATAACCGCTTTCATAACTTAATTCCTTATTTCACTAACCTAATTTTGACAAGGCTTATGTATATTAACTTCTTTTGTAAAGTCGTAATTCTGAATGAAATTTATCAATTGTTTGAAAACCAAAAGGTAATACGTTTGTGGCAATAAGCTCGTACTCAGGTAGGAATTTATCATAATCATCTCCCAAGATAGGCACTTTAACACCAACATGAGAGTGGTCTTTTGCGACCTGTTTTCCTTCGCGAAGATTACGCAATAGCACGTATTTACTTTTTAACCGTGTTACATGTTGCAGATAATTTTGTACTATTTCAGGCTCCATTTCTTGGAAGGAGATAAAATTCACAAAAAGATCAATTTCGCCAGTGAGTTCAGGTAACTGCCAAGGACACATGACTACGGCACTAAACTCAGTACGTAGTGTATCAATATTCAAATCTGGGTAAATTTGTAACTGGGCATAATCTGCCACAAGATGTGCACCCAATACCTGTTTTAAATAATAACTGGAAAAGAGACAGGTCGGAGGAATATCTACGTTTATATAAAAAGTCTCATTTCTGCTATCACTTAGTAGAATCTCACCGAGTGAACCGAAACCACCACCGATTTCTAAGACAGTTTTGACCGAAATATCTTGTATATGTTGCTTAAGAAAATTTAATCCTAGTAGATAATTTAAACTAGAGCGACTATAAAAATGTCCATCAAACTCAAACTGTTCTAATGGGTTACCTACATGGCTTTCACTGAAATTTTGTGTAAACGGGGCACGTAACTGCTCACTCGCTTTATACACTCGATAGTCACTTTTAGCATGAGTTTCACCCGATAAAAACTCCGTCATTGACATCATGGCGCGCCGGTCATTTTGAAGGGCGCTATCACAAACAGTTAACATATTTTGATAACGTTCTGGCTGTAAAACCCAGCCATGAAATAAATATGTTGGAACGAAATAGCCTAGGGCGCTATTTAGCGTTCGAAAATTTTCAATCCCGTAATCGGCTAGATCCTGCTGCAAGCTCTTTGCACCATGTTGCCAGAAGTGACTTGGCTGATAACTGGGATCCGCATTACGCATGTCTGATATCATGGCGTTAACTTGCTCTTTCCACATATATTTATTATTCCTTATCGGGTCCAACATTTTCACTGCGTTTTTTTGGGATACAATACAGCACAGTTTCCAATAACATATCACCATAGACTCTAATGTACATGTCATAGTCTGGAACCATATCGTTGATCATCAAAGGAATATCCCATAAATCGCTAGGATTGTGATAGAGACAAATTGCCAAAACAGGGCGATATGTTTGAATAATATTCTTTGCCCCTAAAAGAGCCGCCTTTTCAGCCCCTTCTATGTCCATTTTGATAAAGTTGGGTGATCCTCCAAAAACCACGTCATCGAGTGCCACACAACTCACCAAATTATCTTGTGATCCCGTGGTTCCGGTTAATCGGCTTGAAGTACTGTGTTCAGCATCAAAAGCTAACAAACAGCACTTACTCCATACGCCAGCAGGGTAAATAAATACTCGCCCCTGATGTTCAAACCCCAAGGCTTTAACTCTACAGTTTAATTTATATAGATTACTGGGGTCAGGCTCAAAACTAGCGCAGTATTCCACCGGTAGTGCATGTAATTGCGCAGCGGTAAATAATGAGGTTAACGTATCGCCATTGTATGCACCCGCATCAATAAAACGCAGTGCTGACAAATGGTTAAAAACAGGTATATCTTCAGCAAAATATTGAATATGAGGATCGGGGATTGGATAATCTTCAACTCGATGATGTTGACGAAAACGAACTATTTGATCTAATAATTGCCGACTCTTATCATCAAATAACAGACCCCTTACTTTTGCCAATTGCTCGAGTTCCACCATTTCATCAATCACGGCTGAATACCAAAGACTGTGGGGAATTAATTGTTGGATAATAGCAGGACAAGCAAAAATGGACTCTGTAAAGTCATATACTCTAGTAAAGCCCTGTGCCACAAGTTCAGACTTGATACGTCGACTTAATAACCCTACTGATATATATATTTCGGCGTCTTTGTTCTCGATATCTTCTTGGCGTATTATCGGCAAGTCATATAGATGAGTCTGTTGACTATAGGCATCAATAAAACCATCAAGTGTGATCGATGACAATTGAAAACTTTGGAAAAAAATTTCACCTTGAATGCCTGCACCAAAAATATACCTTTCACTCATTAGCCTTTCCTCCCGTACAACATCGTTTCAAGTACGGCTGTCCAACCATTATTTAAGGAATTATACTGTTCCCTCAACAATTTCTTAGACACTTTTCCCGTTGCCGTTAATGGCAATTTTTCTGGGAAAAAATATTTTAGAGGACGCTGAAAAGGCGCTAATGAACGGTTCGTTAAGGCTCGAAGCTGAGGCTCTAAACGATCTGCATCTTTTACAATACAGATGGCGACGATAACTTCACCTAGCAACTGATCATCTACACCGATAACAGCCACTTCTAACACTCTTTCATGCGTGGAGAGTACAGCCTCAATATCCTTCGGATATATATTGATCCCCCCCGAAATAATAACGTCTTTTTTGCGACCAACGTAAGTTAAAAAACCTTCGCTATCGAGTTTACCGAGATCGCCAGTTAGAAAATAATCTCCATGCCACGCAGCCAATGTTAATTCAGGTTTATGGTAATAACCGCTAAACGCTAGTGGAGACCTTACTGCTATTTCCCCAACCTCATTGATCCCACAGACGCATAGATTTGAATTGAGTATTTGAACATCGATCGCTTCACATGGGTAGCCGACAGTATTAAATTTAAATTTTGCATCACAGGGGGCTAAATTGGTTGCGACGGCAATTTCTGTCGCGCCATAAATTTCGTGAAAATCACAGCCAATTGCGTCAAAAATTTTCTCTTTAAAAGCCGCATCTATAGGAGCTGATGACGTCACTATAGTTTTCAGTGACTTTAATGCTATCGCGTTATCGAGTAGTTCATCTTTTAAGGCATACAGGTGCGACGAGACACTGATCACAAAACTCACCGCATGTTGCTCAACTAACACTAACCACTGTTTTGGCGTAAAGGGGGCCAATCTCACTAAAGTGGCTCCCAATAATAAGGGTACAAAACTAAGTCGCTGACCTAAAGAATGAAAAAATGGTGAAGCACATAGCACTACATCGTCAGACGTTAAATGATACAGATCCCAAGTCTGTTGCGCTCTTGCAAGTTTGACACTTTGTGACACCACAATAGGTTTAGGATCACCGGTTGAGCCAGATGAAAGGGTGATCAAAAAGTCGTTATCTATGGCTTCTTGGACCAACGAGCTAAGCGCTTCTGACGCATGGCAATCATCTTGAGTAAATTCAATATTATTAGCGTAAGTATTGTGATTGGCAGGAATATTCCCCGTAGGTATCGCCAATGCATCAGTGGCTATAATACCAAACGGCAAGGCTAAAGAATGCACTTTTGCGCTAACACTACGATCGTAAACCACAAGATTAACATCTGTCGCGTTCCATCCGGCCAACAACTGTGGTGCCAGCATTTGAGCATTCGTAGGTATACATGCACCATCTAATTTTGCGATCGCAACAGAGACAGTAAAAGAATGTAATAGAGAGTCAGTTAACAGCGCTACTCGCGGTCTTTGAGTTTGGCAAATCAGTACAATCTGCTTGCACCATAATTCAATGAGTGACAACAGCTGGCCATAGGTATAACACTCATCGCCATCGATCAACGCAGTTTTATCATGAAACTGCTGGGCAACCAGCCTAAATCTCTCATATAAGCAAGACATCAGTCTCTACCCGCAATTTTATTCACCACCACTTGCGCTAAATTACCTATGACTTGGAGCTCAGACTCTGCGAGTTCACTTGGCGCGAACTTAATCTCGTATTGACTTTCTAATGTCATGATAAGACTCAAAATAGCAAATGAGTCTAAGTAGCCAGTTGAAACAAAATTGCAATTTTCATCAATAATCTGACTGTCATCTTCTAAATGTTGCCGCACATAATCGATGATAAAATTTGTCACGTCATTTATTGTCATTACTACTCACCCATTTTTAAATGAAACATTTCAGACTATTGAATAACATCCCAGCTTAATCTGTCGCCAGCGATGAGATCTTTACCCGCTTTGCGCCCCAAAATTAGTGACTTATATTGTGGGTCAAGACCGAAACCTGGCCGCACAGATTTAACATTCAGCTCAGTAAAAATATCGCCCTGCTGCATCGGTGCCGAAATATACAGTGAGCGTCGTCCATTTCGATTCTTATTCGCACCGGGCGTTAAGCTGTAATCTACTTTGCCAACCGCCAATTCCGCTCGACGGATCTCTGCCAGCATCGTTTGAAATTCAGCGACTGTGAGTGAAAAGAAGCTATCGACAGTTTCTTCTCCATCATCTAATTTTATATGTTTTTCAATTACATTTGCGCCTAACGCAACAGCTGCAATCGATACGCCTATACCAACTGTATGGTCCGAAAGTCCTGCAGGACATTGGAATGTGTCTTTTAAATGCTGTATCGTTTTTAGGTTAACTTCTGCTGGAGGTGTGGGATAAGCTGTTGTGCATTTGAGTAAAATTATTTGCTCACAACCGTGTTGCTTAAGACAAGTTACCGCGCGGCAAATATCTTCTAAGCTTGCCAGCCCAGTAGAGACTATGACTGGCTTACCTGTCTTGGCGACTTTTTCTAGCAATGCTAGATCGACAATTTCGGGAGACGCTATTTTATAAGCCTTTACAGCAAATTTTTCTAGCTCGTCGACTGACGTCTCGTCGAAGACAGAACCAAATAACTCAACCCCAAGTTTCGCGGCCTCGGCAAATAATTCAGGAAGCCATTCCCAAGGAGTATGAGCATATTCATATAATTCATAAAGGTTTTTATAAGCTGCCCATGCGTTATCCATTGGGATAGCAAAATCACCATGATCCACATTTAGCGTAATAGTATCAGGACGATATACTTGCAGTTTAATGGCATCGGCCCCCGCATCGGCAGCGGCTTTAAGTAAGGCGACTGCTTTACGGATATCTCCGCCATGATTTCCCGATAACTCAGCAATCACATAACAGGGCTCTTCACCACCAATCGCGCGCTCACCAATATTAATCTTCATTTGCACATAACCTTTAATTTATCTCAACCCATGTCTCAGTTTTATTTGACTGTACAGCAGCGTCTAACATAACGAGACCATCATGGGCATGCTGCCAACCAAATACATAAGGCGACTGAAATTGCCCCTTTTTACGGAACATAACTAGTGCATCGGCAATATCGTTATAAAGATTAGCAAAAGCTTCAACAAAGCCAGCGGGATGTCCAGGTTTAAAGCGTTCGCGGACTTCCTCTTTAAAATGACAATTGCCTCTATCATAGGTCATCCGCACAGAGTCTTTACCGTAGATATGCAGACGCTCCGGCTCCTCCTGATACCACTCTGCACTCGCCTGTTCACCAAATAATCTGACTCTAAGCCCATTACGATGGCCTAAAGCTGTCTTACTAACCCAATAGGAAGCCCGCATCCCCTTTTCAAATTTTGCCCACAAATAGGCGTCATCGACTATGCCATCAAAAATCGAGAAATGATGAAAATCGGCATTTACGCTCAAGGGAATTTGTCCAGTAATAAACTCACTCAGATGCTGCACATGCACGGCAAGATCTAATAAAATCGTAGGGATTGCACCATCCACCAAACGCCAAGCTTGAGGATGCATTTTTTCTGGTGCTTGAATAAAACCATCTGAGTGAAACTCAATTTGGATCTGTTTAAGCTCCCCAAAAGTGCCTTCTTGTACATGCCTGCGTAACACTCGCACCATAGGATAACCGCTGTAGTTAAAGGTCACAGCGAGGAATCCTTTAGTCTCATCGAGGGCTTTTTGGATCGCTATCGATTGCTGTAAATCCGCCGCCATTGCTTTTTCACATATAACAGCGACTCCTGCTTGCAGCAAGGCACATACGACATCAACGTGACTTGGTGTTGGAGTTAGCACGACAACGGCATCGAGCAACGCCGCCTCTTTGGCAATATATTGCTGCCAATCGGAATACACACGATCTGCAGGAAGATGCCATGTCGCGCCCGTTTTTAAACTGGTATCTATATCGCGTGAAAAGCATCCAGAAACTAATTGCCAACGCCCGTCCAACTGACTAGCTGCACCATGGGCGTAACCCACGGCCGAAGTATAAGAACCGCCAATAAATCCCAACTTCAACGGTTGTGGGGTTACTTCCATAGCGATCATTTTGCCACCACCTGTATATTGTGTAGCTGCGGATCTGGCTTAGTCGTCCGAGTTACAAAGAAAAACTGACTATAATGTGCATCAGCAAATACCGTGCCAATGGCTGAAGCATAGGGATGCGTTTCGTCTATTGTCTCAAAGCCAAGATAATCATTCATCAGCTTCACATACTTGTTCTCACGATGAATAACCGCAATCCAAGGAATACCAGAATACTTTTTATCACAATGAGTTAACTGCCAATTAAGTGCAAGTAGCGCATCTTGGAATCCCGTGTCATCGTCACAAACAAACCAACCGCCAATTAAAAAATGCAGTTGTGCAACTTGTCTCACTTGATGCCAAATATACAAGCAGGCTTGTCCGTTTTTTGACAGTAAATAAGACTCACGTTGTGTGTTGAACCACCATGCATAGTGCGCTAAACGCGGAATGGGCTGCACATTAATCATATTTTGCGCATTAGCTGCTAAGTTACGGCTATCAAGGTAATGATTAATATCTCGATCGCTAACAGGACGTAAACTATGATGTTTCGAGAGGATCAACTCAATACACTGTGCAGAATGTTTCACTTTCTCCTCAGGTGTAAATTCACCCATCATGGCTTTGACGACTCTTTGGGCCCCTAGCCCATCTAAATGAAATCGAGATGAATTAAGTAAACCTTGGACTCGGCCATTATGCCTTATAACCGCATCCACAAATTCAGGAAGACAAGCAACATCTTGCTCACACCATTGGTCAACATGGAAGAAGTGGCCGATATCTTCTAACTGCTCTATTGGCGTGACTTGGTTTTCTGCCGTTGAAAAGGTCAATGCTGGTTTATTGAGCGCAAGCAATTGATATAAAATTCCGCCTGCTGCACCTATATATAAATCGCACGCCTTTAGATGAGGGTACAATTCTTTAATACCAATGAGCGGCTCAACCCAAGGAGTGTCCGCACATTCAGCGATAAAAGTTAGAGAGTCATCAAACAGGGGCCCAAGGATAACCTGAATCTTTATCTGATTTCGTTTCGCTAAAGGTTCTAAATTCGCCACTAACTTACGAATAGTAACAATATCTCCGCCACCACCAAGACCTACTAAGAGAGTAAAAGGCTGTTCCGCAGGCTGCGAATGTATAACAGCTTGTTCATAATGTTCAGATAACAGCACAAACTCTGGGCCAAGTAAGGCCATACAGTGTGAAGGCAATTTATCTTGGTAATAAAGAGACGTATTGTCCCCACGCCAACGTACATCTAACAAGATGTCACACTCATGGGGGCGACAAAGATCATCAATAGACAATACTTGATAGCCATGTGCTTTAATCAATAACTCCCAATCTCGACCCAAATAATAGTCATCCACGACAACCCAGTCTGCGTAAAAGTTATTCGCTACGCTCAGAAATAACGCAGCATCATGTGACTCATCTTGGTAAGTTGGCGATACTAAATTGAGTGAAATATAATCGAGTCCTTCAACAAATGCGGATAACTCCTGCTCGACAGCTCCCAATACCAAAAGGCATTTATGACCTTGTTGAATCAATTCTCTTGCAAGCACAGCACAACGGACTAAGTGACCAATCCCTATCCCCTGCCCAGCATTGACTCTAAAAACGATCCTCTTCATCTTAGGCACTTTGCTTGAGCATCACTTGATATAGTGCCTCGGCTCTTGCCCAATCTTCTGGAGTGTCAATATCTTGAACTTGGTGGCGAGGTAATGGATAAGGTATAGAATCACTCGAAAACATCCCCTTACTCTCCAAGAAGCCTTCTGTCGTGCCCCAATAGAACTGACCTGCATCGTGGTAAGCTTTTTCAAGATCTTGAGAGCGAGTATTAAAATACTCTGGTTGAAACATCTCAACATCTCCGTGAGTCGTTATTTTAAAGGCACGTTGAATTGAAGAGGGAAATTCTGCTACGCCAAAGCAAAACTTTTTATGCTTGTTTTGCTTTAATGTCGCAAATGCGTCTTTTAATATTTCCGCTCGAATAAAGGGGGCCGTGGCATACATAACGCAAGCAAACGAAGGCTTAGAGTTAGACTCTATTAACCAGTTAAGCGCATGCGTCACCACCACACCTGTCGTCGCAAAATCATCGGCTAATGCTAAGGGACGGACAAAGGGAACTTCTGCACCATATTGCAGCGCAACCGCGGCAATTTCATCATCGTCAGTTGATACTATAACACGATCGAAACAACCGCTAATTAATGCAGCTTCAATTGTATAAGCAATAATGGGTTTGCCATTAAATGCCTTAATATTTTTTCTCGGTATACGTTTACTGCCACCACGGGCGGGAATTATTGCTATGTTCACTACAATAATCCTTTTAATGTTTCAGTAATAAAAACTAACTGTTCGTCACTAAGATCGGGATAAAGCGGCAAAGTTAAGCAATGGCGATAAAAGTGCTCAGCTTGAGGGAAATCATGCTCAGCAAAACCTAGATTTAAATAATACGGTTGTAAATGCACAGGGAAATAATGAACATGCACACAAATACCTGCCGCTCTCATCGCATCAAAAACCACTTTACGGGCGATATTCTCAGGCAATAAAATCATCATAAGATGGTAAGCACTAAGTGTATTATCTAACGGAGAGACAAATTCAACCCCAGTGTCTTTCAATAGGAAATGATATCGACGAGCTAATTGATTACGTTTAGCTACAAACTCATCTAGACGCATAATTTGGCTATTTCCTAACGCAGCTTGTAAGTCCGTCATACGATAATTGAAGCCCAAAAAATGCTGCTCATAATACCAATCCCCTTCATCAGGTCTTAGCATCATATCTTTATCCCGTGTCACACCGTGGCTGCGATATAAAACCATCGCCTTAGCAAGTTCTGCACAATTAGTTGTCGCGACACCTCCTTCAGCAGTAGTAATAATTTTAACAGGATGAAAACTAAATACCGTAATGTCACTATACTGACACTGACCAATATATTGATCCTGATATTGCCCACCTATAGCATGTGAGGCATCTTCTATAACCCTTACACCATACTGCTTTGCAAGCGCTCCTATCACATCCATGTTGCAACTATGGCCACATAAATGAACGGGTATTATAACCTTAGGAAGACAACCTTGCTTTTTGGATTCTTGTAGTTTGTTAGCGAGAGCAATTGCACACATGTTACCCGTGAGGGGATCAACATCAACAAAATCAACCTTCGCACCACAATAGAGAGCACAATTAGCTGATGCTACAAAAGTAATCGGAGAAGTCCAAACGATATCTTGTTGTAAAACACCCAGTGCTAAACAGGCCACATGTAACATAGAGGTCGCACTGTTACCCGCTACGGCATACTCTGCCCGAGTTACAGTTGCAACTGCCGATTCGAACATAGGCACCTGGGAACCTTGGGTCAGATAGTCAGAAGTCAAAACAGCCGTAACTGCATCGATGTCTGATTGACTTATTGATTGATGTCCATAAGGAATCATTATGCTTCCTCATCGAGTAACTTTATTTGCTCAATTGATAAGAAATGAGGATTATTACCCGAATGATACTCAAATCCTTGTTCGACTAAGGTGCCTGTTTCACCTAACATATTAGTAGAATAGTTATTATTCTTACCAAAAAATGAAATGCTCGGTGTAATAACAAAATGGTCATCGAACTCAAGTGTATGATGCGAATCATCCCCAGGACACATAATTTCATGCATTTTCTCACCTGGGCGTATACCTACAATTTCACGCTTTAATCCTGCACCATAGGCATCAGCTAAGTCAGTGATGCGAACTGACGGAATTTTAGGGACAAAAATCTCACCACCTTGCATCCGGGAAAAATTCTTAAGCACAAAGTCCACCCCATCTTGCAAGGTAATCCAAAAGCGAGTCATATCGGGATGAGTGATAGGTAAAGAAACGGCACCGTTATTCACTAATGATTTGAAAAAAGGTACTACTGAACCACGAGAACCAACAACATTACCGTATCGCACCACTGAAAACCGGGTATTACCTTCACCCACAATATTATTTCCAGCAACAAACAATTTGTCAGAAGCCAACTTAGTCGCTCCATATAAATTGATCGGATTCGCAGCTTTATCTGTTGATAATGCAATAACCCGCCTGACTTTATTCGCGATTGCTGCTTTGATCACATTCTCAGCACCATGAATGTTGGTTTTAATACACTCCATAGGATTGTACTCGGCGGCAGGTACTTGTTTTAACGCAGCGGCATGAATCACGTAATCAACATCTTTCAACGCTTGGACAAGTCTATCAGCATCACGTACATCACCTATGAAATAACGCATACAAGACGCGTTATAAACTTGCTGCATTTCGTATTGTTTTAGCTCATCACGTGAAAAAATAATCAACCGTTTTGGTTTATATTTCGCCAATATCATTTTGGTATATTTTTGACCAAAAGAACCTGTTCCACCTGTTATGAGAATCGATTTATTGTCAAACATATACGCTCCGAATGATCACTGTAGTGCCAACACTATCTGACTAGGTATATCACAACCTACTAAGGTTGGAACATTAGTTATAAAGCAAAAAACATACCAAAATTCACTGACGGTAAGGCCAAAACGATGATTACCATAGGTAAAAACATGAAAGCTACTAAACCACAACCATGCATAAATTTATATAATTTTAGTAACTTAATTTGAATTGTCGACCGTTTTTAGAATTTTTACGACAATCTATTCCAAACTGTGGTTTTAATCATCAATATGACTACAGTAAAAGTCTAATCCAGAGCAATTTGACTTATTTCCCCTAAATTAGCAAAACCATCAAAAGCAAAAAACGAGCGTTTTTTATACAAACTTTGATATTAAGTCCCAGAGATACAATAACTATTTGTGAGGCAATCGTGCTAAAGTTTACAAAATCAATTTGATTTCATTATGTTATCAGCATGAAAATATGCGAAAATTGTCCACACATATTCAATGTTTGCCAAAAATTTGACTCTAACGAGATAACAAGGTGCACAACAGATGATGACAGTAAACGAACCCATTCTCTCCGCTGTTTTCTCGGTTAGTCAATTTAATGAGTACTATCTACCGAGCATTAATCGCAACACCTTTGAGCAATGCGACTCGAAAACGCTATTTAATAATAGGTATAAGGCCAAGTTTTCCCATAAAGATACCCTACACATAGTCATAGGTCTGGATTCTGGTTTACTTGCTAACTATGTCATGGAGCTAGCTATTCCCGATGGCAGTAAATTTATTTTTGTAGACTTTAATGCAGTGCTGAACTTACTAACAATTGAAGTCCCAGACGAACTATCTGAATCAATTGAAATATGTTCGCCTGAGATGTTTGATGCATTATTAAAAGAAACTCGTAATAATATTTTTATTGCTAAAAATCAATTTAAAGTTCATCGTTCAATTGCAGTTTCAGGGAACTACATTGATGAATATGCACAATTAAATTATTTCGTTGAAAAAAAAATAGAACACGAGCACTTCGAAAGCAATATCGGATTTTCCCAGAAAATATTTATTAAAAAGCAACTAATTAATTTAAGTGAAACTCTTCAGCCCGCATCCATACTAAAACAAAAATTCATGGGTAAAACCTGCATAGTTTTAGGCGGAGGCCCTTCTTTAGATGAGCATATCGACTGGATAAAAAGCCATCGAGAACAGTTAGTTATTTTCGCTGTATCGAGAGTAGCGTATAAACTGACTATTGCAGGGATTCCTGTAGACATCATAGTTTCGGTCGACCCCCAAGATCATGCGTTGACAGTAAATAAAGAAATGATGGCCTTGTACGAAAACAGTCTATTTATTTGCTCATATCATGTTAGTCCACTATTACTCGGACAGTGGGCTGGCAGCGTGCTATACACAGGTCCACGAATACCTTGGGATTCTCGAGATAGCGATAATATTTTGCCAAAAGGCCCTACCGTAACTAATGCCGCTGTGCAAATTGCCGAAGAAATGGGATTTGAACAAATATTACTTTGTGGCTCTGATTTTTGTCATTCTCAGTCTGGTGCAACCCATGCAAAGAATACATTCGGTGCAGATATTGGCCCTAATTTAGGAGTCATGTTCGAGTGGGTAGAAACCTATTCAGGTGAAATGGCAGAAACTCCAATACAACTCCTTCAAGCCATGCAATCTTTACAAGAAGAAGTGATTTGTTACCATGCAAAGTGTATCAATTTATCAGCAAACGCTGCAAGAATTGAGGGTATACAACAGCTTTCACCAGAACAACTGGTGCTAGCAACAATTACACCTGAAGATAGAGCTATACTTCAACCAAGTAAGCACAAACTATCTATCGAACAAAGACGTAAGCTATTAGCAAATACCCTAACTGATCTCTCTTTAACCTCAAACACTTTTAATGCCTTAATAAAATTGCTCAAAAAGGCCCTGCATTATTCAAATACCATGCTAAAAATAGAGGGTACCACACACACCGTTGTTGAACTACACAGAAAAATAGACAAGATTGAAAAAACACTCAATCAAAAATACCACCATTTTGGAAGCTTAATTAAATTTTACGGCTACTACGAATTCTCACATTTCCTATCGACAAAACAGAGCGAACATTGGTCACAATTAGATCTCAGTACAAATAATAACATTTACTATAAGGCATATTTAAACATAGCCACTGAACTTAGCGTCTTAATCAATGATGCCGCATCCAGAGTGGAAATAAGATTAGCTGAACTCACTGTGCCAACAGATATACCGGCGATTGCTAGACAGTGGCGGCAGGATAATCAGCTAGGCCGAGCATTAATTTGGAAACAAAACTATATGCCCGACCATCAGAAGTTGAATGATGCAGATATAGCTCTACTCGACGAGATTGAACAAGAATACTTACAATATCTTAGCCAACAGAGTCACAGTACTAGTGCAAAAGAGGCTACTGTCAATAATGTGGAAGATGCATTTAAAAAGCTGGCGATCTTAATGCAAAATCAGCACTTACTCGGGATCAGCAAAATGATTCAATACATCAGTCCATTTATCACAGATAACCCAGAGTTAACCCGTTTATATTATTTAGCCTCGAGTTACCAATTTTTACTTCTGCACGAAGAGTCCGCAGCACTAGAGTCTATACTTAATATCTCAGAAGAGTATCGTACGGAAACTGAACTAAAACAAATTATATTACTCTCCCTGAAACTCAAGGATATTACGCTGGCTGAAAATACTTATAGTAAAATTATTGTATTTAGTGACGATTACTTACCTCACTATGCTCAAATACTTAAGCTTCAAGGTAAGTACCAACAAGCGTTAGACTATTATCTAAACTATTTAGAAAAATACCCAACTGATATTCCGGTGCTTCTCAAATTTGGGCTTTTTTGGAAGGATATAGGCCAACCCGAACAAGCCGTAAGCGTATTAACAGAAATATTAACCTTAGATCCGAACAACTTTGCAGCACAAATGCATTTACAAAAGCTTTATCGTAATTTAGAACTGAAGTCAAATTGACAAATTGACAAATTATGTAAGCTTAAGATCCACAAGCCCGCGAACCTTAGGTATAATCGGGCATAATTTACTATGTAATAAAGAGCTAATGTGGCCAACACTTATATACCGCTAGATCAATACCGCCGTAAGTGGATTTTCAACCACAAAGACTTGCCTGTCACTGACGAGGACAAGGCGCATATCCTGCCGTTAACAGATAAAAGTGCGATGGAAATCTGGAACCAATGGATTAGCAACAAGAGTAGTCGTGCGGAGCAATTCACTAAGGGAGATTGGGCGGCGAAGGCTGATGCTTGGGTGGAAACAGATCATTGGCAGAGTGCTTGGGATAGTGAAGAGAGCAGTTTACCCGCCATGTTAGCCGAGTTTATACAATGGCCAGATGAGACGCCGGTGTATTTTTGCTATGAAAAATATCAGATTATTGAAACTCGTTGGGATGTGTTCGTCCGTAATTGGAAGTGTTTTCTCTTCTTCGACGACGGTCCAATTTTGATCTCACCAAAACAGAAACAAGCTGTGATGTTCGAACAGAGTGGACAGTACAAGCTGGGCACTCGCGGATAATTTATACCAGATTGCTTAACGCTGATAATTTACCCGCCAATAGTTTTACAGCAATACTTTTACGTCAGTATTTTAACGCGATGAGTCATCTTGTTGGCATGCCCATACTTAATGATGAGTATGCCATACTCGAAAGATACTTAAGCACAATTAGCCTATCTCTCCCCTCTTCTTTAGATTAACATCCATTTCCGATGCCGAGTATTTGAGAAGTTGGGGTCAACTTTCTGCTGTAAATACTCATAAAGCTTTACTTAAAACCCGATAATTAAAATAGAAAAATGAGGTGTATTATGAAGTTACTCTCCACGCTTACCCTAGCAAGCGCGCTGTTATTACCCCACACATTAATGGCCAAAGAAGTATCAGGTGTGCAAGTCGCCGATACTGTGACGTTAAATAGCCAAGCATTGCAGCTCAATGGCGCGGGCGTTCGCAGTAAGTTCTTTATGGATTTATATGTGGGCAGTCTGTATTTGCCAGCAGCCTTGAGTAGCACTGCAGCGGTTATCGATGCTCCGATTGCGGCAATCCGCCTTAATATTACCTCTGGCATGATCACCTCAGAAAAAATGCGCGATGCGATCACTGAAGGTTTTGAGCACGCGACCGCAGAAAACACCGCCGATATTCAACCGCAAATCGATGCCTTTATGGCGCTGTTTAACGAAGAAATTAAAGAAGGTGACCAATTTACCTTAGTCGCCAATAAAGCCCGCGGCGTGACGGCCTATAAAAATGGTCAGGAACAAGCCACCATCGAAGGTGAAATGTTCCGTCAAGCACTGTTAAAAATTTGGCTAGGTGATAAACCTGCCCAGAAAAGCCTCAAAGAGGCCATGCTGGGCAAATAACTGACATTAACGTTAGAATTTGAATTCGATATCCAAGGCGGCAGCGCCTTGGCTATCCATTTCAAGTGCGGCTTGGTCGGTCACTTCTAACTCACCATCAAAGTAATAACCGGCGTAAAGATTCACTGTTAATGCTGGGGTTGCTTGCCAACCTCCACGTAAATAACTCACCCATTCGTTCGTTTCTACCACAGTGTCATCATCTTCGATAAGGAATCGCTCAGTACGACGCGAACTACCAAAGCCGACATTCCAATCGGAATTAAATCGATAACTCAGCTCTAATCCAGCGGGACCGCTAAAACCGGCTTGGAAAGGATTGGCGAGTGCCCAATGTTCATCTATCTGCCAGCGCATAGCGAGATAAGGCACAGTGCGAACTTCATCGATATCATTGAGATACGCGACGCCAAAGCCAATCATATTCCCCGAATCAAATGCATACATGGCAGACGCCACAATACCGTAACTCTGGGCTTCGCTGGCCGATGCAGTGTCGGCGTAGGCATATTGGATCTGCGGAGCTAAAAAGAAGGCCCAATGTTTATCCATGCGATAATTTAACGACACTCCGGCACGATAGCGATTGATATGATCCCAATTCTGCCCGTCGGTACCAAAAAGCGGGGCGACATTGTTAGCACCAGTGAGGGTGATATTGCGCCAATCATAATCCAGCCTGTCGTAACCCACACGAAAGCCCAAAGACCATTGCTGATTTAACGGAACATTCATCCCTGCACTCAGTAATAAACTGTCCCTTTGTAGCTCAGTATTACCATTGGCAACCTCGGCACTCTGGGTGCTGATCTGCGCGACACTTAATCTAAAAGGCTTGTATTCCTGCGAAGGTTTATCCGCTGCAATAGCAGCACAGCTCATTAACGGCAACAGTAATACAGCGCTTTTCAGCAGGCGCAGTTTTGCGCTCGATGGTGAGAGTTCTCGATTAGCCACGTCAGCTCCTTGCATTTAAAATGATTAACAGATTTTTGCGCATAATACGCGCTATCAAGCTAAAAGGTTCATGCTTTCAATATTGAGATACAAAATGATACTTTTATATTGTGCAAGTTTTATTAAGCCCTATGTGCCTTCAGGAACATGTCTGCACAACCCAAAATATACTCATTTCTATCGCCAACGAGTTCATCGGCCGCCAAGCCCAATTCTAATTTGAGTTTTAGCTCACCAAACAACATTAAACATAAACGCACCGCACTATGGTGCGCATTACCGAAGCGATATTGCCCTAGCGCTTCTACTGTCACTAAATAATCCGCCAATAATCCCACTATATGTTTCGGGCCCGCGTCGAAGAACAACTGCGACACTTCGGGATGGCTTTCGGATTGTGCCACACAGGCTTTGAATACCGTAATAGCTTCAGGGCTGACAATCATCTCCCCAAATTGTAGGGCAAACTGAGTCAATGCCGATTCAGGCTTAGTGGGATCGCTTAACAAATCATCATTAAGATTATGGCCAACACATTTAGATTCGATTGCCGCAACAAATAATTCATCTTTGCTGCCGTAATGGGAATAGACGGTTTGTTTCGACACGCCCGCAAGCTTGGCAACCTCATCCATACTGGTATGGGGAAACCCTTGACGACAAAATAAATCAATAGCAGCCACAAGCACTTGCTGACGTTTTTGTTCGCTACGGCTCAGAGGTAACTGCGTCTCAGAGGAATGCGTCATATCGACTCTCGAATAGATAGACATAATAAATTGGCATTAGTTAAGCACAAAATAGACTAGACAGTCTAGTTCTGCACAACTAGACTAGCAAGTCTAGTTACATTGCATTAACGTTTAACTTACAGCGGAAGCACTTAAAATGGATCGAACTGCCCGACGTTCTTGGCGCACTATCAGCGTCTGCGTGTTTGCTTTAGTCACATTATCCGCCTGTCAAAAGGAAGTTACTGAACACGCCACGACAACCGTACTGCCCACAGTCACGAGCCAAGCGTTGATCCTGACCCCAAGCTATCAGCACGAGCAGACCTTCACGGGGACTATCCGTGCGGGCAACACAACTGGCGTCGGCTTTGAACTGGCTGGTAAGTTAAACGAACTACAGGCCGATTCCGGCATCAAAGTGAAGCAAGGCCAAATACTGGCAATCCTCGATACCCGACTACTCGAAGCCGAGCGCCAGGAAATCCAAGCGAGTCTGGCGCAAACCCAAGCCGATGTTGATCTGGCCACCAGCACTCTAAAACGTAATCAAGAATTGAAAAAATCGGGCTATGTCTCTGAGCAGCTATTAGATGAAAACCGCTCACAATTAAATAGCTTAGCCGCGGCGAAAAACCGCCTACTTGCCTCACAGCATGCCAATCAACTTAAGCTCGATAAATCCATCTTAGTGGCGCCCTTTGACGGCACCATCAGCCAAAGACTGCATAACTTAGGCGAAGTGATTGCTGCGGGTAGCCCCATTTTCACCTTAGTGGGCAATATCAATCCTGAAGCCTACATTGGCGTACCTGTGGCGTTAGCGGAGCAATTTCACGCCGGACAGCAAGTGCAAGTCAGCGTGCAAGATCAAACTTTTACCGCCGAAATTGCCGGTATCAGCGCCGAAGTGAATCCCATCAGTCGCACCCTACAACTTAGGATCAGCCTGCCCCAAGATGCGCGTGTGATTAACGGTGAAATTGCGTATCTGCATCAACAGCAGCAAATTGAGCAAGCTGGGTATTGGGTGCCAATTTCAGCGCTGACGGATGGCATTCGCGGATTATGGAATCTGTATGTCATCGCAAACTATGAACAGCAATCCATCATAGAGCGCCGAGATGTGGAAATTCTCTACACCACCCAAGACATGGCCTACATTCAAGGCGCGATTCAGCCCAATGAAATCTATGTCAGCCAAGGACTCCATAAGCTGGTCGTAGGCCAAGCTGTGTCTCCTATTGCCGCAGCCACGAGGTAGTTATGATTAAAGCCTTTGTTGAAAACGGCCGCTTAGTCAGCCTCGTTATTGCACTATTACTGGTCGCGGGCTTTGGCGCGATCTCGAGTCTGCCGCGCACTGAAGATCCACACATAACCAACCGTTTCGCCTCTGTGATCACCCCGTATCCCGGTGCTTCGGCCGAGCGGGTCGAAGCCTTAGTCACTGAAGTGCTCGAAAATCAGCTCAGACGCTTAGAAGAAATCAAGCTGATCCAATCGACCTCTCGGCCGGGGATTTCAGTCATACAGTTAGAATTGAAAGACACAGTCATGGAGACAGATCCCGTGTGGTCTCGGGCGCGGGATTTATTAGCCGATGCGAAAATCAATCTGCCCGAGGGCATACCATCCCCGACACTCGATGATCAAATTGGTTATGCCTACACCGCCATTTTAAGCTTAGTGTGGAATAGCAATACGCCCGTTCGAGTCGATATGCTCAACCGCTACGCGAAGGAATTACAGAGCAGGCTCAGGCTGTTGTCAGGCACGGATTTTGTCAAACTCTACGGCGCACCGACCGAAGAAATGTTAGTGCAGCTCGATGGCAACAAGATGAGCCAGTTACAACTCACTCCCGCTTCCATCGCCCATATTCTCAGCGGCGCCGACAGTAAAATTGCTGCGGGTGAAATCAACAATCGTGAGTTTCGCGCCTTAGTCGAAGTCTCGGGCGAACTCGACTCCTTAACCCGCATTCGCCAAGTGCCACTCAAAATTGATAACCAAGGCCAAATTATTCGCCTTGGAGATATTGCCACTATCACGCGCCAAGCCA
Source organism: Shewanella scandinavica (assembly GCF_031932065.1). NCBI lineage: Bacteria > Pseudomonadati > Pseudomonadota > Gammaproteobacteria > Alteromonadales > Shewanellaceae > Shewanella > Shewanella scandinavica. Next base: position 88,172 of record NZ_JAUOES010000001.1, read on the forward strand.
AAACGCCCGCGGACAGCATAGCCTTAGTCGATGGTGAACAAGGCGTTTTTGTCGCCGCGCGCATGCTTAACAATAGCCGTGTCGATCTCTGGCAAGCACAAGTGAATAGCGTCGTCGATGAACTTAATCGCGAAGTGCCCGCCAATATCCAGATCCAATGGCTATTCGAGCAAAACAGTTACACCAGCGATCGCCTTGGCGGACTCGTGGTTAACCTGCTGCAAGGATTTGTGATCATCTTGCTGGTATTGCTACTCACCCTCGGACTACGAAACGCCATCATAGTAGCGATTTCATTGCCCCTCACGGCACTGTTTACCTTGGCCTGCATGAAATATATCGGCCTGCCCATACATCAAATGTCGGTGACTGGACTCGTCGTCGCCCTTGGGATCATGGTGGATAATGCGATTGTGATTGTCGATGCCATCTCACAACGGCGCCAACAAGGGATGAGCCGCCTAGCCGCAGTGAGTGAAACCATACACCACCTTTGGTTACCCTTAGCAGGTTCAACGATTACCACGATTCTAGCCTTTGCGCCCATAGTGCTGATGCCCGGTGCCGCAGGAGAGTTTGTCGGTGGCATTGCCATGTCAGTGATGTTTGCGCTGCTCGGCTCTTACCTGATTTCCCACACGATAATTGCGGGACTCGCGGGACGATTTAGCCATGAAGGCAAACATGATGTCTGGTATCAACACGGGATCAATCTCCCGCTAGTGAGCCAATATTTTCAAACCAGCCTCAGAATCGCCCTTAAGCGTCCTATTCTCAGTGCGCTGCTTATCGGCATTACGCCAGTATTAGGCTTTTACGCATCGGGCAAGATGACAGAGCAATTCTTTCCGCCTTCGGACAGGGACATGTTCCAAATTGAAGTCTATCTTGCGCCCCATGTGAGTTTAGAAAACACCTTAAACCAAGTGCAGCTGATGGATAAAAAGCTCCATACAGTCAATGGGATAACCCAAGTCGATTGGGTGGTGGGCGGCAATACGCCCTCATTTTATTACAACCTGACGCAACGCCAACAGGGCGCGACTAACTATGCGCAGGCCATGGTGAAAGTGACCGACTTTGAACGTGCCAATGAGCTGATCCCCGAATTACAACAGCAGTTCGACAGTGCTTTCCCCGAAGCACAAGTGCTAGTACGCAAACTCGAGCAAGGTCCGCCCTTTAATGCGCCGGTAGAGTTGATGATCTTCGGTCCGAATCTCGATACGTTGCGATCGCTGGGCGACGAAGTTCGCAATATCCTCGCGCAAACGCCGGACGTACTCCATACCCGAGCCACTTTAAGTGCCGGTGCGCCTAAGCTGTGGCTGCAAGTGAATGAAGATGCCAGCCTGATGAGTGGTTTAAGTCTGACGGATATTGCCAAGCAGATCCAAATGTCGACCACGGGCGTTATCGGTGGCAGCGTGCTTGAGCAAACGGAGTCATTACCCGTTCGAGTGCGACTCGGTGATGGCAGTCGCGAACAAGTCACCCGCCTTTCAGAAATTCAATTAGTGACCCCTTCGGGTGAGTCGGTCGCGCTCTCTGCCCTCGCCCACAACGAAGTGCAAGTGAGCCGCGGCGCCATTCCAAGACGTAACGGCCAAAGGGTGAATACCATAGAAGCCTATATTGTCAGTGGTGTGTTACCCGCCCAAGTGCTGAACGATGTCAAAGATAAAGTGGCTCAACTCGCACTGCCATCGGGTTATCGCATTGAAATCGGCGGTGAAAGCGCGAAGCGTAACGAAGCGGTCGGCAATTTACTGTCCAATGTGATGTTAGTCGTCACCTTGTTATTGGCCACTGTGGTGCTGTCGTTCAACTCCTTTAGGCTCACGGCCATCATTTTGTTGAGCGCGATACAATCAGCGGGACTTGGCCTATTAGCCGTGTTTGTGTTCGGCTATCCCTTTGGATTCCCTGTCATCATAGGTTTGCTAGGCTTGATGGGACTGGCCATTAACGCAGCCATAGTGATCTTGGCCGAACTTGAGGATATGCCGAGTGCCAGACTCGGCGATATGGAAACCATAGTCTCAACCGTCAGCAGTTGTGGCCGCCATATCAGCTCAACAACCATCACCACAGTGGGCGGATTTATCCCACTTATCATTGCTGGCGGCGGATTTTGGCCTCCCTTTGCCATTGCTATCGCGGGCGGCACGCTGCTAACGACTTTGCTCTCTCTGGTTTGGGTACCGACTATGTATTTGCTGTTGATGAAAACCCGTAAGGCGAACAATCAGTCCGCCATTCCAGCTTAAATCGCATCGTGGACTAGGTATTGATACAGTTTATCTTTGAGGTTTAACCGCTCTAATTTTAACGCTAAAAAGTGCTCATCGGCGGTGGGCACTTTAGTTAACTCCAGCGCCCTAATTTTATTATCGAGCTCATGGTAACGACTGGCCATAGTCGCAAAGGCGCTATTATTGACTTTTAGATGCTTAATTTGATCGACAAAATCAGGAAACTCATAAACTAACGCATGATTCTCACCTAGCATATACACTTCCCCTATAATGGTTCTGACTCAATGAACTCCATTCACCTTAAGCAGCTTAGTCCATGCCATCACAATACGGCCAGTTAGCAGGACTTTTTATCTGCCGACATGTCTGTGGAATGAATCCATTAACTCAAGTCTAAAACGGGTAAAATATCAAAGAATTGACTATACAATTGCTTAAATACTAGACCCATATCAAGACCATGGAGTGAGACTTAGGCTACATTGATGTAACCGTTACCTATAGGATCGTACGATGAATTATAAAAATTGGCCTATTGCAAAACAAATAGGTGCCCTCGCGTTTATTCTCACACTCACCATTTTCGGCATACTCAGTACCGTTTCCTACAAAGCCGCTTCAAATGTATTAGAAGATAAAGGCATGAGTGCCATGAAGTCAGAAATGCGTGCCGTTTCAGACATGTTAGAACTGCAATACGATAGCCTTTTGCAGCTTGCAAGGCGCAACGCCGATGTGTTTAAGGAAATGTATCCAGGGCAATTTAGTAAACCAAATAAAACCGTCAATGTGATGGGAGTCAGCTCCCCCGCCCTCATGCACGAACAAGAACAAATTAACTCCTCAAAAAGTAAAGTCGATCGTTTTGCTAACCTGACAGGCGGCACGGCAACGGTATTCGTGCGTGATGGCGATGATTTTATGCGGGTGTCGACCTCACTCAAAAAAGCCGATGGTAGCCGTGCACTAGGCACCTTCCTTGGTAAAACACATCCAGGCTATCAAGCGCTGATCAGCGGCCAAGAATACGAAGGCTACGCCAAACTCTTCGGCAAAGACTATATGACAGTCTATCGCCCAGTTAAGGACGTCCAAGGGAAAGTCATTGGTATCTTATATATTGGCTTTGACATCACCAGCTCGTTAAAACAATTACAAGATGCTGTAAACAGACTCACCCTAGAAGAAAGCGGTTATTTTCTGTTAGTCCGTAAAGCGGACAATGTACTTGTCGCGCATCCTAAATTTAATGCGGGCGACGTTATCACCGAAAGTATGCTCGATGGGTTAAGTGTGGCTGAGGCCACGAAAGATGATTCTGAGTACAGTTATATCAATAGTAAAAATGAGCCTATGTTTGCCTATAGCCAAACCGTAACCGGCTGGAATTGGATGTTGGTAGGCCAAGTTAAGGCGAGTGAGCTCAATGAAGAAAGTATGCAGTTACTCACTATCAACGCTATCGTTGCCCTCACAGGGATTGCGCTGATCACGGCACTGCTTTCAGTAGTATTAATCCGTGCACTTAAACCGTTACATGCCCTACAAGTGCATATGGAAAGGCTAGGCAGTGGCGATTTCAGTCATCACTTAGCGCCATCAGAACCACAGAGTCAAAACGAAGTTGATCGCATCACCACCAGCGTATCGACCATGTCCTCAGAGTTAAGGCAGTTGATCATTGCCCTGCAGGATTCGGTGATGAGTTTAGAGCAGCAGGCCTCTAAGGCACAAAGTATCGCCAAACAGAATGGCGAAGAAGCTCAGGCTTTAATGCTACAAACGGATCAAATTGCTACTGCCATTGAAGAAATGTCGACCTCGATCCGTGATGTGGCGAATCATGCCCAAGATGGCGCAGTTCAGAGTCAGCAAGTGGATGCTGCGGCGAAAGAAGGACAAGATCAACAAGTTAAAGTAGTGCAAGATTTACTCAAGCTCAGTGAACAGCTCAGTAACAGTCATCAGTCGGTTGAAAAAGTCAGTCACGAAAGTGAAGCCATCAGTAAAGTCACCGAAGTGATTAACAGCATTGCCGAGCAGACAAACTTACTGGCACTCAATGCGGCGATTGAAGCGGCGCGCGCAGGCGATCAAGGTCGAGGCTTTGCGGTCGTTGCAGATGAGGTGAGAATCTTAGCTCAGCGTACCCAATCATCCATTTTAGAAATTGGCCAAACAATTGGAAAGCTGCAAACCCAAGTGAAAAGCACCACAGAGCAAATGGGTCAGAGTCATCAATTAGGCATGGAATCAGCAGCACAGGGCGAATCAACCGGCGAGCAGCTTAAGGAAATCACCCGTCGGATTGGTGAACTCGCCATTAGTTCACGTAATATCGCCTCCGCCACTGAGCAGCAAAGCAGTGTTGCAGAGGAAATCACCCACAATTTGCATCAGATCAGTGAACTAGCAAATGAGGGCGAGCACCGTGCCACTGAAACCGTGCAGTCAGCCAATGAACTGTCTTCCTTAGCCGCGGCTTTAAAACGCCAAATAAGCCAATTTAAGGCCTAGATAGACTCGCTCGACAGGTTCAATTAACACCACTAGCTCAAATGTCTAATGAGTTATGTATCAAATGCCACCCACACAGGGTGGCATTTTTTATGGGAGCGAGGCACGGGAGTTTTGAGGCATTATTTAAGAAAGTGATAGGATAACATTATTGAGGATAGCTTTTAGATGAACCCAACACAGGTTAACCTTGCCTAATCCAGCAAATAAATCCCAATAAAAAACCCCGCTAGTGCGAGGTTTTTTAAATCGAGTTTAGACGTTACTCGGCATCATCAGCCGATCTGTCCATGTTCTCAGTATTCTCAAGCCACAGGGCATTGATAATCCCGAAAGAACAGGCCAACAAAACCCCTAATATCCACGTAAAATACCACATAGCAGATGCTCCTTAATGCCTAATAGAGTGAGGCTTTGTTATCTTCAATATGTTTACGGCCGATACGGCCAAACATTTTGAAATAAGTCCAAACAGTGTAGCTCAATACTATAGGGACGAAAATCGCAGCGGCAGCAGTCATCACCCCTAAGGTAGTTTTACTAGCTGTTGCATCCCACATAGTCAAACTTACGTTAGGGTCTAGTGATGATGGCATAACGAATGGGAACATAGCCGCACCGCACGTCAAAATCACCATAGCCACAGTCAGCGAACTGAATAGGAACGCAAAACCTGAACGGTTAAAGCGGCTCACCAGGATCACTAACAGCGGCAATACCACACCTAAGATAGGGAATAGCATAGTGATGGGGTATTTGTCATAGTTGGCAAGCCAAGCACCCGCTTCAATCGCGACTGTTTTCATTGCTGGGTTAGACACCGCATTATGGTCAAGGACTGATGTCACGACATAACCATCAATACCATTGGCTAACCACACGCCTGCTGCTGCAAACAACACAGCCACTAATAGTGCGAAGAATTGCGTGGCTTTCGCAGCACGAACTCGCAGCTCGCTATCAGTCTTCATTTGTAGCCAAGAAGCGCCTTGCATCATAAACATGCTCACGCTCACAAGACCTGCCAGTAGACCGAAAGGATTCAACAGACCGAATAGACCGCCGTGGTAAGTCGCACGTAGGAACTCGTCGAATTCAAACGGTACGCCTTGTAACAAGTTACCAAAGGCTACGCCTATGATCAGCGGAGGCACAAAACCACCGGCAAACAAAGCCCAATCCCATGACTTACGCCACTTTGGATTTTCGATTTTAGAACGGTAATCGAATCCGACTGGACGCATATAGAGGGCAAACAGCACTAACATCATGGCGACATAGAAGCCAGAGAAAGACACTGCATACACCATAGGCCAAGCGGCAAATAACGCACCACCTGCTGTGATTAACCACACTTGGTTGCCGTCCCAATGGGGAGCAATAGTGTTGACCATGATACGGCGCTCAGTATCGTCTTTGCCTATGATTGGCAGTAACGCACCGACCCCCATGTCAAAACCGTCAGTAACCGCAAATCCGATGAACAGCACGCCGATCAGAGCCCACCAGATAACTCTTAATATTTCATAATCAAACATAATGAAATCCTCTGCTTAGGCTTCTAGTTTCTCGAAATGATAACGACCAGTTTTTAAACTGCTCGGACCAATGCGGGCAAACTTAAACATCAAGAACATCTCAATCACCAGCAGCACAGTGTAGAACAGGGTGATAGAAAGGATACTGAACCATAAGTCGCCAGTCGTTAAGCTTGAGGCAGACATAAAGGTCGGTAATACCTCAGAAATCGTCCAAGGTTGACGACCATACTCAGCCACAAACCAACCACACTCAATCGCAATCCAAGGCAATGGCAAGCTATAAAGTGCAGCTTTAAGTACCCATTTCTTCTCGACGATTTGATGACGTGTGCTTTGCCAGAATGCCGCAGCAAATACGAATAACATGATAAAGCCTAGACCCACCATCACACGGAAGCTCCAGAAAATCGGTGCTACGTTAGGAATAGAATCTTTAGCAGCGGCTTTAATTTGCTCTTCAGTGGCATCGACCACTTTATCTGTGTAGCGTTTCAGCAAGAAACCATAGCCTAAGTCGACTTTTGCTTCTTCGAAGGCCGCACGCAGTTCAGGTGTTTCTTCACCCGCACGCAGCTTCACTAACATGGCGTAGGCTTTCATACCGTTACGGATGCGCACTTCATGCTCAGCAATCAAGTCATGGATACCCGTGACTTCTTCATCCAATGAGCGTGTTGCCACAATACCCATAGCATAAGGAATTTTGATCGCATAATCTGTTTGCATGGTTTCTTGATTTGGGAAACCAACCGCAGTAAATGCCGCAGGAGCAGGTTCAGTGTGCCATTCAGCTTCAATCGCCGCTAACTTAACACGCTGTGCTTCACCGACTTTATAGCCAGATTCATCACCTAATACGATAACCGATAGAATTGCCGCCATACCAAAGCTTGCCGCAATCGCGAATGAGCGACGGGCAAAAGGTAAGTCACGTTTCTTGAGGATGTAATAAGCACTGATTGCCAGTACAAACATGGCACCCGCGACATAACCCGAAGCCACAGTGTGAACAAACTTCACCTGCGCCACAGGGTTAAACACCACTTCGGCGAAGCTGGTCATTTCCATGCGCATGGTTTCGTAATTGAACACTGAACCCACAGGGTTTTGCATCCAACCGTTTGCCACTAAAATCCACAATGCCGACATGTTAGAGCCAAAGGCCACTAACCAAGTCACCACTAAATGTTGACGTTTAGTGAAACGATCCCAACCGAAGAAGAACATACCAACGAAGGTAGATTCGAGGAAGAAGGCCATTAAACCTTCAATAGCCAGAGGCGCACCAAAGATGTCCCCTACGTAATGCGAATAGTAAGACCAGTTAGTACCAAACTGGAATTCCATTGCCAAACCTGTGGTAACCCCCAAGGCAAAGTTAATACCAAATAACTTACCCCAGAACTTAGTCATATCTTTATAAATTTGTTTATCCGTCATCACATACAGTGATTCCATGATAGCCAGCAAAAATGCCAACCCCAACGTCAAGGGAACAAACAGGAAGTGATACATGGCTGTCAGCGCAAACTGCAACCGCGATAGCTCAACAACCTCTTCAACAATCATCGGTGACTCCTTACTTGGTGCGTCCAATTGCTATGATAAAACCCGCGTCAATCACAGCAAGTGCCTTTGTAGGATAGTGAGTTTTCATTTTGTGTTTATATCTGAACATCAGTATAAACCGTTAAATTTAATCTTTTGCATTAGTTCGAAGCAGCAAGGGCTAAAAAGTACCAATATCCGTCGCATATTGAGACGCGAGTCACACTATCGCAAGTAACTGAGACCGACACCTTACCACTTAATCAATCAAATGATCTCATCGATATAAATATCAGATAGTTAAGATATTTATTCGTTTTCATTTGTGGCTATTTTATACCACCTCGCTTTGATGCAAATCAATCAAACTCAGTGGTTTAGGTGGGTTTTGCGGTGAGGCACACACTTCCCCATTGAGAGGGATTGACAACCACATAAAACAGGAGTAGTGAGCAAGCGTTAATTAATGTAAACCCCTACTTTTGTTGATTAGCTGCCACAAATCAGCTCCAGCTACCAAAAAACTAACAAACAAATAATGTTGCAACAAATTAACTAAAAAAATATAAAAATATTTTCAGCGAAAATCAATTTAAAACCTTTAAAATCAACAGTTAAATCAATATATTGAAATGGCGATATAAAAACAGCATTAAAATTCATTAGTTTTAATAATGAATAATTGTATTTTTTCTCGTTTGAGAAGCTAACCTGAGTTGTTTAATATATGTCCTGTGTTAAGGAGACAATTTGGTAGAACTGGTGTCGTAGCCCAGTCAATGCCAACTTCGCGCACATAGGTATTAACTTTTGGTGTGGAGATATTGATATGACTAAATTATTTGAACGTATGGTTAACAGCTACAAGCGTGTTTTTGTTGAACTTTATACAGCTAATGAGCTGAAATAATTCCCCGAATTACTTGTGAAATTTATTGCCTTAATTTAAAGTTTTGTTAGCGCAAAACGAGCCCCCCTCTCCTTGAGAGTGGGGGCTTTTTCTATTCTAAAGCCACAAAATCTGCCTTCAACTCTAGAACCCCATAAAACGTCACTCTCAGTATCAAGTACGCAACATACCTATTAATAGGTATTTACCGTAAAAAGATGCTGTTTTATCACTTTGGTCCATTAGATTATTTGCAACAAGTATTAATGATTTGAAATGCAAGATATTTCATAAAAGTGCATTTTAAATATAAAAAAAGGAGCGAAATTATCGCTCCTTTTTTACGATTAACTAAACCCGTTTTTACCCTTCAAAACTGGTAAAAGCCGCTGAGTTTACTCGCTTAACCTAAGGTCACTCGCGCATTACGGAACATACGCATCCAAGGGCTATCTTCACCCCAAGCATCCGGATGCCAAGAGTTCGCTACAGTCCTGAACACACGTTCTGGGTGCGGCATCATCAAGGTTACGCGGCCATCAGTCGTACAAATCCCCGTCAAGCCATTTGGCGAGCCGTTCGGGTTTTGTGGATACTGAGTCGCGATATCCCCCTTACCATTGACAAAACGCAGCGCAATCGTGCCTGACGCTTCGGCAATCGCCAACGCTTCAGGGCTGGCAAACTCAGCCAAACCTTCACCGTGTGATACGGCGATAGGCATACGCGAACCTGCCATACCTTGGAAGAATAACGACGGGCTCTGTTGCACTTCAACTAAGCTGAAACGCGCTTCAAAACGCTCTGAGCGGTTACGCACAAAACGTGGCCAATGCTCGCTTCCTGGAATGATTTCTTTCAGGTTTGACAGCATTTGACAGCCGTTACACACGCCGAGGGCAAAGCTTGAGTCACGTTCAAAGAAACGTGAAAACTCATCGCGAGCACGGTCATTAAACAGAATCGACTTAGCCCAACCTTCACCAGCGCCTAATACGTCACCATAAGAGAAACCACCACAGGCCACTAGACCTTGGAAATCCTCTAGGCTGATACGGCCAGATAAAATGTCAGACATGTGCACGTCGCGGCTTTCAAATCCAGCGCGATCAAAGGCAGCAGCCATTTCCACGTGGGAGTTAACGCCCTGCTCACGCAAAATCGCCATTTTAGGCGCAGCGCCTTTTAGGATATAAGGCGCGGCAACGTCAGTGCTTGGATCGAAACTTAAGTTAACCGTTAAGCCTAAATCGCTTTCGTCTTGCTTAAGTTTGAACTCTTCAAGCGCACACGCTGGGTTATCACGCATGGCTTGCATACGATAGGTGGTTTCTGACCACACAGTACGCAGCGCAACACGGCTATCACTGAAAATTTCACGCGCGCCATCTTTAATGGTGATGCGTTGATCGTCAGCGAGAGTCCCAATCACATGGCAAGGAACACCCGCGATAGCAAACTGAGCGGCAATTTTCGCAGCGTTGTCGCGGCTCACTTGCAGCACAGCGCCGAGCTCTTCATTAAAGAGTCGCTCTAAATCCGTGCCCTGCAAATCTTCTACATCTATGTCTAAGCCAGTATTACCCGCAAAGGCCATTTCCACTAAGGTGGTAAATAAGCCACCGTCGCTTCGGTCGTGGTAAGCGATAACGGATTTCTTAGCCACTAGATTTTGCATGGTTTCGAAGAAACCACGCAGCAGTGCAGCATCGTCAAGATCCGGCGCAATATCACCCAACTCGCCAAAGACTTGGGCTAAACAAGAACCGCCTAAACGATTTTTACCCGCACCGAGATCCACTAACAGCAAAGACGTTTCGCCCTTATCTGTGCGCAGCTCTGGCGTCACTGTATTGCGAATATCTTGCACCACGCCAAAAGCAGTGATGACCAATGACATGGGCGACGTCACGGTTTTATCCGCGCCATCTTGCTGCCATGCGGTCTTCATCGACATAGAGTCTTTACCGACCGGAATAGTCAGGCTCAGCTCTGGACACAGTTCTTCACCTACGGCTTTCACCGCTTCATAAAGACCCGCATCTTCACCGGGGTGACCCGCAGCAGACATCCAGTTAGCAGAAAGCTTGATACGCTTAAATGAACCGATATCGGTACCAGCGATGTTCATGATTGATTCAGCTACTGCCATACGGGCAGATGCGCCAAAATCAAGCAGTGCCAGCGGTGTACGCTCGCCCAGTGACATTGCTTCACCGGCGTAGGTATCAAAGCTTGCCGCAGTGACCGCGCAATCGGCCACAGGCACTTGCCATGGACCGACCATTTGGTCACGGTTAACTAAACCCGTAACTGTGCGGTCGCCAATGGTGATAAGGAAGGTTTTATCTGCGACTGTAGGCAAGCTCAGTACGCGTTTAACCGCTTCTGTAACATCAATCTTGTTTTGTTCGAGCGCTGGCGATACCGCTTTGGCTGATACCACATCGCGGCTCATCTTAGGTGCTTTGCCTAATAAAACTTCGAGCGGTAAATCGATAGGATTATTGTCGAAATGGCTGTCGCTAAGCGTCAGATGCTTCTCCGCTGTTGCTTCACCCACAACCGCAAACGGTGCGCGCTCACGCTCACAGATGGCAGTAAATAGTGCGAGGTTTTCAGGAGCAACTGACATCACATAACGTTCTTGTGATTCATTACACCAGATTTCCAGCGGGCTCATGCCAGGCTCATCCGAAGGCACGTTACGCAGATTAAATAAACCGCCGCGCTCGCCGTCATTCACCAGTTCTGGGAAAGCGTTCGACAAACCGCCCGCGCCCACATCGTGGATAAATTGGATAGGGTTTTTATCGCCAAGCTGCCAACAGCGGTCAATCACTTCCTGACAACGACGTTCCATTTCTGGGTTTTCACGTTGCACAGAAGCAAAGTCGAGATCTTCACTCGATTGACCCGATGCCATTGATGAAGCGGCGCCGCCACCCAAACCAATGTTCATCGCAGGGCCGCCCAGCACAATCAGCTTAGCGCCAACGGTGATTTCGCCCTTCTGTACATGTTCTTCGCGAATGTTACCTAAACCACCGGCTAACATAATGGGCTTGTGGTAACCACGCACTTCAACACCGTTATGGCTGCTGACTTCCTGCTCGTAGGTACGGAAATAACCGACCAGTGCAGGACGACCAAACTCGTTGTTAAATGCCGCGCCGCCCAGTGGGCCTTCGGTCATGATATCGAGCGCGCTAACGATACGATCTGGTTTACCGTAGTTACCTTCCCATGGTTGAACAAAACCTGGGATTTTTAAATTTGATACGCTAAAGCCCGTTAAACCGGCTTTAGGTTTAGAACCACGACCCGTTGCGCCTTCATCACGGATTTCACCACCTGAACCAGTTGCAGCGCCAGGATAGGGGCTGATGGCGGTTGGATGGTTGTGGGTTTCCACTTTCATCAGGATGTGCATAGGTTCAGTGTGATAGTTGTACACCCCATCAGGATCGGGGAAGAAACGACCGGCAACCGAGCCTTCCATCACAGCGGCATTATCTTTGTAGGCAGATAACACGTGATCTGGTGTGGATTCAAAGGTGTTCTTGATCATTTTGAACAATGACTTAGGCTGAACTTCACCGTCAATTGTCCAATCTGCGTTAAAAATCTTATGACGACAATGCTCAGAATTCGCCTGAGCAAACATCATCAATTCGATGTCATGGGGATTACGGCCTAAACGGACGAAGTTTTCGACTAAATAGTCGATTTCATCTTCAGCTAAGGCAAGGCCCAATGCTGTGTTAGCCACTTCAAGTGCGCGGCGACCTTCGGCAAGAATATTGACGCTTTTAAACGGCGCAGGCTCAGTGCGTTTGAATAACACATCGGCTTTGGCAAAATCATCAAGCATGATTTCAACCATGCGATCGTGCAACAGCGCATTTAAGGCTTGTTGCTGCGCTACTGTCAGTGCATCTGACTCGACATAATACGCAACGCCTCGCTCCAAACGCTTCACTTTACCAAGGCCACAATTGTGCGCGATGTCAGTGGCTTTTGAAGACCAAGGAGAAATAGTACCGGGGCGAGGAGTGACAAACAGGAGTGAACCTTGGGGGATATGAGCTTCTATCGCAGGTCCATAGGTGAGAATTTTTTCAAGTTGCTGGCGTTCATTTGTATCGAGCAACTCGCTCAAATCCGCTAAATGGACATACTCAGCATAGATTTGGCGTACCGGAAGCGCAGCGTTTTCGCAGGCCTCCATCAGCTTTTGCACCCTAAACGTCGAGAGTGCAGGGGCTCCGCGGATGATCTCCATCACGTCTATTCACCTTATTATTTATTATTGCAGGGGTCAGAGGTGGCGCTATTATAAGGAAATGTCTGCCACAAATCACCTGTGACCTTACGCAAAACAGTGTTTCCTGTGATATAAAAAACGCGACCATTTTAAGTCGCCATTTTCCCCCACGAATGATTTTTTTACGTTATCGCAGACAAACGGATATAATCCCACCAATGTCGGCCAGTTCATCACACATGCCCCACTGTTAACTCGCTATCTATAATATTGATTTTATTTACTATAAGCACATTTAATGACTCGATTCCTGTTCGCTCTTATCTTAGGTTTCTTACTGACTGCCTGTCAGCAGGTGACCGTGGACGAAACAGAATTCGTGCCGAAAAAATTAACTGAGTTAAGAGTCGGCACACTCTACGGCCCACAGATTTATATGACATCGGGCCAAGGTGATAGCGGTTTCGATTACGATATGGCGGTATTGTTCGCGGAATACTTAGATGTGCCGTTAAAAATGGTGCCCTACACTAACCGCACCGAGCTGTACGAAGCCCTTAAAAAGAATGAAATCGACCTGATTGCTGCAGGCATGACAGAAACACCCGCAAGGCGTGAACAGTTCCGCCTAGGGCCGCCGTTGTACCGAGTTAATCAAGTATTGGTTTATCGCGAAGGCATGCCAGCACCCAAAGACATCAGCGACTTAAAAGGTAAGATCACTGTCATCGCCGACTCTTCCTTCGTCGAGACATTAACTCAATTGCAAAAGCATTATCCGACGCTGGTGTGGGATCAAATTACCGACAAAGACAGTGAAGAATTGCTGGCCATGATCGCGAATAAAGAAATTGACTACACTATCGCCGACTCCAGCAGCGTACAAATCAACCGCCGCTACTTGCCCGATCTGCGTTCAGGCCCCGTACTTGAAGAAAAGCTCGATGTGGTCTGGCTATTGCCGCCGACCCGCAGTGATGAACTCATGAGTCAGTTACTGGCCTTTTGGCACCAAGAAAAACTGGCCGGCACGCTCGATCATCTCAACGAGAAATACTTTGGCCATGTGAAACGCTTCGATTATGTCGATACTCGGGCATTTATTCGCGCCATCGAAACCGTTTTGCCCCGCTATCGTCAGTTATTCGAAACCCATGCGGGTAATTTAGATTGGCGAAAACTTGCGGCGACTAGCTATCAAGAGTCCCATTGGAATCCCCATGCCCGCTCGGCAACGGGGGTACGTGGCATGATGATGTTGACTCAGCCTACGGCAAAAGAAATTGGCATCACCAACCGTTTGGATGCGGAAGAAAGTATCCGCGGCGGCGCGGCTTATTTGAACGATATGATCAATCGTCTGCCGGAATCCATTCCCGAGAGTCAACGTATGTGGTTTGCACTGGCGTCCTACAACATAGGGTATGCCCATGTTGAAGATGCGCGAAAGCTGGCTGAATCGATGGAGTTAAATCCCAATGCGTGGCGAGATTTAAAGAAAGTGCTGCCACTGCTGCAAAAGCGTAAATACTATCAAAAAACCCGCTACGGCTATGCCCGTGGCAGTGAAGCCGTCCATTACGTCGACAGTATTCGCCGCTACTACGACACGTTAGTCTGGGTAGATAATCAATCGAAACAGCAAAACCCCGAGGAAGAACCGAGCGATCTTGCGTCGGAAGAACCCGCCATTCCCGCTGGAACATTAAGCCCAGAACAACCTAAGTAATTTGAATCGCCGGAGCCAAGCGTTAGAGCTAGGTTTCTAGACACTTAGGTCAAGAGCCGAGCTTCTAAACCTAAGCTCAGTGATCTCAGTGAGCTTAGGTTTAGAAGCTAGAGCTAGAGTCAAAACTAGATCCAAGCTGGCTTAACTGGGCTGGATCCAACTCAGGTTTACGATTAAAACATCACTTAGTTCAGCTTATCTGACCAGTGCTATTGCTGCACTCAAGTGCAACTGCTACTGTCTTGGGGTTATGACCTGCGCTACATCTCTGCAGGGCATCAATAATAACAATGAATGGGGTCAATATGAGAAGAAAAACCATCAGCAATACTGTCGCGCGTCGTCGTACTTTACTCAAAGTTCGCCATCGTCGTATTTTGAATCGTCAGAAACTTTTCTTTACTTTTATTCAGTCTCAGGATTAATCCTGTCGCTTTTATCACTGTTTACTCAATTGCTTGCAGCGCCTTTTGAGCCTGTTTCAGGGCTTTTTTCTCCTCTCTACGCCGTTTAAAAAAACGACTCAATTGCGCGCTACAGGCGTCGGCCAATACACCCGATGTCACTTCAACTTGATGATTAAATGCCGGGTGTTGCAGTAAATTCACTACAGTCCCCGCTGCACCGGTTTTTTCATCCCGAGCACCAAAAACCACCCGCGCGATCCGGCTGTGCACCATAGCACCTGCACACATAGCGCAAGGTTCAAGCGTGACATATAAAGTCGCGTCTAACAGGCGATAGTTTTCGACCAAACGCCCCGCTTCCCGCAAACATAAAATTTCCGCATGGGCGCTAGGATCGTGTTGGCTAATGGATAAATTGTAACCCGTTGCAATTTGCTGACCGTCTTTGACTAGAACCGCACCCACAGGCACTTCACCCTCAGCTTCGGCTTTCTCGGCCATCAGCATCGCGACTTGCATCCAATGTTCATCTAACTTCATTTGGTCCACTAGGCTGTCACTCATCTTTAAAAATACGGCAATTATACCGATAACCAATAAAAAAGGCGCACTTGGCGCCTTTTCACTGAATAAGGATTAAGCCTTCTCGATTGTTGTTTGAGTAGATAATAGGCTTTCATCTCTCTAGGTATTGAACCTGTAAAGTTCGGATAGAGTAGCCTTTATTCAAACCGTTGCTCGTGCTCCATATCCTCCCGCTGTTCTCGCTCTTTCTGACGCTCGATTAGTTGAACCAAGTTTACAGAGAGTGTTTTAGCTGCGGCCGCAATATCTGATCTTTCATGTTCAACCAACTTTCTAATAGCATCCGTTCCAGGTTGCATTGCGTTTGCTCGGCTACCAGAAGTAACACGTTCAGCAAATGCCTCCAGAACAGCTTCAGGTTCAGGAGATGCTTCCATCAGTCTGAGTGCTGACTCTGACATAATAACTGCACCCTGATTTCCATCCTGTTCCCAGAGACTAATACCCGCCGCTACAATCGCCCACACTTTGGTATCGTTTCTGGCTCTGCACCATTCAATCAACACGTCCACATCGATTTTGGCGAGAATTGACTGGTCCAATCCGCTATGCAGAATAAAGAACTGTCGCAGATGTTGTTGCTCTTCAGTGCCCTCAAAAACACGATTCAGGAATGCTGCAGGCATTAATGCCGCAGTCGACGCAATGGTGTTTTCGCATGAATAAATGTAACCATAGTTGTCATCGACAACAGTAAATATGGTATCCAACCACTCTTGCTTTGCGGCCTCATTGCAATTAAAGCGTAACGCAGCACTGATCACACGCTCCATTCGGTAATCCCTGCCACCACTATAATCGTCATGATTTTTTGAGAGACTCAAGATCGCAGCTCTTAAACCTATTTGTCGAAAGTCGGGACCAAGTGTATCAACTGTACCATCTAACCTCATGCTTAGCGCCTCTAGCACCACATCATCACCATTCGGTTTACTCAGGAGCCGTTGAGCGAGATTGATAATACGGCCTTTAGGCAAATGCGCATAGTCGTCCCGCCAGAGGATTGGTTCAAACATGCTAGGGTGAATTTCTGGGTCATCCAGAATTGCCATACAACGATCTAGGTCGGTTTCTGTAAATTTTCCACAAGGGTGCAAATTAACCAAGGCCTGTCGAAGCTTAGGATGCTGCGTGCACTGTTCGAGTAGCTCTTGAGCTAGAACTGAATCGATAGAGTCAACCTCTTTGATGAAACCACCAAAGACAGCAATATCTCGGCAGACTTCGGACTGCAGCCCCAGCTGTTCGACGAGTAGCTGCCAGCTGACTCGTAAATCATGCGCCCCTTTTGCCAAGCCTCTCCCGAATGCGGTGCGATAAGGCATCGAATCGCTGGAAAAAAGATGTGGACCCAGCTCGTCGAGCTTATGGTCCGATAACGCAAATTCCTCACCTAACCGGAGCGCCTTAGTTTCAAGTCGTTGCCTAGCTTCATCATATTTGTGGATTTTTTCATGATCAAAATTAGCATCCAATGCCCAATAATCCGGCCTATTGCTCAACACATAAGTCAGAATTGCCGGAATCAAGTCATGGGGCTCCAACTCCCTCTCCAATACGGCAAGGTTGTCCGGCAGAGGCTCAACATCATCCCCATCTTTGCGCTTGGTATGGTCGAAATAGATAGTTGTTCGGACGGCTTTCCAACCATCTCCCCAAGGGCGATGTGCATGTAATTTGCCAGCAGCGTCAATTAGCTTTTCCCTCATTGCAACTTGTCGCCACATTCCTCTAAATGCTTTCGCCAGCGTCTGTCTTGCAAGATCTTCAAGAGTCGAATCACCGGAGGTTCCCAGTTTGACAGCAACTTCGATAAAGGCGCTACGCCACTGCACAAGCTGATCGTGATTGGGTTGAAATCCATAGTCTCTTGGGCGAGCACCAAACTCGTTTACCCCTGACCCACTCCACCGCGCCTCTAAGGCTGTAGAGAGCATCCTTAAACCTAATGACCTCCTTACAGTCACGCTTGATGAAAGACATTCATTCATGATCGCAATGCGTTGTTCTAAAGTAGCGTGTGTGCCGGACAGATATGCTTGGAAGAACTTCGTTATCTGATTTCGCGCAGAAGCATTGTTGTTGCTTTCCTCTTCGAAGTCCGCTAAATGGATGAGGAGCCTAATGCACCGCTCAAAGGCGATCGGTTCATACGCCAGCAATAGCAGAAGATTGATAATTGACGTTCGTCGAGACTTATAACCTGGTTTCATGCCTTTAAAATCAGAGGTGATAAGTATCGCTTCAATCCTGTCGAGCAGAACTTCTGGCGTTACTGGTGCGATATAATCCAGCATTCGTGCCGATATATCGTTTAATTCGGTTATCCGCCCCAGCAACCCATCGGGTTGAAGCCAAGTTTCAACGATCTCTTTCGCCACAGGATGATCATGCAACAACCCGAGCCTATGTGCGAAAGACATGAGTAAGCGTTGACGTCCGGGGGCTTCAAAGGTTTCTCTAAGTTGAGCAACGGGTAAATTATTCAGTGCCGATGTCGCCAACTTATTGGCAATGACATGGGGCAAAATAGCTCTCCAAAAAGCCCTCTTCTGTACAATATGGCGGTCTGACAACTTGTTGACTGACCGAGACAACTGACTTGCGGAATACCCAAAGTTCGAACCCAATACCTCAAGTTCGTTTTGGCCTTTCTCAACAGTTGCTACCGAGAACGAATAGACCAGAGACAGTACTTCAGCGTACTCACGCAGGCTATCATCTGGGCCTTTGCGCTGCTCAAACAAGCGATCAAACAACTGAGCATCAGAAAGCTGAGCCAAACTCTCACCTTCTTCAACCCGCTCGGCGATAGCTAGGGATACCCTCGCATTACCATCAGCAAACTCGGCAATTCGGCGGGCGTTATTCTGGCTGATTTTAGGGAAACGGCGCAGCAGAAGCTGTTCAGCCACCTCAGGCCCAACCGCTTCTACATGGATGACCTCTGTGGTCTGAGGCTTATCGTCTCTGATGTCATATTCAACAGTGATAAGGCTGACCATTGTGCCTACGGCCGATACCTTGCTTGCAAGCGAAGAGTGTAAATCTGAAGGGCAATTATCGAGGATCATGATGACCCGTTTACCCTCTGCAATCAGCCTGTCTAGCATTGCTGTAGCAGAAGGCTCCGGACTTTCACCTGTATCGACATAGACTGCGATAGTCCGGTCAAGCGCATCTGTGCCGACTGTCTCATCAAAAAGTGCCTGCACAATTCTGGTCTTTCCAACGCCAGATAACCCAGTGATGCGAACCGCCTTCTTAGTAGAGCGAATAAGGTCCCGCATCGGTGCGATAGCGTCATTAATGCTGCACTGTTGCCCCTTGCCTGACGGCAGAGTCACTGTGACTCCCGAGGCTGAAATCAAGGTGTCAGGCGTCCCCTCTGGTGGATTGCTCCATGCGCCGTATGGCTGCCAACCTGAGTATCCCTGGCCAAGCCTTCTTTTTACCCAGAGCATGACTGACGGATGTTGCCGTACCCATTGAGCCAATTTAGAACGGTCGTAGAAGTCCAAGTAAAGATTGTCACTATTAGGATCATCCGCTACGGCATCTCGCATTGCTTTGAGGCGGTCCCTCTTCATAGGAGGAGAGCAATCATCACCTAAGCTGACAATGATATAGCTCCCACCTCTTTTGGCATGTTCAGAGATGGTCGGTGACAGTTTCCCAGCGGTGACCATTTCCTTGATGATCGCAGCCCTCGGCATTGAATGCTTTTTGGCCTGAAGAATTGTGTTGGGTCTTTCAAGAAAACCTGTGCTCAGCTGTTCGACGGGGACTTGAACGTGAATATCAATGCCACCATCAGGAGCATTAATTGAGCCTGACCAGTTTACATATGCAGGGCTATGTCCCTGCGCAGCTATTTCAGCCTCGGCAAGACGAGCAATCAACTCTTCGAGCAGAGTATCGGAGAGTCGGAGTAATTCGTCTTTCTCAATATCAAAAATTGCCACGGTAATCCTCAGCTGAACATCTTGTTAACTCTATCGAGAGCAAGATAATTTTATTGGATAATCAATAATTCGATAATAACAGCTCTTAGCATAATGATTAAAAAGAAGTTTAAGGAGGAAAACCTTGCAAATTAGATATGTTAACCCACATAGCGGTACACAATCCTGCAATGGTAATAAAGTGCAGCCTTATATAATTACTCCATCAAAGGACTGCTGTTTGAGTACAAAGCGATACTGACTGCTTCAGATTTGTGGATCACCTTGTTTTTTGAGTCAATATCGTTACCCCAATAAAAATGCCAGTCAATAAAATGACTGGCATTGAGATAAACCATAAATAGTATTTTATTAGCTATTTATATTTGGGCTATTCCCATTCGATCGTTGCTGGCGGCTTGCCAGAAATATCGTAAACCACACGGGAAATACCATCGACTTCGTTGATGATGCGGTTAGACACACGACCTAAGAAATCATAGGGCAGATGTGCCCAATGGGCCGTCATAAAATCAACGGTTTCAACGGCGCGAAGTGACACAACCCAATCATATTTACGGCCATCACCCATAACACCGACTGAGCGTACAGGTAAGAACACGGTAAAGGCTTGGCTGACTTTATTGTACAGGTCGGCTTTATGCAGTTCTTCAATGAAGATAGCATCGGCGCGGCGCAATAAGTCACAGTATTCTTTCTTCACTTCACCTAAAACACGCACTCCAAGACCTGGTCCTGGGAACGGGTGACGATAAAGCATGTTGTATGGCAGACCTAACTCAAGACCAATTTTGCGCACTTCATCTTTGAACAATTCGCGCAGTGGCTCAACTAAACCCAGTTCCATATCGGCTGGCAAACCGCCAACGTTATGGTGAGATTTAATCACATGTGCTTTGCCTGTGGCACTGCCAGCAGATTCAATCACGTCTGGATAAATCGTGCCTTGCGCTAACCATTTGGCATTGGCGCATTTTTTCGATTCTTCATCGAAAATTTCCACGAATACGCGGCCGATGATCTTACGCTTAGCTTCTGGATCGGCTTCGCCTTTCATCGCGTCGAGGAAACGGTTTTCCGCATCAACGTGAATGATATTCAGGCCGAAATGATCGCCAAACATTTCCATCACTTGCTCGGCTTCGTTCAAACGTAATAAACCGTTATCAACGAATACGCAGGTCAGTTTTTTGCCGATAGCGCGGTGCAGCAACATAGCCACAACCGAAGAATCGACACCGCCCGATAGCCCTAAAATCACCTCATCATCGCCGATTTGCTTCTTCAAGCGCTCAATCGCATCTTCGATGATAGAGGAAGGTTTCCAGTTAGCCGCACAACCACAAATGTCTAAGGCAAAGTGCGATAACATCCGCATGCCTTGGCGAGTGTGGGTCACTTCAGGGTGGAACTGTACGCCGAAGAATTGCTTCTCTTCGTTTGCCATAGCAGCAAATGGGCAAGTATCCGTTTTAGCGACCGCCACAAACCCTTCAGGAATGGCCGACACTTTATCGCCGTGGCTCATCCATACGTCGAGTAAGGGTTTGCCTTCGCTATTAACTGCGTCTTCGATGCCTTTGAATAGTAAAGAATCTGTCAGCATTTCAATTTGAGCGTAGCCAAATTCACCTTCACCCACACCTTGGATCACTTTACCGCCCAGCTGCTCAGACATGGTTTGCATGCCGTAGCAAATGCCCAGTACAGGCACGCCCGCGGTAAATACGTATTCAGGCGCACGCGGCGAGTTTTCAGCCGTTACACTTTCAGGTCCGCCAGCAAGAATAATACCGTTCGGGGCAAATTCGCGGATTTGGGCTTCTGTTACATCCCAAGCCCATAATTCACAGTACACACCGATTTCACGGATACGACGGGCAATCAGTTGAGTGTACTGAGATCCAAAATCGAGGATTAGTATCTTGTGCTCATGAATATCGCTCATGGGTAACCTTTATCTCATCTATTGTTTTAACATTGCTCAACGCGGCGAGAGCCAGCCTTGAGTATTGGATCACACGCTTTACAAAGGGGGCGGCCTAGCGCCGCCCCTCTTATCAAACGATTAAGAACCTGAACGGTAGTTCGGCGCTTCTTTAGTGATAGTCACATCGTGCACGTGAGACTCGCCCATGCCTGCTGAAGTCACTTTCACAAATTGGGCTTTTTCATTCAGTTCTAGAATGGTGGCACAACCCGTTAAGCCCATGCATGAACGCAGACCGCCCATATGTTGATGGATGATTTCCTTCAACTTGCCTTTGTAAGGCACGCGCGCTTCAACACCTTCTGGAACTAACTTGTCGGCAGCATTATCTGATTGGAAATAACGGTCAGAAGAGCCTTGAGACATAGCGCCTAAAGAACCCATGCCGCGATATGACTTGTATGCACGGCCTTGATAAAGTTCAGTTTCGCCTGGCGCTTCCTCAGTCCCCGCAAACATTGAGCCCGCCATTATGCAAGATGCACCCGCAGCTAATGCTTTGGCTAAGTCACCAGAGAAACGAATGCCACCATCGGCAATAACAGGAATACCTAAGCTCTTCATGGCTGCGGCAGCATCTGAAACGGCTGTGATTTGTGGCACGCCAACACCAGTGACGATACGAGTCGTACAGATAGAACCAGGGCCAATACCGACTTTAACTGCGTTAACGCCTGCTTCGACCAGCGCTAATGCGCCTTCAGCCGTGGCAACGTTACCACCGATAATTTGCAAATCAGGATGTTTAGCGCGAGTTTCACGAATGCGTTGTAAAACGCCTTCTGAATGTCCGTGGGAAGAATCGATAAGTAATACGTCAACGCCAGCTTTAACGAGTGCGTCAACACGCTCCTCGTTACCTGCGCCCGCACCAACTGCAGCGCCAACACGTAAACGGCCTAACTCATCTTTACAGGCGTTAGGTTTACGTTCGGCTTTCTCGAAGTCTTTAACTGTGATGAGGCCTTTCAGCTTATAGTTATCATCAACCACAAGCACTTTTTCGATACGGTGTGAGTGCATCAACTTTTGCACTTCATCTAATTTAGTGCCTTCGGCAACAGTGACTAAACGCGCTTTAGGCGTCATCACTTCCTCTACCGTTTTGCTCCAATCCGTCACGAAACGTACGTCACGGCCAGTAATGATACCGACCAGCTCGTTGGCTTCGTTAACCACGGGATAACCCGCAAAACCATTCTTCAGTGTTAACACTTTCAGATCGGCTAAGGTCGTTGATGGCGTCACAGTTACAGGTTGTTGAACCACGCCCGCTTCATAAATTTTTACTTTACGAACTTCTTCGGCTTGTTTTTCAATGCTCATGTTTTTATGAATAAAGCCTAAGCCGCCTTCCTGCGCCATAGCGATCGCAAGACGAGCTTCGGTAACTGTGTCCATAGCGGCAGACACAAGTGGGATATTCAATTCAATGGTATTGGTCAGGCGAGTTTTAAGAATGGCGGTATTTGGGAGTACAGTCGAATGCGCAGGAACAAGCAACACATCGTCAAAAGTAAGCGCTTCTTTAATTAAACGTAGCATATGCAACATCTCCCCAGTTGAGTAGGATTTAGAGGTGAAATATTGCGGCGGGATTATACCTTGCATATCGGCACTGGTAAATGGAAAATAGCAAATATCCCCATTTAATTGAGTAATTCGATGCAAGGCACCAAAAACAATATTTATACTGTCTCGCGGCTCAATGGTGAAGTCAGACAAATTCTCGAGGGACAACTGGGTAAAATTTGGCTCAATGGCGAAATATCCAACTTTTCCTCCCCCAGCTCAGGTCATTGGTATCTCACCTTAAAAGACCACTCTTCCCAGATCCGTTGCGCCATGTTTAAAGGCCGTAACCAAACGGTCAGCTTTAAGCCCATCAATGGTCAGCAGGTGTTAGTCAAAGGCGCGATCAGCGTGTATGAACCCAGAGGCGACTATCAATTATTAATTGAGTCCATGCTGCCTGCAGGGGATGGATTACTCGCCCAGCAGTTCGATGCACTCAAAATGAAGCTCGCCGCCGAAGGATTATTCGCCGCCGACACCAAAAGACCATTGCCGAAAAATATCCAACGCATTGGCGTTATTACTTCGCCAACCGGCGCGGCGATTCGCGATGTCTTACACGTACTCGCAAGGCGCGACCCTTCGATTGAAGTCATTATCTATCCGACTCAGGTTCAAGGCGAAACTGCAGCGCAGAGTATTTGTCAAGCAATCAATATCGCCAACCAGCGTTTAGAAGTCGACGTATTACTGCTTACCCGTGGCGGCGGTTCGCTTGAGGATTTGTGGTGTTTTAACAGCGAAGCTCTCGCCCACACAATTTATAACAGCGCCCTGCCCGTGGTCAGCGCTGTCGGCCATGAAGTCGACACCACCATCAGTGATTACGTTGCTGATATTCGCGCCCCAACACCGTCTGCAGGTGCAGAGTTGTTATCCCAAGATAGCGACAATAAGGCGCAAAAACTCGCAACAGCCTTATCGCGCCTGCAACAAAGCGCGAAACATTATCAGCTTAAACAAGAAAGACGGCTCAGTTTGCTTGAGCACAGACTACAGCGCCAAGATCCCAAACGCACCTTGCAACAGTTCGAGCAAAGATTCGATGAGATGCAATTAAGACTGGAGTCGGCGTTGTCGAATCGCTTGCACATACTCAGCCGCCGTCAGCAGTTGCTCGCAAGTCGCCTTGAACAGCAATCTCCCAAGCATAAGCTCGCCATTGAGGGTAACCGCCTAAGTTATCTTGCGAGTCGCTTACAGGATGCATTGCAGGACAAACTAAGTCAAAGTGAGCAACGGATAAAATACGCGGCCCATCAACTTGAAACCGTCAGCCCGCTTGCTACCTTGAGCCGTGGCTACAGCATCACCACTGACATCCACAATCAAGTGGTCGACTCCACGGATAAGCTGACAATCGGTGATAGCCTGCAAACCCGCTTACGCCACGGGCAAGTGATATCAACCGTCACACAGATAAAGCTGCTTGAATAAGTTGATAGTTAGAATACTGATATTTATAGCTTAGATAAGCAATTTTATACTTAAGGTGAAAACAATAAGGCGCAGAATTTATCTGCGCCTTTCTATGTTGTCTAGTTTTGTTCTAGCATCCCATGCAAATGGTTTTATTGAATGCTGAATTGGCTAGCTTAAATGCAGTCTCACATCGACCCCACGCGTATCGGCATACTCTTGGCGGCGCTTATCCATTCGCGATTGGTACAAGTTAGTGTCTGCCGAACGCAGCCATTCATGGGGATCGGCCACCTCAGAGTTTAACGATATCCCAAAACTGCACTGACAATCCTTAAAGCCTTGGCTAGCTAATTGTTCACCTAACCCATTTAACAAACTCAGCAATAGTGGGATCCCTGCCGAAGACGTCACAACCACAAACTCATCACCACTAATACGATAAAGCTTTAAATGCGCTAAGTCCGTTGCTTGCAATAACTGCACTACCACTTGCAGTAATCTATCGCCCTCTTGATGGCCGAGCGTTTCATTAACACTTTTCAGGCTATCGATATTCAATAGCGCTAAAGCCATAGGCTGCACCACTTTATCGGCGAAGCCTAATTGCGAATTCATATATTCATCAAAAGCATAACGATTACCGACTCGGGTCAACCCATCTAAGCGGGCCTTTTCCCACGCAATCGCAAGCTCTTCAATATGCGCCTTACGTTCCTCTGCGAGTAACTTAAGCTTATTCGCTAACGCTAAGGACAATAGCAGCGCATCAGCCGTGCCGCCCATCAGCGTCGCCAGCTCCGCATGTTCGATAAAATCAGGTGTTAGCCCCATATTCCCGGGCAAAATAATCACCGCAGGCAAGAGTAAACAAGTAAAGGCGAGAATAAAATAACGCGCTGGGGCAAAGCCTTTCATCAAGCACACATTACCGCAGGTAATCGCTAAGGCAATCCACAGCATGATCAGCACTGAGGCAATAATCGCCGTATAGGGCAACAACCAAATACTGGTCGGCAAAGCAACAATACAAGCAAACATCAAATACTGACTAAGGCGCCACAATCGTGGTGAGTAGCTAGGCAGCTGCAAGAAGTGCTTGTAAAACATGATATTAAAAATCGGCAAACTGATAAAAAACAGATGGTGCAACTCAAGGTAATGGAAATTAAACAAGTGCGCCGGCAAATGGAAGGTCAGTGCCCAGCCAGCAAAATACGCGAAGACATAAAGGCCATAATAAAGAAAAGCTTTATCGAGAATAGAGATATAAATCAGAAGATTATATAAGGCGATAAACAATAAGCCGCCTAAGCACAGCAGCACTGCCATGGCGAGGCGATCAGACATCAACTGATGATCCGTCACGCTTTGCAGGGCAATCTCGGGAGGAGATGAGTAATAACGGCTACTAAGCTTAACCAATAGCCAATAATCCGTGCCCATATTCAAGGTGACCTTACGGCCATAATCGAATAAAAATTCGTAGGGGGCACTGTAGCCGCTGTGGGCATGCTGTGAACTGCCATCACTACCGAGTATCCAATAATCTACAGATTCGATAATCGAATTACTCGCATCCACTACCCAATTCGACTGACGTTGATTGACCATCACAGGCGTGATCATCCAATAGTCACCGCCGGTTAAACTCACAGAGTTAGCTTCGTCGAGTTGGCCCATCCAATGGGGCACGGCATCAAACTGTTTTGGGGGCTGTTGATCCGCTTGAGCATGGAACAAATACGGCGAGTCCAACGCAATTTCAGCGCTTAATACAGAGGGACTTAATGTCCATATAAAAAGTAAAAAACACCAAAATAGGGTTTGTTTAAGTTTGTTCATCGGCTTATTAAGTTAAAGGGCCATAGATCATTTATACAGCTATGAAGTAAATGCTAATGCTGTCAATCTTAGTCGATAGTTGGAATTGTAGGTTAACTTTATGGCCACATTTAGTTTTTTACAATCAGTTAGGCTAAATTAGTCGAATATCCCATGCCGTATGGAGCTATTTTAGTCTCAAAGTCCAAACCGTGGCCTGAAATCCAAAATACAACTTAATACTGACTTATTTTTTGCTGGGATCCTATGCAGCCTCTATTGATGATTTTAGCCGCACAACTCCTAATTGCCAGTGGCAACCTCTTGGTCAAGTTGCTTGAAAATGATGCACCCGTGTTCCAACTGGTGCTCTACAGACAACTCTTTGCCACCTTGCTAGTGCTGCCTTTTGTGTGGCGCTTGCAGGGTAATCTCAAACTGAGCCCTTATTACAAAGTGCATCTTGCCCGCGCCCTATTGATTGGACTCGGCAATGCCATTTTTATGCTTGCCATTTTGCATCTACCCCTCGCAACGGTAACCGCCGTGATTTATACCTCACCTTTGTTACTCCTCGTGCTTTCTGCGTTATTTTTGCATGAACGCATAGGCTATCGACGCTCAGTTGCGGGGATCATTGGTTTTACTGGCATTTTACTTATCAGCCAACCAACAGAGTTTAACCTGTATATAGGTTTAGCCTTTTTCGGTGCCATGACGTCGGCATTGAATAGTTTGATTTTAAAGGCCTATTCGACCCATGAACATCCTTTCTCTATGCTCTTTTGGTCTAATGCCTTTGCGATGATATTTCTGATACCGGCGACCTTATACGAAGGCGCTGATTTTAGTTTGCCAGTGGCGCAGGTGGGATTAACGTTAGGACTATT
Source organism: Shewanella scandinavica (assembly GCF_031932065.1). NCBI lineage: Bacteria > Pseudomonadati > Pseudomonadota > Gammaproteobacteria > Alteromonadales > Shewanellaceae > Shewanella > Shewanella scandinavica. Next base: position 115,576 of record NZ_JAUOES010000001.1, read on the forward strand.
TTATATTGGCATGACCTATCTCATCATTCACGCCTATCGACGTGCCGATGCGAGCCAAATGGCGCCTGTAGAATATACCGGATTGATTTTTGCGGCCTTGTTCGGCTGGTGGATACTCGATGAAGAACTCAGCCTAGTGATGTTGATCGGTATCGGATTAGTCATTTTCTCATCCATATTGCCCAGCTACAGCGAGCTAAAAGCAAAATGGAAAAGCCGGCGAAGTTGACCTCGGCCGGCTCTTTACATCGACTGCTAAGTTAACGCAGCGAGATCAAAACGATTTGTTTTAGAAGCGGAATTTACCGCCAATATACACGCCATCTTCGAAAGTGAAATCGCGCGCATTATCGTACTCATAGGCAATCTTGCGATAACCAACATAAAACGCCATGTTTGGCGTTACGCGGTATTGCACTTTTGAATCGAGCTCATATTGACCATCAACATTACCAAACGATAAGACTGACGGTGCGTAGTAAGCGGCGGCGTGTAATGAAATATTAGGTCCCATAGATAGCGCATAACGGCCACCAACAGAAATGGCGCTACCATTTGGAGAATAGTCAGACCAAAGCTGACTTAACTTAGCGCCAACTTCAAAGTGATGCACACCCACATCATGGGTCATGTGCATTGCACCTTGGGCAATATGGCCGCCCTCGTCAGCATAGATATAACCTAACACTGCGTTAGTATCTTTGCTCAATTGCAGTTCTAACTCAGTAGAAACCACATCGTTGTTCAACCCAAGATTAAATTCTGACGCATTCACTTGCAGCGCTGCCGCACTCAATAATAAAACACTTGCTACTCTGAACTTAGCCATAAAAACACCTCAATAAATGACTGTGGGTAATAGCCGCGGATCATACCGAATAAATAAAGAAAATCAGCCTATTTGCGTATAAATGGGGATAATTTGCGAGGGATATACAAATGCAAAACAAACTTGAAACAGCTGAAGATCTAAGTCTTTTCACTTACAGCACAATTATACTGCTTGAATGCGATCACCCACTAAAGACAGCATTATCGCTTCAGCGTCGACATTGGCACTTAAGGCTAAATAATACCAACCCACAGTGTTGCCCGTGCCGCGGATACTCAAATAATCACGCCAAAATTGAAAGCCCGCCTTCAACAAATTGGCTTGGCTCGAGGTGTTCTCGGCGCGAATAGTGGCGTATAAAATCGAGATCCCTAAAGCCTTCGCCACTTCGATACGTTTTTGCGTTAAACCTTGAGCTATGCCCTGACGTCGATAATAGGGCGACACCACCAGATAACCCAATTCACCGACAGTGCCTTTATCGACAGTGCCTTTACCGGCTTTTATCGCAGCGCAACCGACTATCTCGCCCTCAAGGGTTTTCGCTAAGATCACCGCACGAGAATCGAAAAATACCTGATGGTCCAGCGGATGGGCGTTATCATCACGCCCATCAATCAATTGTGCCGCCAGCGCTAATTCCTCTAACTGTTCACTTATTACAAACTGAATGTCACTCATATCCAGATTAAACCGTTAATGTTGCCAACATACGGGGAATGCACGCCACTTAGCTGTGCACTCATATCCCACTTCGCTATCACTCTCACACTACAAATCTAACAGAGCACTATTGATATAACTGTTTATATACCAATGCACTACAGATACAAGAGGGTCGCCATACCTAAGAAAGTAAAGAAGCCAACCACATCTGTCACTGTGGTTAAGATCACTGAACCCGACAGCGCCGCATCTTGGTTAAACTTCTGCAGCACCATAGGCACGACCACACCAGCAATTGCTGCCACGGCCATGTTAATCAAAATTGCGCAGCCAATCACTATGCCTATGGTCGCTTCACCGAACCACCAGCCCGCGACTAAACCTATAACTATCGCCCACAAAAATCCGTTAACTATGCCAATACCGAGTTCGTTCTTCATTAACGAAAACAAGTTACCCGCTGAAATCTGTCCCATGGCCATACCGCGGATCATCAGCGTCAACGACTGACTACCCGCAATGCCGCCCATAGAAGCCACAATCGGCATTAACACTGCTAACGCGACCACTTGGGATAACACATTTTCAAATAAGCCAATCGTCGCCGAAGCGAGGAAAGCCGTCAGTAAATTGATCCCGAGCCACACAGCGCGGCGCTGGGCGCCTTTCATAATCGGCGCGAACAAGTCGTCGGACTCATCCATACCCGCAGTTGCCATCAATTGCGCTTCATAATGTTCACGCACTAAAGCGGTCGCAGTTCGCAGCGTCACGCGACCAATTAACTCGCCAGACTCATCGATCACAGGCAATTCGATTTCGCGGCTGTGCTCTATCGCTTCGGCCGCTTCCAATAAACTCGTGTCAGCGGATAACGCACGGCTATCCTCGGACAAGAGTGAAATCAATAATTCATCGGGATTATGTTTAAAAATGTCATACCGACGCACTGTGCCTTGATACTTATCCTGATCATCAACGATAAACAAATTGTCGTTACAATCGAGTTCGATACGGCGGAAAAAGCGCTGTGCCTGAGCAACGCTCGCCTTATCACTGAGCACCAACATTTGATGATCGGTATAGCGCCCGATTTCATTCTCAGAGTACTGATCGTAGAGTTCGAATCGTTGTCGCTGACGCTCGCCCATCTGGGCCAAGGCGCGATCGGTAAAACTTTCAGGGAGATAATCACTCCACTCAATTAAATCTTCTGGGCTTAACTGGGCAAATAGCAAGTCCACTTCATTGTCGGGCATCCGTTTAAGGATCCCCATGCGCGGATCGGCACGCATTAAACTCAACACTGTCACTCGGTCAGCAAATTCAACTTGCTGCCAACGCTCGTAACGCTCATCCAAGGGCAAGGATTCAAGCGCTAAGGCTATGGTTCCAGGTTCTGAGTCATTCAAAATTTCGCTAAACACTTCAGCTTGTTCTTCGCCTTCAACTTCAGTGAGTTGTTGAACAACCTGCCCCACGTCCGCTTGCATGTTTGTTTCGTATTCTGCGTCATTTTCTGTCACACAGATGCCCTTTTCTTTAGCTACAAAATTGCTGTAACTATATTGATAATTAAGTAAATTAGCAAACTCATAAAATGAATTGCGCACAACTATATTGCTGAAAATTATTTTTAGGTTTATGCTGTTTGACTAAGATCCTATGGAGGTGAACATGACTACGAATATATACAGCCAATCAGCGACAGACATTCAAGGCAACACAGTAAGTTTAGAGCAGTATCGAGGCAAAGTACTCTTGATCGTCAACACCGCCAGTGAATGTGGATTTACACCGCAATACAAGGGATTAGAAGCGTTATATCAAGAATACAAAGATCAAGGATTAGTGATTTTGGGCTTTCCTTGCAATCAATTTGGCGCCCAAGAAAAAGCCGATGAGCAAGGTATTCAAGCCTTTTGTGAATTGAATTTTGGCGTGACGTTTCCGCTATTTTCTAAAATAGATGTGAATGGCGAACATACCCATCCACTTTATCAATACCTTAAGAAAGCCGCTCCCGGTGTATTAGGTACTCAAGGTATCAAATGGAATTTCACCAAATTTTTAGTTAATCGCCAAGGCGAAGCGATTGAACGATTTGCATCGACCACGAAACCCGAAGCGTTAGAAAGTAAAATTGCCGCTTTGCTAAAATAATTTACTCGCTATCTATTTGAAATTTTACGTTTTATAAAAATTTAGATTTATTTTAACTTTTTTATGGAACTTTAACCGTACAAGCCCCCTCAAATGTATTGAACAGTGAATGTCTTTTTCATGTTCATCATCTCCCTGGGGCTTCTAGCGCGGCCCCCTTGACCTAGGAATAGGTCACTAGGCAACCATTGGGTTGCCTTTTTTTATCCCAATGATTTATATGTCAAATAAATGTAATGCTTCATTTCAACTGCTTTTTATCTCTCAGAAATTCTTTTTTAAACTTTTTGGTGTTTTTTTGCGATATCGATGAACTTAATTAAAAATGGCGACTCTGAGTATAGGTAAGGATTAACGGATAAGATTAAATGCAGCTTGGGAATGAAATATGTGAAGTCGCAGTTTCATCTACTCAAATGACACAGTTTCTGTTCTATCGCATTGAGTCTAATTAGTTGGTCGTTCATCATCATCTCCCTTTTGGGACACAATAGAAAACACGCTAGCGCACTGAATTCTACTTGTATCCCGCACTGATTTCCTTGTGGCAACCTTAGGTTGCCATTTTTTTTACTTAAATTTCTATACGCACCTAAATCTCTATAATCGCCTAAATATCTATAATATTAGCGACTTGTCTAATTGAACTTGAATTGAAGGGTGATAACCTGCGCGAGCCTTTGTATAGATATCTTTTAACTCAGAATGATATCCCGCGATTTGCAGCTCAGCATAAAGTGGCCGCACAAATTTACCGCGTCCAATACGCACTAAATAAGCACTTAAAGCCGGCAACACAGGGTCGTAATGATTGCGAATCGCCACCCTAAACCAATCACAGGCAATTTCCGCATTAGTCGATTGAGTGAATCGGAACGTTTCGTCCAGATCCATCAGTTGCACTTGGCTGACGACTTCAGGTAATTGGGTCAGAAAATACTGCCAATGATGTACTCGCCAATCTTTCACGCTTAATTGGCTCGCGGCCGTTCCCTGTAAAAAACTCGCCAGCGCATCATCGACTTTATCTAAACTCATGGATGTTGGTCCGCAATATCCCTCGGGCAAACCTTTGCCATAAATCCACGTTAACAGCTCGGCTTCAGAGATCTTATCTGAGTGAAATGGCAGTAAGATTTGCTGCGCGTATTCTACAAACACTTCGGTGGTAATCGCCTTAAAGGCAAAATGGTCCACATAGTTGCGTAAAAATTTATCAAACGCCACTCGCCCTAGTCTGCGCTCGAGATCATGGACAAACATCGAAGCTTTATCATAGGTAAAACGATTAAAGGCAAGGTTGGGATCGCCCTGCTGCACATTGGCGGGCAAGGTTTGTTTATCCTTAGGCAAAGACGCCATTTCTTCTGTTAAGCGACCAAACTCTATCACCCACTCCAACTCTGCTTGTTCTTTGCCGTAAACCGCTTCCACAATACGGTTAGTAAAGTAAGTCGTAAAACCTTCGTTTAACCAGAGATCTCGCCAGGTTGCATTACTGACTAAATTGCCCGTCCACGAATGCGCTAACTCATGGGCAACGGTTGACACTAAGCTTTTATCGCCGGCGATAAGTGTAGGCGTTAGAAAGGCTAAACGTGGATTTTCCATCCCGCCAAAGGGGAAACTCGGCGGCAGGATAATCATGTCGTAACGGTCCCACACATAAGGACCTAACAATGACTCGGCAACCTCGAGCATATGTTCGGTGTCTTCAAACTCTTTTGCGGCGGCCGCCAACATACTTGGCTCAGTATACACCCCGCATCTTGGGCCTATCGCTTGAAAGGCAATATCACCGACGGCCAGCGCCATCAAATGAGTCGGAATAGGTCGTTCCATCTCAAAGTGAAACACACCATTAAGCGGCGTGTCGGGATGATTCATCGCACTCATAACCGCGCGCATGCCTTTGGGCACTTGCACTTTAGCATCAAAGGTCACTCTCGCCTTAGGCGTGTCCTGTAGTGGGATCCAGCTGCGGGCATTGATCGGTTGCGATTGACTGAAGAGATAAGGTAACTGTTTACCCGCAGTTTGCTCAGGTGCTAGCCACTGTAATCCTTGGGCGGCGGGAGAGGTGTGATAGTGAATACAAACCTGTTTGCAAGGTGACGTTGGTAAACTGATACATAATTTTTGCCCGAGAATGGAATTGGTTTCACTCAGCACAAAATCGAGCGGCTCCTCATTTTCTGTTGTTAGAACACTCACTGTATCAGTGGCATTGACGCTATCTGAATCATTCACAGCAGTAACCGCGAGTATGGTTAGATCGCGGCTATCGAGCCAAAGCTCTGTTACATCGGGCTCAAGGTAATCCAAGGACAGCGTCGCTTTACCGAAAAGACGCTGCGCGTCAATATCCACCACTAAATCCAAAGAGACATGTCTCACTTGCACTTGTTCGGTATTAGCAAAAGAATGGTAATCTCGGGTGAAATCCCAAGTCGTTGCATCCGCTAACTTATTCTTAGTTGTTTGTAACACTGTCGCCTCGATATTCAAGTTCTGGGCTCTGGGCGCTAGCCCTCTAAGCTCTGGCTCTTAATGTATAGGGTAAAGTTTGAATACTTAATCGTGAGTTGTATACCGCGCAGCTGTGGTGCAGCGCTTCATGACTTGTCACTGTTATAACTACACAGTCATAACTTGCCACTGTCATAACTCATCACGGATTGTTAGGCGTTATTATCGACTGCACATTTGCACAGAGGCAAATCGTAACTGAGCTTTAAGTCAGCTTATCGGCACGTTATAGGCGAGTTTTTTGTAACAGTTCATCTTTGGCGGCGATCACAGAACTGCAATCGGTTTTCTTTCGTGATGCAAGATTTGCCCGTTGCGGCGGCCAACAGCGCCAATAGCGACGAGCAAACTGAAGAAACTGAGAAAAAATAGAGGCTCGCACTTCTTATAAAAACAAATGCAAAATTATTTAAAATATTTCGCACTTTCTCTGAACTAATTTAAAGATGTTGAGTCAGATATTATGAACCGAATCTTTGCAATGAGTTTCTTCGTTCATCATCATTCTCCTTTAGATGGTTTCTAGCGCGACCGTCCCAAGATTCCGATTTGGAATTTACAGCAACCTATTTAGGTTGCTTTTTTTATGTCTTTGATTTGGCATTTACCAGACAAAATGACCAAACAACACAGTTCAGATAAAACCCAAAAAACAAAAAGGACCTCCGAGGAGGTCCTTGAGTCACAAGCCGTTTAACTTACAAGCGGATACCCACTTTTTCTAAATCTTTGGCTACAACACTTTTCGGAATAGTAACATAACCATCTTTTTCAACTACTTGCTGGCCTTGCTTAGACAACACGTAACGGATAAATTCTTTTTCCATTGGTGCTAAGTCTTTATTTGGTTGCTTGTTCACGTAAACATATAGGTAACGTGATAATGGATAAGTACCGTTAGCTGCGTTTTCTGCCGTTGCTTCGATAAACTCATTACCTTTTTTAGCAATTGCCACTGCTTTAACACCAGCGGTTTTGTAGCCAATACCTGAGTAACCAATCGCGTTTAGAGATTGAGAAACTGATTGCACAACAGATGCAGAACCAGGTTGCTCGTTCACGTTAGCTTTAAAGTCACCTTTACACAGTGCGTGCTCTTTAAAGTAACCATAAGTACCTGATACAGAGTTACGACCGTAAAGTTGTACGTCTTTAGCAGACCAGTTACCGTCTAAACCCAACTCACCCCAACGTTGGATATCGCTGCTACCACATTTGTGAGTAGAAGAGAAAATACCATCAACCTGTTCAACGCTTAAACCTTTGATTGGGTTATCTTTGTGTACGAATACAGCTAAAGCATCGATAGCTACGCGAATTTCAGTTGGCTTATAACCATAATGTTTTTCAAACGCTTCGATTTCGTTAGGCTTCATCTTGCGGCTCATTGGGCCGAATTGTGAAGTGCCTTCAGTCAACGCTGGTGGCGCAGTAGAAGAACCTGCCGCTTGGATCTGAATGTTGACGTTAGGGTACATTTGTTTAAATTCTTCAGCCCAAAGTGTCATCATGTTGGCTAACGTATCTGAACCTACAGATGATAAGTTGCCTGACACGCCACTTGCTTTTTCATAGGTTGGCAGAGATTGATCAATCGATGCCATCGCAGTTGCAGAGAATACACCAGCGGCTGTTAGGGTAATCGCGCCGACAAGCTTTTTCAGTTTCATTATGTGCTCCAGTAGTAAGCTAACTAATTTGTAACTTAAGTTTCTTCAGACGCAGCCAGTATCAATCGCTACAATGACAATTCTATGTCCGTAATGTGACACTTAGATGACAATGCGTTATATCGATTTTTTCTGTCATTAATAATGAACTCAGTAGCCCTAGAAATAAAAAACAGGCCATAGTGACCTGTTTTTATTATTAATTGCGAATATTTCAATCAAGCAATTTATTTCTTACGCTCGATAAGATGCAACGGAATAACAAAGCTAAAGGTACTGCCTTTACCCAATTCACTGCTGATTTTAAGCTCACTGTGATGATGGTTAAGTGCATGCTTTACAATCGCAAGACCTAAACCACTGCCACCGGTTTGCCTTGAACGCGCACTGTCTACCCGATAAAAACGTTCAGTTAATCGACCTATGTGCTGGGGCGCAATGCCTTCGCCCGTATCCGTTACGCTAAAGATGGCTCCCGTGGCCATACTGCGCCACTGCACTGTGATTTTGCCGCCGGGTTCAGTGTAACGAATCGCATTAGAAATCAAATTAGAACAAGCGCTTCGAAGCTGCAATTCATTCCCATGGGAATCAAGCCCTGGTTCGCAATAGAAGCTCAACTCGTATCTATCTTGTGCCAGCGCTTTAGCTTCTTCCTTCAGCACCTCCATCAGTTGCGTCATGTTCACTGTATGTTCGAGGTTGATATCGGCCGCATCTTCAATCCGCGATAATATCAATAGCTGTTCGACCATGGACTGCATTCGCCGCGTCTGCTGCTGCATTAAGGCCAGCGGCTTCACGTTCATCGAATCGGGTTCCGCCATGCTTTGCATCATTTCGAGGTAACCCTGTAGCACAGTGAGCGGCGTTTTCAGCTCATGTGACACATTCGCGACAAACTCTTTACGCATGCCCTCAAGCTGACGTATACGAGTGATATCCCGCGCAATTAACAGTAGCTGCCTATCACCGTAGGCCATGATACGGATCTCAAGCAAACGCCTATCCGATACTGGCGAAGGTAACTCCAGCGGCTCTTTGTATTGTGCGGATTTAATATAAGCGGAAAAATCAGGATGGCGGATCAAGTTATCAATACGTTGGCCATTATCCTGCGGCCAAACAAAACCGAGAATAAGTTGCGCTAACTTGTTGCACCATAAAATATTATGCTCTGAATCGAGCACCACAGCTGCATCGGGTAACGCCTCAGCACCTTGGCGGAATCGCGCCAACAATGCGGCTAATTGACCGACACGTCGACGATTTTTCCCTTGAAGGCGATAAATGCCATTAAACACCCCTTCCCAACTCCCACTGCCCTGCGGCGGTGTGAGTTTCCTATCGCGCCATAACCAAAAGTTAAGCCGTGATAATTGTCGGTAATGCCAGCAAACCAGCCCTAGCATGCCGATAAAGAGTATCCAGAGAAGTTTCCCTACCAATAAACCTATTAGCGCACAAAGCAGTAGATATAAGGCTAAGCGCGTAAACAACCGGTACCCTGAATAAGAGTCAGACATAAATAAACCCAAACATCAGGCTAAATAAGAGGAGCACAAGATAGCCTAAAAGCTAACTTGTGCCTAACACTTATTCGGCACTAAATGCGTGTAGAGAAACGATAACCTGCGCCACGAACCGTTTGGATCAAGCGGTCGTGACCAGACTCTTCAACGGCTTTACGAAGGCGTCTGATATGCACGTCAACGGTTCTGTCTTCAACATACACATTGGTTCCCCACACATTGTCGAGCAGCTGTTCGCGGCTGTAGACACGTTCTGGGTGGGTCATGAAAAAGTGTAATAAACGAAATTCGGTTGGGCCCATATCTAATACAGTATCACCTACGCTCACCCTGTGGCTCACAGGATCGAGCATTAAGCCCTGCACATCAATGGTTTCTTCTAAACGAGTCGGTGCACTGCGACGCAATACGGCCTTAATACGTGCGACAAGTTCTTTAGGGGAGAAAGGTTTAGTGATGTAATCATCGGCGCCGACTTCGAGACCTTTGACTTTATCTTCCTCTTCACCGCGGGCAGTTAACATGATGATCGGAATTTGACGCGTGAACTCATCTTGCTTCAAGCGTTTCGCCAATTGAATACCACTTCCGCCAGGAAACATCCAATCCAATAAAATCAGATCGGGGTAAGGCTCCTTTAGCAGCGCAATGGCCGAATCAAAATCTTCCGCCGCAGAGGTCGTAAACCCATGCTGTTCCATTACAAAAGTCAGCATCTCGCGGATGGCTAACTCGTCTTCTACTATCAATATCCTTGCAGTCATAAGTGATTTTCTGTCAGTGAATGTCAACACGGCTATTATTAGTCATTTTTATTACAGATTTATGAATTAGCACGCCGTTTGAGCCATATAGTAGTAATATTTGTCATAATAAGTTTATATAACTGTTTGTTTATAGCAATAAAAAAGGAGGCAATATGCCTCCTTAATTGAATCTTAATACTGGATTTAGAATTTGTGTTCTAAGCCAACACCGATATATTTGTCATCATCAGTAGACGCTTCTAACGAACGATTGGTGTAGAAAGCGAAGACTTTAGTAGGTTTAGCCAGTGCATAATCAGCACCTACTGACCATGAATCACCTTTGTCTTCCATGTCTTGATATTGTGCTTTCAAAGTAACAGCATCGATATCGTAAGCGGCACTGAACAGGTAACCATTAACGCTATCGGTCGTTACAGGCAGCGCGTTTTTATAAGTTTCTTCCTGTTGTTGGTACATACCGCCTAAAGTTAAATTAGCGATTTTACCTTGAACCGATGCACGCAGGATTTCATAACCTTTCACATCTGAGTCATAAGCTATAGCAGCATAGATAGGTGATTTTTTCAGTTTAGCGTCACCGTACATAGCGGCTAAGCTGAAACCATCTTGACCCTGTTGGTCAGCATCACCTTCAGCAGCATAAGTCGCACCGAATACAAAACCGCTGATTGATGGAGATAAGTAAGTCGCAGTTTGACCTAAACGGTTGTCGCCTTTGAACAGGCTTTTTAAGTCGCCAGATAAATCGTTGAATTGGTCAACGTTACCTTGAGAGATTTTTAACAGCGTGTCGTTACGACCAACTGAGAACGAACCGAATGCGCCTTTTAGGCCAACAAATTGGTTACGAGCTTTAAAGTTGTCGCTAGTCGCAGCACCTGTATCAACTTCGTATTCAACTGTGTAGAACGCTTCCAGCGAGCTAGACAGTTCGAAATTACCCTTCACACCAAAACGAGAAGCATTACTTTGAATAGTTGTTGTAGCATCACCTTTCTCATCATTTGATTGAGCGGTGACATTCAACTTACCATAAACAGTCAGTGGCTCAGCGGCATAAGCTGAAGCCAGAGTTGCAGAAGCTAGCGCAGAAGCAAGTAGAGTTTTACAAAAAACGTTCATCATTTAATCCTTTCGACGTTATGTTCGTCTTGGTTATTGGTTTGGAACGACCGAAAGTGTGCAATGAATGTGTTTCAGTTTTATTTCAATTGTGACTGTTTAGTGCGCAAGGTAAAAAAGCTGACGCTAAGCTTGGTGCTAAACCCAGTAAAGATGGGGCCTACAGCCGAGTTAATTCTTATGTTACAGTTTAATGAATTCTGATTAGCCACTAGAAATTAGCTGTCGAACACAGGTTTACCCCGCCCAAACTATGCCGTAAACTGCCACTTTAATTTTCAATGAGCGCCTCTTATGTGGTTTAAAAATCTTACTCTTTATCGTTTCAATAAACCTTTTGCCGTCGAAACCGAAGCGCTAGAAACTGCGTTGGCCGATTTCACTTTCTCCCCGTGCTCAAGCCAAGATGTCAGTAAATTTGGTTTCTCAAATGCGTTAGGCAAAAAAGGCAGTTCTTTGGTACACAGCGCCGACAATCGCCATCTGATCTGTGTGACTAAAGAAGAGAAAATCCTCCCAGGCCAAGTCGTCAAAGAAGCCCTAGAAGAAAAAGTCGCCCTCATTGAAGATGAAGAAAATCGTAAGATGGCGAAAAAAGAAAAAGATGCGCTAAAAGATGAAATCATCACAAGTTTACTGCCACGCGCTTTCTCACGCCGCAGCCAGACTCACGCACTGATATTGCCAGAACTGGAAATGATCCTTGTCGACAGTTCAAGCGCCACTAAGGCCGAAGAGTTGTTAGCACTCCTACGCAAAGCACTCGGTAGTCTGCCAGTGATCCCATTGAGCTTTAAAGCGCCAGTCGAATCCAATTTAACCGAATGGTTAAAACTTGGCAGCGCGCCATTACCTTTTGAAATGCAAGATGAAGCTGAACTTAAATCCGAAGCGGATGAAGGTGGTATTGTGCGTTTCAAGCAGCAGGATTTAAAAGAAGACGAAGTATTAGCTCACCTCGCAACAGGCAAGCAAGTCCACAAGTTAGCACTGCATTTCGGCCAATCGATTGCACTATTATTGCAATCGGATGCCAGCGTTAAACGCCTTAAATTCTCAGAAGAATTTAGAGCGGGTAACGATGAAGTGGGCACTGATGACCCTATGGCACGTTTAGATGCAGACTTTGCCTTAATGGGCAGCGAATTGGTCGCCTTGATGCATGCACTCGTGGCAGCACTAGGTGGACTCGAAGAAGCACAAGTTTAAGCTGAATTAAATTTAACGTGAGTTAGGTAAACTTAAGTTAGCGACTCACTCGTATTCTTCTTATATGAATAACTTGAAATACAAAATAACAAAAAGCGCACCGTCTAAATGAGGGTGCGCCTTTTTTATGACAGTTAAACGCCTAAATTTAAGGCATTCGGCCTAATCGCAAGCTGAATGCCATTTGATTTAGTCATTGGTTTTAGACACTAACCCACCTTTATTATCAAACGGCCAATCAATGCCTAACCAAGCCTTGAAGAAGGCTTTTTGCTGTTTAGTCGCTTTCGTATCGCCCTTAAGCACTAGCTTACCGCTTTGCTGTTCACTAAGGGGGAGCTTAACTTGCTTGATTTTATCGTTGCTGAATAATGTTACTTCAATGCTATCGCCAGCCTTAAAGTCGTTTATGCGCTTATCAAAACCTGCAGCCGTCACCTTAAGACCATTAATCGCTAATACTTCATCCCCCGCAACAATCCCCGCTTGCCATGCAGGGCCATTACGCAGCACTTGGTCTAACACTAAAGAGCCATGGAAGCTGCTTAACGTCATGCCGGCAAATGCCTGGGCTTTTGAATCTTTACCATAGGACAAAACTAACCCAGCCTGCGATAACAACTCAGGGAAATCTAAACTCATCGGGCTATTCACGTTTGCATGCCACCAAGGCGCATAATCTTTGCCGGATAAGTCTTTGAGGATATGCTGCACATCGCTAACACCATAGCCCTTTGGCACACGGTGATCTTGATATAAACGGCGATGCACATCGCGATATGAATGCTTAAGTTTCGTATCCTGCAGCAGCGAGAAATCTAACGCCAAAGAGGTTAAATAACCCTCAGAATAAATATTCACACTGTGATTAATCGCATAATCGCCGCCCGTACTGCTCCACTCTCCAGCACTCGCCTCGGCGACTGATTGGGTTTCACGCCCTGGAGTAAGCTGGTTTTTCTCCACGCGTTTAGCTAAGTCTTCGAGGAATTCTTTAGGCGTCATCACCTCAGCACGCAGCAGTAACTGGCCTTGAAAATAACTGGTAGAGCCTTCGGCCATCCACAGTAATTCCGTCATGTTTTCATGCTGATAATCATAGGGCACAAGTCCCGCAGGACGATAGGCCTTTACGTTCCAGGTATGGATAAACTCATGGGATGCTGTGCTAATAAAGCGTAGGTAATCCTTGCGTTCACGGAAACTAAAACGCGGCAGTTGGATAACCGTAGAATTTACATGTTCTGTCGCGCCACTGGCGCCGCTAGTGGCGTGCACCATATACACATAACGATCAAAGGGATAATCATCCCAAATAGCCTTTGCTTGACCACTTAATGCCGTTAAATCCTTAACGACTTTATCGGCGTCATAGTTACCTTCACCCCAAAATACCAACTCATAACTTTTGCCATTAGCACTGAATGGCTTATGGGTGCTGACACCGGTTTCGATAGGGGAATCAATTAACACATCGTAATTCGGTGCGATGAAAGAATGCACTGGTGCGCCTGATGCCATGCCCGAGTAACTTTGCCACGCTTCAGGAACGTTCAATTGAACCGACACCGGCTCATAGCGAAATTGCGGGCTATACATGAACACGCCGCTGGCATCTAAATACGCGTGGCTCGCATCAATATGGCGAACCCTTTGGCCTAATTCATTGGCATACAACTGATAACTAACCGTTACGCTGGTTGGCTGCGTGAGCGCGACTTGCCATTCACCGCTCGCCGTACGTTTCCATGGAAGTTCATGACCTTGATTGTCTTTGGCGCTAAATAAACGCACGCCATCGGCCAAAGGCAATACTTGATATTTACCCGTGCGCCACACTGGCAGATTGACCGTAAAATCGCTGGTCTTCACTTCAGGAAAAGTCACACTCACTTGGGCGATATGATGCTCAGGTTTAACGAGGTCGATTTGATATTTCACATCGGCCAATACTTGGCCCGAAAATAATACACTTAATATCAAGATTGATAGTCTGTTGGGTTTCACTCTTGCTTCCTTCTGTTATTATGCTTCTTATGATTTTTCCAAGTATAACAAGTCGATGTAGCATCCTCATTAGGCGCTAACAAAAGCTAACAAAATAAGTTCCTTGACTTAAGGAATGAGGAATCACAGTTCAAATGCAAAAACTCACGGTTATTTTATTTACTTTGTTGCTGTCACTGCCTTTTAGCGTTCAAAGCCGAGATCTCGAAGCTGATGAGGTGGAGTTAAGAGAATCTCCACAGCAAATGTATGATGTGCTCAACAAATCCATTTCCTTCCCCCTTGCGTTCCAAAACCGTGACCAATTTGAGCGTGCAGCCCAAGAGCAAGGCTACAGTCCAACCGAATTTGAACAGATTTTGTATCTGCTGACTCGACTGAATATGGAGCCGAACGTGAAAACCAAAGTCGGTTTTCAAGACGCAAAAAGCTTGATTGCAGTTTTATCCACTGCGGCGCAATCCCCCTATGAACTTGCAATGGTCGCCATGTTGAATGGGCGTTACCTTGGCCGTACCGAGCAAAAATATCAAGAAGCGATTGGCCTGTATAATGAAGCGCTCACCCGCATCAACGACAGTTATGACATCGAAGCATTGATTCTTAAACACAATATTCATGAGCACTTAGGCGGCTTACATTTATTAATCCGCCAAGAAGTGCCAGCCCTGATGCACTTCCACACGTACCGCGACATTGCCTATAAGCTCAGAAACGATTATTTAATCGCGGCGGCAGAAGCTAGACTTGGCTTTTATTACAATTTTAATCAGCAGCTGACCAAATCTTTACAGCATTACAGTGAAGCAATTCGGATCTCCAATCGCTCTAATTACCCGTCAATGAAAACCAATCTGCAATTGCAACTATCTAAGGTATACCGTGACTTAAAGCAATGGGATGAAGCGCTTAAAAACGCTCATGAAGCCGCGGCAGGCTTTAAAAAAATGGGCAATGACACCTATCTTTCAAGTTGTATGACAGTGATCGCCATGGTCTATGGCGAACAAGGGGATTGGAATAAAGCGATTGATTACTACCTTAATGCCCAGCAATTAGATGCCAAACGCGGTAACTATATTGCCCAAGGTCTTAATTTCCACAATCTTGGTCAAGCCTACTCAAATATTAATGACAATGTTAACGCCCTAAAATATTTACTGATGGCAAATCAAATATTCAAAGAAAAACAAAGCCATCATTATCAGGTTTATAACGAACTCTTAATTGGCGAAATCGCACAAACCAACCAAGATTGGCCGCTAATGATGACCCATGCCGATATCGCATTGGCATTGGCTATCGACTTAAAACTGGTCAATGAACAAAAAGCCGCGCTCACACTGATTGCCACGGCGTCACAAAAACTCGGTGAATTAACCAAAACCATCGACGCCCAAACCCGCATCATAGCGCTAAGCAACACACTTTCAGAAAAAGAGAAAGACTCCCCAGTATCGGCCTCGGCCCTTGCGGAGCAGCAGCTCAAACTTGAGCTCAACATGGTACAGGGAAAACTTGCCGAGACAGTTAAGGAAAGTAACAACACTCGCACCCAACTGCTCATCTGCAGCTTGATTGCTGGACTCTTGCTGCTAGTGATTGCATATATGCTGCATCATCGCCGTAAAATCATGGCAAAAAACGCCGCATTAACCCAATTGAGCGTACAGGAGCCCTTCACCCATAACTTAGGCTATGCGGCACTATTAGCCCACTTGGGCCATAATCAACATCAAGCGTCTACAACAGCTTTAGGGATTATCGCCTTCCCCGCCCAGCTATCGACCGATCTAGATTATGGCCAATATTTTAGTGATGCAGTAACCGCGCAACTGGCCACGCATCTAACCGATGCGCTCGCATCCCCTGTCTATGTGATACGCCAAGGGGTATTTGCAGTGCGCTTCACCCAAGCCGTTGAGCCAACAAGCGTGATCAGCCAAATACGCCAGAAACTCGACCAACAGCACATAGTCCATCATTTCCGCCTTGGTTTTGCCAACTTGCCACTGCTGGCGAAATCTGAAATTAAAATGGCCGCGAAATTAAAGTTTGAAACCGTGCAGATGGCGCTCGCCTGTGCCCGCAGTTTAGAGGGAAGTAACGATTATTATGTTGCCCTTAGAGCGCTCGATTTTGTCCCTCTGAGCTTGTTTGCCAGTCCACTATTTTTACACCTTGAAAAAGGCATTGAGCGTGGATTAATCAGATTAGAAACCAACGGTAATAAAGAAGATATTCGCTGGCCTTGCTGGGAAAACAACCAAGATAGGCAATTACTGGAAAATATTTGATCAATATCAGCAATTAATCACAGAGTCATAGGTAAATCGCATTTGCACTCTACGCCCAGTGTTATAACATTAGTATCATATGAGTTAACAGCTAATCTGGACATAGGATCGTCATGTTTTTTAGCCTTGCAGAGTTAGGACAACACTCAGGATGAAGGATTCGAGCGCTACCGTTTCACAACTTGCCTTGCTGCAACAGAAACTTCATTCGGCCAAACTTGCCCTCGATGAAGTCAATGAAGACAGAAACGCAAAGTTACAGACATTACTGCAATTTATTGGTCACTTAAGCCTCGCCTGTAAAGGGCAAAATCTTGAGCTAGATAATAAACTCGCCAAACTTCGCCATAACTTAAATACGTTTGAGCGAGTCGATGAGGCGTTGCCAGAATTAGTCGATGTCGAGCGCCTACTAAAAGGCCAATATCACCATGTGATGGTACAGCTCGAAGAGAGCCGTACGGGTTTGTCACAGGTGATCCGTCAAATCCAACGCGTGAACTCTGCACCTGAAAAACTCAAAAAAGAAGTCAATTACTTCAAACAAGATCTGGCTAAACCTTTCCACACAGTTTGGGAATATATTCCTAAAGTTAAGCAAATCATCGGCTTCTACGAAACCATATTACAGCTACAATTTAACGAATCTGAAAAACTCGATGTCTTGCCAAAACACAGGCAGCTAGCCCATGAGCTGGCGCAGATGATTTCGGAAATCGAGTTTCGTAAAGATCAGCGAGACCAAGTCTTAGTGATCAAAGAAGTGCTCTCTTCTGAGATTGAAGTTGATAGCTTGCTCGAAGCCTACCAAACCATTTTAGCGTTATTACTTGATAACATCGCCCGCGAGAAATCGGCATCGCAAGAATTTTTGTTTGCCCTCAATGATGCATTAGCCGCAGTGCGTGAAGTGGTCAGTGAATCTTACAACCACAATCAACGCAGCTTCCAACTCAAGACCCAGTTGAATCGTGAGATCAACACCCGCGTCGATAACGCCGGTGAAATCATTATCGATGTAGAAGATATTGTCGATCTTAAAGCCCAATTGACTGAGCAACTTAACTCCATTCGTTCAGCATTGGCCCGTAAAGAAGCCTTAGAGCAAAGAGAACAAGCCTTACTGCGTAAATCAATGGAAACAATGCGCAAAGAGCTTAATGAATTAAGTAACGAGGCGAACACCTACAAAGAGCGTTTGTTCGAACAGCAAAAACTTAACTTGCTCGACAGCTTAACTCAGTTACCTAACCGTGCCGCATTAGAAGAGCGCATGGATCTTGAATACCGTAACTATCAACGGCATAAATCTCCCCTGTGGGTGGCGGTTGCCGATATCGACCACTTCAAAACTATCAACGACAGCTTTGGTCACAGCACGGGCGACAAAACCTTGCAGGTGATTGCAATGGCATTGAAAAACTCACTACGAGATACCGAATTTGTGGCCCGTTATGGCGGCGAAGAATTTGTCCTGTTATTACCTGATGTCGCACCTGCTGATATCGCTCAACTTTTAAACAGAGTGCGCGAGAAAGTAAAAAATATTCCATTTAAATTTAAAAATCAGAGAATTACAGTTACAGTATCTATAGGGGCTGCGCAAGTTATGGGAAGTGAGCTCATACATGAGACCTTCGAACGCGCCGATGCAGCACTCTATAAAGCAAAACACGAAAGCAGAGACAGGGTTGTGATTGACGTATAATTGAGCCCCACTATACGTCTCCTCTAATCACTCCTGTCATGACGAAGGAGTGATAAATGATAGTAAAAGTCAGCCCTAAAGGCAGCATGGATCAGCTTTCGCAACTTGAAGTTGATCGTCTCAAAAAAAGTGCCAAAAGCGCACTATATCAACTGTACCGCAACTGCTCTTTAGCAGTACTTGCTGCGGGTTTAAAAACCGACAACTCTAAAGCCCTATTCGAGCAATACCATGATTTTGATATCCACGTCCTACAACGTGAACGCGGAGTTAAATTAGAACTGGTCAATCCTCCTGAACAAGCCTTTGTCGATGGCCAGATTATCACCGGCATTCAAGAACATCTGTTCTCAGTTTTACGCGACATCCTCTATATCAGCGACAGATACGACTCACTCAAACACATTAATCTGACCAACGCCCACCATATCACCAATGTGGTGTTTGATATTTTGCGTAACGCGCGGGCGATTGCCCCCATGAAAGACCCTAACGTCATCGTCTGTTGGGGCGGACACAGCATCAATGCCATCGAATACCAGTATACCCGCGAGGTAGGTTATCAACTAGGCCTGAGGGAATTAGATATTTGCACTGGCTGTGGTCCTGGCGCGATGGAAGGCCCGATGAAAGGCGCGGCTATAGGCCATGCCAAACAAAGGATCAAAAATGCCCGCTATATTGGTTTGACTGAGCCAAGTATTATTGCCGCCGAGCCACCGAATCAAATCGTCAATGAGCTGGTGATCTTACCCGATATAGAAAAACGCCTCGAAGCCTTCGTGCGTTTAGGTCACGGCATTATTATCTTCCCAGGTGGTGCTGGCACGGCGGAAGAGTTGCTCTATATCTTAGGTATCTTACTCAACGAAGAAAACCAAGAAACCCCTTTCCCGCTGATCCTCACAGGCCCCACGGAAAGCGCCGATTACTTCATCAAAATTGATGAGTTTATTGCCTCAACCTTGGGCCCTGAAGCTCAGAAAAAGTATCAAATCATCATAGATAATCCCACTGAAGTGGCGCGTATAATGAAGAAAAGCATGGAGCAAGTGAAAGCCTATCGCCGCTCAACGGGTGATGCTTACCAGTATCAGTGGGCACTGAAGATTGAATCTGAATTCCAGTTACCTTTTGTCCCGAGCCACGAGGTGATGGCAAACTTGGACTTGCACTTCCAAACCAATAAAGCCGAGCTTGCCGCCAACCTGCGCAAAGCGTTTTCGGGTATAGTGGCGGGTAACGTCAAGTCGGAAACAATCAAGCACATAGAGCGCGATGGTCCCTTCCAATTGAAGGGCGATCCTAAACTCATGGATATGATGGATAAGCTCTTGAGTGCATTTGTGCAACAGCAGAGAATGAAGCTTCCCGGAAGCGCTTATATTCCTTGCTACCAAATAGTGAAATAGAGAGCGAAACAACGACACCCCATGAACAAGTTTTTAATCATCGATGGTCTCAACTTGGTTCGCCGCATTTACGCGGCGATCCCCGATGAAACAGATATGCAAAGCCTCACAGAGCGCGTCAGTTCGGCGTGCACTAAACTGCTGCGGGTGCATCGCCCTACCCATGTGGCTATCGTTTGGGACGGTGATGAAATCTCATGGCGTAAACAGCTTTATCCCGATTACAAAAAAGGTCGTAAACCTATGCCAGAACCACTGGCGCAGGGTTTAGTTGCGCTGCAAGACCATTTAACCGCAATACACATTGGCTCTATTTATGCCGCCGCCGAGGCCGATGATGTGATTGCGACACTGGCGATAAAAACCGCCAAAGCGCAAGGTGAAGCCATTATTGTGTCCACCGACAAAGGTTTTAGTCAGCTTAATCATCGCCATATCAGTCAATGGGATCACTTTAATCAGCAGTACCTCGATATTGCGGCACTGGAACAGAAACTTGGCGTTGAGCGCAGCCAATTTCTCGACTTGATGGCATTAGCAGGCGACAGCGGTAATAAAATTCCTGGTATTGCGGGCATAGGCCCTAAGTCGGCCGCCGAGTTATTGAAAACCTTTAGAAGCTTACCGACCTTGTTCTCATCCTTATCTAACCTAGGCGCTAAGCAAGCGAAGAAGCTCGCCGAGGGCAAAGAGATGGCGAGGCTGAGTTATAAGCTGGCGCAGTTACAAACGGACCTACCACTCAATATCAACTTGAAAGACTTTCGCGTGATTGACTCCCCACCAGAAAAAACCATCAATCAAGACTAAACTTCTGTTAACACAAAGTTGCAATTAACGCATTTACCTTAGCGCAACAAAAGCGTATTTTATGGACGTGCTCAAGTGACTCATTTAATGAGGTAAAGGAATAACTATAAATGAAATCAAAAGTTTCAGTAATTATTGGTAGTATTTTTGCCGCCTACGTCGCCTTTGTCGCTGTGGTTGTACTGGTTTATGAACCAACGCCAGAAGACATGAATTGGGAGGACCGACAGGCCTATAACAGCCAGAAGATGAACGATTTAACCTTAGGGCAAAATATCGGTTCAGTAAAAGAATTGCTCGGTAAGGCCGACTTTTCTGAGGCAAAAGCCGTCAAGGAAGCCAAGTTACAGGTGCTCTTTTATCGCACTCACCATGAGAAATCAGACGGTGTGACGACCAAAGAGGAATGTACCCCGCTTATTTTTGAAAATGATAAGTTGATTGCTTGGGGCCAAGATACCTATAAGCAATACCTCGATGCGGGCACAGACACTGTGCTCACTTCCGCCCACGAGACATTGAGCAGTAAATAAATACGACTGACATCTAAATAAAAACGCCACCTAATCGGTGGCGTTTTTATTTTCATAATTAACCAACTGAACGTCTTAGTGACAGAATACCTAGGTCACTCAGTGCGATAGCAATAAGCTAAATCAGTCACTTATTCATCATCAGCCTTGTACTCGACATAGGCTTCGCCTTTGCTGAGCCATTCTGGCGCGGGTTTACCCTTCAGATAATGATCGAAATACTGCATCATGCGAATGCTGTAATCGAGCTTATTCGGGTACTTTTTCAAGTGATGCGGCTCATCCTCATATTGTAAGAACACCACATCTTTACCCGCACGGCGCATGGCCAAGTACATTTCAACACCTTGTTCCCAAGGCACCGCATCGTCCTTATCACCAAACATGATCATCAAAGGCGTTTGAATTCGGTCAGCGTAGAATACTGGCGAGTTTTCAATGTATTTTTGTGGCGCGGCAAACAAACTCGCACCAATGCGGCTCTGTCCAGTTTCATACTGGAACTGACGCGCAATACCCGTGCCGTGGCGAATACCGCTGTAGGCGCTGGTCATGTTCGATACCGGCGCACCCGCGACCGCCGCCTTAAACATCTTAGTTTGAGTGATGGCAAACGCCGTTTGATAACCACTCCAAGAATGACCTTGCAGTCCAATAGCATCGGGATCGGCAATACCCATCTCAATCAGCTTTTGCACGCCAGAGGTGAGCGCTTGCACAGAACTTGCGCCGGGGTAACCAATTTCAAAGCGAATATCCGGTAGGAACACCGCATAGCCATTGTTGATATACCAAGCAAAATTAGGTCTGTGGTTAATGTTCATCTGCGGGAAGGCGTGCAGTCTATCCGTCATAAAGCGATAGTAATAAACCAACACAGGAACGCGCTGACCCACTTGATAATTGGTCGGCTTGATCAGCACACCATCTAACGGCTTACCATCGCCATTCGTCCAGTGAACTAACTCGGCTTTGCTCCAGTTAAACGCTTGGCGTTGCTTATCTAAATCCGTTTGCTTAACTGCATTTTGCGGTGCGCTATAGTTAGCCGTATACAAGTCAGGGAATAAATCGAAACGCTCCTTAGAAAACACAATGGTATCAGCGTCTTTGCTGCGGCCTAACACAGTCAATTTATACTCGCCTTGCATCAGCGTCTTCACGCCCGCTGCGCCTAGCGTCGCTTGGTAGAAGCCATCACCCTTAGTTTTATCGCTATAACCGTGGAGTAACACAGTGGCGTTATAGGCAAGTTCAGTCGGCTCATCGGGATTATCGACTAAGCCCTCGAGACGATATTGGATTTTCTGGGTGCGCCCTTTGCCTGCGGTTAGCGCAAAACCTGCCTTAGACTCAGTATTAAACTGCCAGACATCGTATTTATCGTAAACTAAGAACCCTGCGTCATCTTTAAGCCAAGGACCAAAACCGTATCCCGGCGCGCTCGAAGGATAATCATGGTCTTCATCAGCAAAGCTGACCTTCAGGGATTTTGTGAGATTAGTACGACGAGCCTCAGCAATATCATAAAGATACACATTACCTTGCTGATAATAAGCCACATACTTGCCGTTACCCGACAAACTTGGCTCGGCATCGCTCGGCTGCTGAGTCAAAAAAGGCACCTTACTGCCAGTGTTAATGTCGACCAGATAATAGTCTTGATAGAAGCCCGCCCACGTCGCCATCTTACGATAGGGCAAATCTGAACTCGCCAACATAAAGCGCTTATGTTGTGACATCGTCACATCTGGAACAGTTTTATCGCCAAGCTGCACCACGTTATTTGAGCCTAAATGTAATACCGCAAGGTAAGTGCGCTTTTGCTCATCCTCATATTGCTTGATTTCGTGGGGTTTAATCCGTGGGTCGTCACCATGCCACACCTTAAGCCCGCGCTGCCCAGTAACAATATCGGCATCGAACAGGTCTTTTTCTTCGGTGATTTTCTGCAAACTAAGCTGCTGGCTCACCTCTGGCACGCGGCCGAAGAACAGCCGTTCGCTGTCCAATGAGAAGCTTAAACTTGTGTAGCGATTAAGTTTCCACTCAGGTGACTCAGGGGTTTTGCTGATTTTACCCGATTGCAAATCGACCAACGATAACTGATAGCTGCGACCATAGGGTAACTCGCTATCTTTGCCCTGCGTAAACGCCAGCCAACGACCATTTTTAGCCAGCGCTAACGCACCAACCTGTTGGCTAGGCGAATCAAAAGCGACGGTTTTTTGGTGGGTAAGTAAATCCACTAACTGCAATTGATGCTGTTTATTGGCGATATCATTCACCGCTAGCGCAAGTCGGCGGCTCGCCTTATCAAACACATAACCAGTCACTTGCTCAACATCGATGCGCTGGGCTTGACCGTCTAAACTGATCAAAGTAAAACGGCGGCCTTGGTCAAACTTATCAACCTTTGGCTTATCCGCTTTAGCAGGAGTTTGTGTGCCTGCTTCAGCGAGTTTTTCGATGGCTTTAGGCTCAGCATCTTTTTTAGACTCTTCATCGGCCTCAAACCACATTGCCAAATGCTTACCGTCATCACTGAACACGAATTCCTTCACGCGCTCAAAGCGGGTTTGCGTGCCCGTTTGGGTATCGAGTAATACCATGTCAGATTTGAGTTTTTTCTTCGCCTTGGCATCACTCGTTTCACGCGTGAGCAAACTCGGTTTGACCACCACAGCCACAAAGCGGCCATCGTGACTCACTAAAGGATCTGACCCACCCGCAATTTGATAACTTTGCTGCAACAGCACATTTTTCACAATGACGTGACTATCCCCGCGATCGGGCGCAGACTCGATCGCGATGACTTGGCCCTTATCTGCGATAACCGGCTTTTCAAGGGATTCAAAGTGCATGATGTCTGTGAGGGTGAGCGGTTTAGTGCTGGTTTCAGCCTGCACTGCTGGCAATATTCCAAGGGATAACAGCACCAGAGATGTGATAGGGATTAACTTCAATGTCTTCCTCTTTTATATATTTGTTAGACTAAAGTAGACTTTTTTAACCATTGGCTCTCCATCATGGTGAGAACCCAGTATTTTTACAAGTTATACCACATAAAAAATCGTGATATTGCTCACTATTTCCTGTGAAGTTTGACCAAAGATGGTTAAAATAATAGACAGAAAAAATACCAAATTCATAGTCCTGCTATCCAGTTAACGCTGGGGCAGACAATTGCAGTAACGACGAACCGTGGAAGGACTTCTCCATGTCAAAAAGAACGATAACCGTAATTCCAGGTGATGGAATTGGCCCAAGTATTATTGATTCAGCCTTAAAAATTCTCGATAAAGCGGGCTGTGATTTTGAATATGAATTTGCCGATGCCGGCCTGACTGCACTCGAAAAGCAAGGCGAGTTACTGCCACCGCGCACCTTAGAATTAATCGAAAAAAACCGTATCACACTGAAAGGTCCACTGACGACGCCAGTAGGTGAAGGCTTTACCTCTATCAACGTGACTTTACGTAAAAAATTCGGCCTGTACGCTAACGTACGCCCAGTGATTTCGTTCAAAGGCACTCAAGCTCGTTACGAGAACATCGACATCATCACAGTACGTGAAAACACCGAAGGCATGTATTCTGGCTATGGCCAAAAAGTATCTGACGATGGTTTAACGGCAGAAGCGACCAGTATCGTGACTCGCCAAGGTGCCGAGCAAATCGCCACTTTCGCCTACGAACTGGCCCGCAAAGAAAACCGTAAAAAAGTCACTATCGTACACAAAGCCAACATCATGAAGTCAACATCAGGCCTGTTCCTAAAAGTGGCCCGTGAAGTGAGCCTACGTTACCCAGACATCAAGACAGAAGAAATGATCGTCGATGCAACGTGCATGAAGCTAGTAATGAACCCAGAAAACTTCGATGTGATCGTGACGACCAACCTGTTCGGTGACATTTTATCGGATCTATGTGCCGGTTTAGTCGGTGGTTTAGGTATGGCACCAGGCGCAAACATTGGCCGTGATGCTGCGATTTTCGAAGCCGTTCACGGTAGTGCACCGGATATCGCTGGTAAAAACCTCGCGAACCCAACCTCAGTAATTTTAGCCTCTATCCAGATGCTGGAATATTTAGGTATGGCTGACAAAGCTGAGCAAATCCGTAAAGCGGTATCTGCAGTGATCGAAGAAGGCGACCGTACCACTCGCGATTTAGGCGGCACTCACGGCACGACTGACTTCACTCAAGCGGTACTTGAGCGTCTGTGATCTCAATACTGAGCGCGTTTAAGACGAGTCTATAACGCGCTTGTTCAAGCTTAAGCTTCATAAGAAGTAAGCGCTTGAAACTCAAATGAGTAAACACGAAAAAGCCCCAAAGTTTCCTTTGGGGCTTTTTGTTATCTGGCTTTTAAACCTGCATGGCTTTAAAACTGCGTGGCTTTTAAACCCGCCTGACGATTACCGTATTAGCGTACCTAAGTAACGTACGCGAGTAACGACGGCAATATCACTGCAGAGTTATCGCAGGAATTAATTCCACGCGGTATTAGGACGCAGCCATAAATGCACTGTCACTTCATCACGATCGTGATAAAGATGCTTACACTGCACTTTAAAATCGGTCACGCCATTCTCTTTAAGAATGGTCTGCATGGTCTCAAGAATGGCAGTGACTTCTTTATAGCGGCTCTTCATCGGTAATTTAAGGTTGAAAATCGCTTCCTTAAACCAACCGTTAATCGCCCAAGCTTCAATCAGTTCGGCAACGCGCGCTGGTTTTTCAACCATGTCGCACACTAGCCAATAGATATTTTTGCGCTGTGGTTCGAAACGGAAACCGTCTTCACGGTAATGTTTCACTTGGCCCGTTTCCATGAGTTTCTCATCCATGGGACCATTATCGACAGCCGAGACAAACATGCCGCGACGCACCAGTTGATAAGTCCAGCCACCTGGGCAAGCGCCCAAATCCACTGAGTTCATACCACTGCGAATACGCTCTTCTTGCTCTTCCTTAGGCACGAATTGGCCAAAGGCTTCATCGAGTTTCAGGCTAGAACGACTCGGAGCATCCGCCGCCATTTTCAGACGTGGAATACCCATAAAGTGTGGCGAGCTGTTATTGCTGTAGGAATAACCCACATAGGCACGGCCGGGTCCGATAAAACACACGTGGATAATCGGACGTTTTGGATTTTCCTGCGCGAGCAAACTGCCAGATTTTTTCAAATGCTGGCGTAAAGGCACAGTGAACTTACGGCAAAAAGCCGATAGCTCTTTCGCTTCGTTAGTGTCTGGCGTTTCAACCCGCACTTCACCCGCTTTGCTGACGTCACTGAGTGCCGCCAAGATTGGGCTTATTCTGTCATTTTCAGGCAAGTCGACTAATAAGTCGCTGGCAGCAAACATCTGGCGAGCGAAAATGAGCGAATCTAAAGGCAGTTGTTTCACTAACGTATCTGCGGCGTCATCTTCAAAACATTGGTACACGACATAGGCGTCGTTATTGTTGGCCTTAACAAAGCCACCCACATTGAGCTCACCGGCTCGCTGTTGGATTTCTGCAGCGCATTCTTTTTCAAAGCCTGCGCGGCAAAATAAAAATAGGTTTTTCATGGGGATCCCTGAGAAATCCAAGCCAAAGCATTGGCTGACTATCAATTTGGGCGTCAGTATACCAATTTCAATCCACAAATGCCCTATTTGCCTACAGCGGAACCTTGAATTACGATTGGAGAAATAAAAAAGGCTTAGGTGCGCCCTAAGCCTGTTTACTCACACTTAACGTTCGAGATTAAGACTCGTGACCGTCAATGACTTTATGGCGCCATACCGCGGCAGCAAATAATAACCAGCCGAGTAAGAAACACCCACCGCCCATCGGCGTGACAGGGCCAAGCCACTTAGTGCCGAACAATGCCAGTCCGTATAACGAGCCAGAAAACAACACTATGCCTGCAATAAACAAATACGCCGACCAATCCAATAAACGTGAGGTTAACCATTGGCCCGAAAAGGCAACCATGATTAAGGCGAAGGTATGGTAGAAATGGTATTGCACCCCAAGATTAAACACGTCAATCAAATCCGGTGGTGCGACTGCTTTTAAACCATGGGCACCAAAAGCCCCTAAGGCGACGGCTAAAAATCCGCTCACGGCGGCGAGTAACAATAGACCTTTACGCATTTAACTCTCCTGCTGGAATGGGCTTAACTCATTCAACATTCATTCGCTCAACATTAAGCTAACCAATAAAATCGCTAGATAAATCAATGGCACGTGCAAGGTTAGCCGCTTCAGTGGTGCCTGACGACTTTCTTGGGACAAAACTATGATCACCGTCGGTTATCCAAGCCAATCCTATCTCTGCCTTCAAGGGCCAATTTGGGATCTGCTCTTTGCCACCAAACTTATCCCGCTCGCCCTGTACGACTAATACTGGGACTTGGCATTCATTCAAAGGTTCCAATCTAGGCTCGCCGCCTTTAAGTGGCACAAAGGGGTAACCTAAACAAATGACTCTATCGATGCGCGCCGCTAATGCGGGATCGCAGGCTAATAACGCTGCCATACGTCCGCCCATTGATTTGCCCATCAGTACGACACGCTCGACCTTAGGTTGTGAATAGGCGGTATCGAGCATCTGTGTAAAACACGCGAGCAATTTAGGCGTGCGGTCCGGTGGACGCCGTTTGCCATCGACGGCATTGGCCTGCATATAGGGAAAATTAAAGCGCATCACTTGGTAGCCCTTAGCCACAAGCCCCGCCGACATGGCCTGCATAAACTCAGAGTCCATGTTAGCGCCCGCGCCGTGGGCCAATAAAATCATTGTGCTCGCAGGCTCACCCTCAAATACAAAACTTGGCTTATCCGGGCAACAACTCACTACGCGACTCCTCAGCAAACATATCTAACATCCATTCGCGAAACGCGACGACCTTACCAAGTTCAGCGTGATTCTGCTGGCAAACCAAGTAGTAAGCATCTTTACTGACCAAGACTTCTTGGAATGGGCACACGAGACGCCCCGCTTTTATATCGGGACGCGCCAGTACGCTGTAACCTAAAGCCACGCCTTGACCATGGGCCGCCGCCTGCAATACCAAGGACGAATGACTGAAAATGGGGCCTTGGTTCACATTAATATCGTTAATCCCACATTGTCTAAACCACGCCTGCCAATCGTGACGATTCATATCATGTAATAGTGTGTGATATTTTAAATCGCTCGGTTTTGACAGCGGCTTAGGACCATTGAGTAACATGGGCGAACACACAGGAATGAGCACTTCGTTTCTGAGCTTATCGGCGCGCAGACCAGGCCAATTGCCTAGACCATAATAAATCGCGACATCCACATCATCGGTTAATGAGCTCGCTTCGGTATCGACGGCTTTAATACGCACGTCGATATCGGGATTTTTCTCACTGAACTTTGCCAAACGCGGCACTAACCATTGAATTGCAAAACTGGGCGACATACTGACCGTCAGAGAACCAATCGCACTGCGGGCGAGTAATCGGTCGGTAGCATCGGCGAGTTGAATAAAGATGTCTTTGATGTCGAGGAAGTAGCTCTGTCCTTCTTCGGTTAAAAGCAAAGAACGGTTCTTTCGGCGAAATAATTTTAATCCGAGGAAATCTTCTAATGCCTTTATTTGATGGCTCACCGCAGCCTGCGTAACAAACAATTCTTCTGCTGCGCGCGTAAAGCTCAAATGCCGCGCGGCTGCCTCAAATGCTTTAACCGCATTAAGCGGTGGTAATCGTCTGGACATAGTGATCTCAGTCTCATTTTTTAATTAGTTTTTCTAATCCGTATTGTTACATTTAATCGTTTGTAAAGGCCAGTGATTTTGGTTAAATTTTGCGCCATTGAAACAGCGGTATCCACGAAACACTTATATCTATGAAACACCCTAGTTGGACAATCTCAAAGTTGGTGATGGGAATGTCTGACAGCTTTAATTTGTCAGCCCGGAGGCGACTATGTTTAATTTAAAATCAGCGTTTGCGTTAGCGATAATTTCAGCACTCAGCTTAAATGCCAGTGCTAATGTACTCGTTGACGAAATCGTCATCGATACTAGCGACTTACAAGCTAGTATCACTGCAGACTTAACTGCTGCAATGAATAAAATGCACCAAGAAGTGCTGCAAGAAGCCACGCTATTGATTGCCGCAGATGATGTCGCATCAAATCAGCAAGTCGTTAAGCCTAACAGCTTATAAGACAACACCAATTTAGGTTTTCACCTCGAAGACCAAAAGAAAAAGCCGCATTGATATGCGGCTTTTTTGTATTCAATCTCTATGGGCACTTCCCACTGACAAGACATGTCAGTGGGCAAGTTTGCATGGATTTATGGGCGATACACTTTGACGTTAGTGTAGCCTTGCTCGATTAAATACAATGCCTGCAATTTACTCATCACCCCACGCTCACAATACAGCAAATAGGTTTTTTGCTTATCGAGATCGGCAAATTGAGTCGCTAACTTGAAGAATGGGATACGTTTAATCTCGATGCCTTCAATTTGCAACGGTTTGCTTTCCTCTTCTTCAGGGGCGCGAATATCAATGACCACTTGGTTGGTATCAATACTGGCGACCGTTTCAGTCTCAGTAATCCGAGTATCCATTTGTTCTGCGATCTCCCTGATATCAATAGTGACAGACTGGGCAATGATTTGATCGATCAAATCTTCAGAGAACTTCTTCTCTTCCGCTTCAACTTTCGCTAATACCGCTTTAACCGTTGGCTTTTGCGAAATCACGCCACAATATTCAGGCATAGACTTGGCAAAATCTTCGGTGCCGATTTTACGGCTCTCGTTGATAATGTCTTGTTTATCCATGGCGATCAGCGGACGT
Source organism: Shewanella scandinavica (assembly GCF_031932065.1). Lineage (NCBI taxonomy): Bacteria > Pseudomonadati > Pseudomonadota > Gammaproteobacteria > Alteromonadales > Shewanellaceae > Shewanella > Shewanella scandinavica. The sequence goes on from NZ_JAUOES010000001.1 coordinate 145,676, forward strand.
AAAATCAACAGCTCAGTACAGCGGTCAATCACGTTTAAGTTGGTCAGCGTTTGGCTCGATACTTGGCCTAAACTTTCACCGGTTACTAAGGCTTGAATGCCCATACGGTCGGCAATACGCGCCGCAGTGCGCATCATCATACGCTTGAGCACAACGCCCATTTGGCCATTATCGATACGCTCTAAAATCTCAGCGACCACAGGCTCAAAAGGCACAGAGATAAACTTAACCTTGTGGGATTCGCCGTAGGTTTTCCACAAATGGTAAGCCACTTGTTTTACGCCAATTTCATGCTGCGCGCCGCCCAGATTAAAGAAGCAATAATGGGTACGCGCCCCCTTTTTGATAAATTGATAGCTAGACACACCAGAGTCAAAACCACCAGAAATCAAGGACAACACATCTTCCTGTGTCGCCATAGGGAAACCGCCTAAGCCTTCAATGCGCTTAGTGACCATGTAAAGATTATCGCGTTCAATTTCAAGGTTAACGGTAATATCGGGATTCTTTAAACGCACACCTAAAGCATCGGTAAACTGATTTAAACCGCCGCCGACGTAACGCTCCACTTCGATAGAATTAAAATCGTGATCGCCAGTGCGCTTCACTCGCACGCAAAAGGTTTTACCCGCAAGTTGGTCACGGTAAACAGGCAAGACTTGCTGATAAATATCGTCCACAGATTCAAAGCTGTACTCATCCACTTGCACTACGTGAGCAATGCCAGGAATACACGCCAAACGCTCACCGAAGGCTTGGGCCAATTCTGGCTTATCCTTTGGTACCATCACCATAATGCGGTCCCACTGACGTTGAACTTTAGCGTCTTCGTCGACTTTTTTGAGCACATTACGTATGTTGGTTTCGAGCATTTTGGTGAAGCGCATGCGTACAGGCTTGCTCTTCATCATGATTTCTGGGTACAGCTTTACAATAAACTTCATGGGATTTCCGCGGGCAATTTTAAAACAGCAAAATTGGTTAAAAGAATAATCGGAGGATTATATACCCAAGCGACCTAAAAAGGGAAAAGTCTGCATTAGTCCAATAAAAAAAGCCGCAACAGAATTGCGGCTTTAGATACAGCGCGTATTGAGCCTATCTAAGGCGAATTGCCAACCTGAATTTCATCAGATTCCTTGGCTTTACCTTGCTCAATGGCAATTTCCACCCTGCGGTTACGGGCACGATTCTCCGGTGAATCATTTGGCACTATCGGATTGTTAGACGCCATGCCAACCACTTTCATCCTTTTAGAATCAAAGCCTTTAACTTGTACTAACTCGTGGGCCACAGCCACAGCACGTTTACTGGATAAATCCCAGTTAGAGCTATAAAGCTCATCGCTGATTTGCATATCATCCGTGTAACCCGATACCGTAATAATCCCTGGCACATCTTTTAGCAGTTCGCCAACAGAGCGCACCACAGGTTTAAATCGAGGCTGAAGGAAGCCAGAACCAGAGGCAAATGAGCCCTTCTCACGGATACGGATAATAATCTGCTGACCTAAGGACTCAATTTCTATCGCACCATCGGTGATTTCTTTATTGAGTTCCTGCGCCATCTTCTTCACTTCTTGATTGATCTTATCCTGCGCCGCTGCCGCTTCGGCCTTAACCGCATCAGCCACTTCCTGCGCTGTTGCAGTGGCTTCGCCGCCACGCTGGGAACCACTTTGCTGCTGCACGCCGCCCGCACTGTCGTCTTCACCCGCTTGGTAATCCAATACAGGTTCCGTCATTTCATTGGTTTGTTGGTTGATTATTTCAATCGGGGTGGGATCGGGACGTCCTGGTCTAAATTCTAAGGCAATCACTGACGTCCCCTTCGGGATATCTTTGACTTCCACCTTATTTTGCACACCAAAGGCATACTTCATTGAGCCCGCGATCTGCTTAAACTTCATTACGTCCATTTCGGAAAATGACAATAACAACACGAAGAAACACATCAACAGCGACATCAAGTCAGCAAAGGTCGCCAACCACATCGGTGCTCCGGCCGGTGGACAGTTGCACTTAGCCTTAGCCATGGGCTACTCTCCGTCCGTTGTATCTATTTTGCGATTTTTCTCAGCCAGATAATTTTTCAAGAAGCCTTCAATCACCCGAGGGTTTTGTCCGTCTTGAATCGCCAATACCGCATCCATAATCAAGTTACGGTTCAGCATTTCTTCACCCATCCTAAGCGTTAACTTATCCGCGATAGGAAGACAAACCATGTTGGCGACCATAGCGCCGTATAAGGTGGTTAACAAGGCCACCGCCATTGAAGGGCCGATGGATTTAGGATCTGACATGTTTGACAGCATGGCCACAAGACCCACCAGCGTACCTATCATGCCCATTGCAGGACCTACGTCACCGAAGGCTCTAAAAATGCCGATCCCAGTACGATGGCGCTCTTCGGTCAGGGCGATATCCTTCTCTAAGGCAGCGCGCACCACTTCACCATCGTGACCATCAACGAGCATGTCGACGGCTTTTTGCATAAAGCTGTTGGTAATTTGCGCTTCTTCTAAAGCTAAAAAACCGCCTTTACGGGCGGCATCAGCCATAGTCACGGACTGTTCAATCAAATCTTCTGGCTTATCAATCTTAAAAATAAACGCTTTGGCGGCGATTTTTACCGCACTAAAAAACTGTTTAAGATTGAACTTCATCATCACCACGAAGAAGGACCCACCGAAAACAATAAGAATCGAGGGTACATCAACGAAAATCATTAAACCGCCGCTGGTGGCCATTGCCCCGAGGATAAAACCAAAGGCACCCACAATTCCAATTACTGTTGCTAAATCCACAACGGCTCCTCAATTTTCGTAATAAACGACATAATACTTACCCTAGGTAAGCAATAACACTCAGTTGTTCCACTGAATAAGATAATCCCACCGACACACATGCGAGCCTTGTCTATCAAGTTAAAAATTACCATACAAATGATGATACTATTGTCAGTTATCGGACACACACTAAGCAAGTTTAGCGACAATTTATATTTTCTGAAAAAATTTCAGTAACAAAGCGTGCTATTGAGCAAATATCTTTAGTCTGAATTTGACCCTAAAGCCGCCCTGATATACCTTGTGTCCGCTAAATCAAAGGAAGCATAAACGTGGCGAAGAAACCCGAAAATCTCAGTTTTGAAGAATCCCTTGGCGAACTTGAGCGCATTGTTGCCGATCTAGAACAAGGCGATATCTCCCTCGATGACGCGTTAAAACAATTTGAACGTGGCATCAATCTGGTTCGAAATAGCCAAGCAAAACTCGAACAAGCCCAACAAAAAGTGGCCATTTTACTGAAACAAGATGAAAATGCGCCCCTATCCCCCTATGCCGTTGAGGGCGAATAAGCGTGTTAGTCAGTGCCATTCAAGAATATCAACAACGGGTTGATAATCAATTAAAACAGCGTTTTAGTACGCTTGAAGATACCGCTCCCCAATTAAAAGCCGCCATGACTTACGGCGCATTATTGGGTGGCAAACGCATTCGACCTTTCCTCGTATACAGTGTCGGACGCATGTTTGGGGTCGAGCTCGAAAAATTAGATGCCTGCGCCGCAGCCATTGAATGTATCCATGCTTATTCATTGATCCACGATGATTTACCCGCCATGGATGATGATGAGCTGCGCCGTGGTCAGCCCACTGTGCATATCGCCTTTGATGAAGCGACCGCCATTTTAGCGGGGGATGCACTGCAGACCTTAGCCTTTGAAATTGTCACCGAAGCGGTAGCTGGGATCAGCAGCGAGCAACATATCGCTATGGTCAGAGTACTAGCAAAAGCCTCAGGTTATCGTGGCATGTGTGGCGGCCAAGCGATAGACTTAGCCTCAACCGATAAACATATTGATCTTAAAGCATTAACTCAGCTACATAATATGAAAACTGGCGCCCTTATCAGTTGCGCCGTTGAGTTAGCATTAATCGCCGCAAACGCGCCAAAAGATCAGTATGCTGCTATGATGGATTTTGCCCGTGCGGTCGGACTCGCCTTCCAAGTACAAGACGATATCCTTGACATAGTAGCCACCACCGAAGAACTCGGTAAGCCGCAAGGCTCTGATACTGAATCGAATAAGAGTACGTTTCCACAACTACTTGGACTACAAGGTGCACAAGACACCGCCAAACAACTGATCCAAGAGGCACTATCAGCGCTGGCTAAATTGCCATACAATAGCCAGTTAATTGCAGACTTCGCCCGCTATATCATTGAGCGAAGAATATAATAAGAGTCGAAGTATCTCGCTATGAGTTTGGACATTTCTCAGTTTCCCGTGTTGGCGCAGGCCAACACCCCCAATGAACTCCGCCAGCTTCCTCAGGCACTTTTACCACAAGTAGCCGACGAACTGCGCGAGTTCCTTCTTAAGTCTGTTGGCATGTCCAGCGGACATTTTGCCTCTGGGCTCGGCACAGTGGAACTCACTGTTGCGTTGCACTATGTCTACAACACCCCTTTTGATCGGCTGATTTGGGATGTGGGCCATCAGGCTTATCCCCACAAAATTCTCACGGGTCGTCGTGACAAGATGCACACCATTAGGCAAAAAGATGGCTTGCATCCTTTCCCATGGCGTGAAGAAAGTGAATACGACACTTTCAGCGTTGGGCATTCAGGCACGTCTATCAGCGCCGCGCTGGCGATGGCGATTGCCGCAGAGAAAGAGCAAGCGGGTCGTAAAGTCGTTGCCGTGATCGGCGATGGCGCCATGACAGGCGGCATGGTGTTTGAAGCCATGAACCACGCTGGCGACTTGCACAATGACATGCTCGTGGTATTGAACGACAACGAAATGTCGATCTCTGAAAATGTCGGCGCCCTCAATAACCATTTAGCCCAACTGATGTCAGGCCGTTTCTACACTACGCTGCGCGAAGGCGGCAAGAAAGTATTGAAAGGCATGCCCGTTATCAAAGAAATGGCCAAACGCACTGAGGAACACCTCAAGGGCATGGTCGTTCCTGGCACGCTATTTGAGGAGTTAGGTTTCAACTATATCGGTCCTATCGACGGCCACGATGTTGATGCTCTGGTCGAGACCATGCGTAATATGCGCAATCTGAAAGGTCCACAGGTGCTGCACATCATGACGAAGAAAGGTCGTGGTTATGAACCTGCTGAAAAAGATCCTATCGGTTGGCATGCCGTACCTAAGTTTGATCCGTCGCTGTTTAAAAAGCCGGCCACCAAACCCGGTTTGCCGACCTTTTCTCAAGTCTTTGGTAAATGGTTATGCGACATAGCCGAGCAAGATGAGAAAGTGTTAGCGATTACGCCTGCGATGCGCGAAGGCTCGGGCATGGTGGAGTTTTCCCAGCGTTTCCCGAAACAATATTTCGATGCGGCGATTGCCGAGCAGCATGCAGTGACTTTAGCCGCAGGTTTTGCCTGTGAAGGCTTTAAGCCTGTGGTGGCGATTTACTCGACCTTCCTGCAACGCGCCTACGATCAACTTATTCATGATGTGGCGCTACAGCAATTACCGGTATTGTTCGCTATCGATCGCGGCGGTATTGTCGGTGCCGATGGTCCAACTCACCAAGGTGCATTCGATTTAAGCTTTATGCGTTGCATCCCCAACATGGTGATCATGGCGCCGTCGGACGAAAATGAATGTCGTCAAATGCTCTACACTGGCTATTGCTATGATGCGGGTCCAAGTGCAGTGCGTTATCCAAGGGGCAGCGCCACGGGAGCGATGCAAGTCGAAGCGATGACGGCATTACCGATTGGTAAAGGCGTGATCAAACGTGTGGGCAAACGCATTGCCATTCTCAACTTTGGCACCTTGTTAGCCTCGGCGTTAACCGCTGCCGAAAGCTTAGATGCAACGGTTGTCGATATGCGCTTTGTAAAACCGCTCGATGTTGATTTAGTCAAAGAGATGGCGCAAACCCACGAAGTGCTCGTCACTGTGGAGGAAAATGCCATCATGGGCGGCGCAGGTACTGGCGTACTTGAACAGCTTCAAAAGCTGCGAATGCCCAAGGACGTGCTTCAGATTGGTTTGCCTGATGAATTTATCAAACATGGCTCACCCGAGGAAGTTACCCATGACTTGCAACTGGATGCCGAAGGCATACTTGCGCAAATCAATGCTTATCTAGCGCAATAAGTGATTCAATAGATGGCGTAAGAGCGAGAACTCGGTCAAGTACTGCTGACCGATTCTGTTTGCCGATTCAGATTTCGCCCATAAAAAAAGGACTGCAATTGCAGTCCTTTTTTGTTGCTGTCTGTTAGAACAGCGGCTGTTCCAATAAAGCTTAAGCTTCGATATCTATCGTTGCACTTTCTTGGTTAGGGCCACCCTGTGACACCATTACCATAGCAGGGCGCAGCAAGCGACTGTTCAGCTCATAACCCTTTTGCATCACCAACATCACAGTGTTCGCAGGGAACTCGGCACTTGGCTGCATACCAATAGCTTGATGTTGATCAGGGTTAAATGACTGACCTTGTGGATCAATCTGCTTAACACCAAATTTAGCCACCGCAGTGAGTAAGCTTTTTTGAGTTAACTCAACACCTTGATAAATCGCTTTCGTCGCTTCATCTTCAGGGTTAGTCCCCATCAATGCGCGCTCCATGTTATCAAGTACTGGCAAAAGTTCATTGGCGAACTTTTCCAAGGCAAACTTGTTCGCCTTTTCCACATCCATTGCAGCACGACGACGAATATTGTCGACTTCGGCTGCGGCGCGGATAACTGAATCCTTCTGCTCTTCAACTTTCGCCAAAGCTTCAGCGAGTAACTGTTCCAGCTCTTCAATACGGAAATTGGCCTGGGTAAGCTCATCGATCAGACTTGCTTCTGCGGTAGATACTTCAGACTCTACACCCTCTTGGATCAGATCCTGTTCTGCTTTAATCGATTCGTTGCTCATTTTCACTCCAGCTAAAAATGCTTTGTTTCTGAAATACTCTGGGCATATTATGGGGATCAATTTTGACGTTTCAAGGCCTAAGGCCAGATCTAGCATAAATATGACCACAAAGTTTCATACTATCGGCCTTATCGGCAAACCTCATCACCAAGGGACCAACCAAACCTTAAAACGTCTGCATCATTGGCTGACAATGCAAGGCTTTGAAGTCTTAGTGGAAGAGCGTGTTGCTACCGAACTAGGGCCCAATATCGAGGCGGTCGATTTGCTAGAAATTGGCGCGCGCTGCGACTTAGCCATAGTCGTCGGTGGTGACGGTAACATGCTTGGCGCAGCTAGGGTATTAGCCCGCTTCGATTTAGGCGTGATTGGCGTTAACCGCGGCAATTTAGGCTTCTTAACCGACCTGCCGCCCGATGCCTTTGAAGAAGCGCTCGCTAAGGTACTCGACGGTGAGTTCGATACCGAGCACAGATTCTTACTCGAAGCCGAAGTCTATCGCCACGGTATGCTCAAGGCGAGCAATACCGCCGTCAACGAAGCCGTACTCCATCCGGGTAAAATTGCCCACATGATTGAGTTTGAGGTCTATATTGACGATCAGTTCATGTACAGCCAGCGTGCCGACGGCATGATAGTGTCAACGCCTACCGGTTCAACGGCTTATGCCCTCTCCGCTGGCGGCGCTATCCTGACGCCTAATTTACAGGCCCTGATCTTAGTGCCTATGTTCCCGCACACTTTGTCGTGTCGCCCGATTGTCGTCGATGCCTGCAGCACGATAAAAATGGTTGTGTCACCCGAAAATGGCGAAAACCTCGAAGTCAGCTGTGATGGCCATGTGCATTTAGCCGTGTTACCGGGCGATGAAATCATAGTGCGCCGCAGCTCTGAACGTTTACGGCTTATTCATCCTAAAGGTCACAATTATTTCCACGTGCTGCGAACAAAATTAGGCTGGGGCAGCAAGTTGTTTTAAGCCAGCGCTTATTTGTCCTATTTCCCATAATGGGTCCTATTTCTATAACTTACCCAATTACCCTATTAAAGAGACGTATTCCGTCTCTTTTTTATTTTGTAAATATTCCCATAAAAATGGCGACTAAAGACGAGAAGTTCTCTTTGAGTTCGTAGAAAGAGAAGTATCCCGCTGTTCAAAAAACTGAAAGTGACTTAAATAACGGTTATTTAATTTCAAATTAAAGTAAATTTAATTAAGTGACTTACATCACAATAAAATTTCGACTTTAAAAAAGGTGATCTGCATCACTATAAAAAAAACATCAGCTAACCATAAATTTAATCAATAAAAATAATTACTTGATAAACTTCAGTACAATTTTTCTAATTCAACGGCGTCGCCTTACGTGATCTTAATCACACCTTAAAAATGTCTTAAAAAAACATTAAGAGTCTATTAATGAAATAAATGGATCAGTTAATTGCAATAATGACGATAAATATGAGTGATAGCTCTACTTTTAATAACCAGAAAAACAACAAACTCAATTTTATATAACCAAAGTAGATATACATCCAAGAGTCTAAGTGATCATTGTCACATATAAGAAAATCCCCTGAGAGAAGCACCCCGCAGCACTGTAAATTAGCATTTCATATAGCAGCCAAGATGATCTAGATCATATTAGTCAAGCCCACAATAGCGTCTAGTACACAACACAGAATGTCGAGACCGTAAGTACTTGCAGTATTAACTGCTGATTTATTGGTCTGGGAAGTCGACATGAAGGCAGATGAAAAATCCTAATATCAATAATAAGACAGACCACTTTATGAAGAGGCAAGCATGACAATACTTCAACTCCTCGCCAGCTTGACGCCAGTGCTCAGCGTAATGCTATTTTTAGTGTTACTCAGAATGCCTGCATCAAAGGCTATGCCCATATCCATGGTAGTCACTGCGCTCGCCGCTGTGTTTATTTGGCAAATGGATACCACATTACTGGCGGCATCGGTCCTCGAGGGACTGCTATCAGCCATCACTCCATTAACCATCATCTTCGGTGCGGTATTTCTGCTCAATACCCTGAAATACTCAGGTGCAATGGACACTATCCGCGCTGGCTTTACTAACATCAGTGCCGATGCCCGGGTGCAAGTGATCATCATTTGTTGGTTATTTGGCGCCTTTATCGAAGGCAGTGCAGGCTTTGGTACACCCGCCGCGATTGGCGCACCGCTGCTTGTACTGCTGGGCGTACCACCGGTTGCCGCTGCGGTTGTTGCTTTGATTGCCGACTCAGCCTGCGTATCATTTGGAGCGATAGGCTTACCAGTGCTCTTTGGGATGGAACAGGGTCTGATCCAAGGTGGCGTAAGCATGGCTGCGGAGCAATTTGCGGCACATGGCGGTAACTATGCTGGTTACGCGCAATATATCGTCATGCATATGATCACTATCGACTTAATCACAGGTTCATTAATCCCGCTGGTCATGGTGACTATGCTGACCGGATTCTTTGGTCGTAATAAATCCTTTAAGGAAGGCTTAGCGATTTGGAAATTTGCGATTTTTGCAGGCCTTTCGTTTACTGTCCCCGCATGGATCATCAACTACCTCGCAGGCCCTGAATTCCCAGCGGTTATCGGTGCATTAATCGGTATGGCACTGGTGATCCCTGTTGCGCGCAAAGGTTATTTGCTTCCTAAAACCCCTTGGAATGATTTTGCCGAAAATGACAGTCAAGAGGGAGTCAAGGTTGAAGCCACAGCCAAATTCTCACAAATAGCCGCTTGGACGCCCTATATCATCATGGCTGCGCTGTTAGTGTTATCTCGTACAGTTATGCCGCTTAAAGCCTGGTTATCAAGCTTCAATATCAGCTGGACAGGTTTAATGGGCACCGAACTTAAGGCCAGCTTCGCGACGCTATACGCCCCAGGCGCCTTCTTCGTCGCCGTGTGTATTCTCGGTTTCTTCCTGTTCAAAATGAAAAGTCCTGCGATTAAGCAAACGGTCGGTGTGTCATGTAAGTCCATGTTACCCACCATTATTTCATTAGGTGCTTCGGTGCCTATGGTGAAAATCTTCTTAAACTCAGGTGCTAATGGTGCAGGTCTTGCCTCTATGCCAGTTGCCCTAGCCGATATGCTGGGCCAGTCAATGGGGGCGGTTTGGGCATGGGTGGCGCCTATAGTAGGGATTTTTGGTGCCTTCTTATCAGGTTCAGCCACTTTCTCGAACATGATGTTCTCCAGTCTGCAATACAGTGTGGCTGACAATGTTGGCATGAATCACACATTGGTTTTGGCACTACAAGGTATAGGTGCGAACGCCGGTAACATGATGTGCGTAATGAACGTAGTAGCCGCTGCCACTGTGGTGGGTATGGCGGGTAGAGAATCAGAAATTATCCGTAAGACTATGCCAGTTGCCATCGGTTATGCCCTATTGGCAGGAACCATTGCAACCCTATGGGGTGGTTTCTAATTCATTGATTTAATTGAGCAGTCGAAGTCACTACCTATGACTTCGACTTCTGTCAGTTTACAAAGAGAGCAATGCAATGTCGATTAACTACAAATTGGTCATCGATGATCTAAGAGTGCAATTAGGCGACCACCCTGTCACGGATGATCCCGTCCGTCGTTTTGCTTGGTCCACCGATGCGAGTTACTTCAGAATCGTCCCAGAAGTCGTAGTCCATGCCGAGACCCTAGAGCAAGTTAAACAGACCTTAGCGGTAGCCAGGAAGCATAATGCGCCCGTGACTTTTAGAGCAGCAGGCACCAGTTTATCGGGCCAAGCTATCGGTGAGGGCATACTGCTCATTCTTGGTCATGATGGTTTTAGAAAGATTGAAGTCAGTAGCGATGCCAAACAAATTACCTTAGGTGCCGCTGTCATTGGTTCCGATGCCAATGCCGTATTGGCGCCACTTAACCGCAAAATTGGCCCCGATCCTGCGACCATTGCCTCGGCTAAGATTGGCGGTATTGTTGCCAATAATGCTTCAGGTATGTGCTGCGGCACTGCCCAAAACAGTTACCAAACGATCGCCTCTGCAAAGCTGCTTTTTGTCGATGGTACAGAGCTAGATACTGGCTGTGAGAAATCAAAGGCTGAATTTGCTAAAACCCACGGCAAACTACTCGATGCGATTAAAGAACTGTCACATATGACTCGCCATAATGCGGTATTGGCGGACCGTATTCGTAAAAAATATTCGATCAAGAATACCACTGGCTATGGTATCAACTCGTTACTCGATTTTACCGATCCCTTCGACATCATTAATCATTTAATGGTGGGTATGGAAGGTACTTTAGCCTTCATTAACGAAGTCACCTACAACACAGTCAATGAGGCTAAATTTAAAGCCTCGGCCATGGCCGTATTCCACAATATGGAAGATGCCGCCCGCGCGATTCCATTGATCAACGGTGAGAGCGTTGCAGCGGCTGAGCTCCTAGACTGGCCATCTATCAAAGCGGTAACGGGTAAGCCTGGTATGCCGGACTGGTTATCGGAATTGCCCGCATTATCCGCTATTTTGCTTATCGAATCCCGTGCCGATGACGCGCAAACCCTCGAGGCTTATACCCAAGATGTCACCGCGAAACTCGCCGGCTTTGACTTTATTCGCCCAATGGAATTTAGTACTAACCCAGCAGTTTGTGACAAGTATTGGGCAATGCGTAAAGGCTTATTCCCCATTGTGGGTGGCGAGCGGCCAAAGGGCACCTCGGTCATTATCGAAGACGTAGCCTTCGAACTCGAGCATCTAGCGGCAGCAGCACACGATATTACTGAGCTTTTCCATAAACATGGTTACCCTGAAGGCTGTATCTATGGCCATGCCCTAGCGGGTAACTTCCACTTTATTATTACGCCGACTTTCTCTACCCAAGCCGATATCGACCGCTTCCATGCCTTTATGAACGATATTGCCGATATGGTGATTAATAAGTACGACGGTTCAATGAAAGCCGAGCATGGCACTGGCCGTGCTGTGGCGCCGTTTGTCGAAAAAGAATGGGGGCAAGATGCCTACACCCTGATGAAAAGTATCAAGCAAGTGTTTGATCCTAATGGTATCTTAAACCCAGGTGTTATCCTCAACGATGATAGCAATGTCCACGTTAAAAACATCAAGCCCTGCCCTGTGGTCGATGATTTTGTCGATAAGTGCATCGAATGTGGTTTCTGCGAAAAAACCTGTCCAACATCGGCGCTGAACTTCTCGCCGCGCCAGCGTATCGCCACTTTGCGTGAAATCGAACGCTTAGAGCAATCCGGTGATAAAGCCGCCGCAGCCGAAATGCGCGCCGCCGCTAAGTACGATGTGGTTGATACCTGCGCCGCCTGTCAGCTTTGTACTATTGCCTGCCCGGTTGACAACAGCATGGGCCAATTGGTGCGTAAGTTGCGCACGCCATACATCACGACCACTGAGCAAAAAGTCTTAGATTTCCAAGCCAAACATTTTGGCGCGGTCAACCAAGTGATCAGCTCAGGTTTTGACATGCTCGGGGTTATCCATAAAATCACTGGCGATGGCATCACCAATGCGCTAATGAAAACCGGCCGTTTGATTTCAAAAGAAGTGCCCTATTGGAATCCGGATTTCCCCAAAGGCGGCAAACTGCCAAACCCCTCCCCTGCAAAAGTGGGCCAAGAAACTGTGGTCTACTTCCCTGCTTGTGGCGGCAGAACCTTTGGCCCAACGCCAAAAGATCCCGATAACCGCACTCTGCCCGAAGTCGTCGTCACCCTGCTGGAACGCGCAGGTTATAACGTGATTACCCCTGAAAAGACCCGCGATTTGTGCTGTGGTCAAATGTGGGAGTCTAAGGGCGACTTTAAAAATGCCGATGCCAAACGCCAGGAGCTTATCGATGCGGTGAGCAAAATGACCAACGGCGGCAAGTTGCCTGTGGTCGTCGATGCACTGTCTTGTACCTATCGCACCCTCACGGGTAACCCCAAAGTACAAATTATCGACTTAGTTGAGTTTATGCACGACAACTTGCTAACTAAGCTCAACATCAGCAAAAAAGTCAATTTAGCACTGCACTTAGGTTGTAGCGCCCGCAAGATGAAACTTGAGCCTAAGATGCAGGCGATTGCCGATGCGTGCTCAGCCCAAGTGCTTAAACCTGCGGGAATTGACTGCTGTGGTTACGCGGGTGAAAAAGGCTTGTATAAACCAGAAATCAACGCCAGTGCACTGCGTAATATCAAAAAGCTCATTCCTGTCGAGATTAAGGAAGGCTATTACGCCAACCGTATGTGTGAGGTCGGTTTGACTCAACACAGTGGCATTTCCTATCGCCATTTGGCTTATCTACTCGAAGAGTGCAGCCGCTAAAACACTGACTAAACGGGGCTCAAAGTAGCCCCGTTTTTCTTTAGAATACAACTATTCTCATTTATCGGCCGACACGCTTCAACTTGTAGCTAAATTACAAAATCAAACCATAATAAAGCAATTAAAATCATAAACTTAAAATATTCTCATTTTTGCAAAAATCTACAAGCTCATTTACTAAATTAGGGCTACTTATTTACTTTAGATAGGCCTATATTTGATCAACTACCTTAGCATTTGTGTGGACTTTGGGGGCACAATGCAAGGCAATGTCGTTCACTAACAAGAAAGAGAAAACACAATGAAAATCGCCCTTTTCATCCCGTGTCTAGTCAATCAAATGATGCCAGAGGTTGCTATTGCCACCTTGGAATTATTAGAGAAACTTGGGCACCAAGTGATTCTACCCGCGGGTCAAACATGTTGTGGCCAGCCGATGACAAACTCGGGTTGCTTCGATGCAGCGCGCAGTACCACCCTTAAATTGCTCAACGCCTTTAAGGGAGTGGAATGCGACGCTATTGTTTGCCCAGCCGCCTCTTGCTTAGTGGCCGCCAAAGAAAACTTCCACGAGTTTGATAGCAGCCCTGAAGCGCAAGCTGTGATCAACAAGCTCTATGAACTGACAGAATTTTTGCACGATATCGCGCCGATCCCCGCCTTTACCAAGCCCTTCGCGCACAAGGTAAGCCTGCAACTGAGTTGCCATGGTATTCGCATGTTAAGCCTTGCGACACCAAGCGAGCAGATGGGGCCAAGATTTAACAAAGTCGAAGCCGTGCTCGCCAATATTGCGGGTATAGACATAGTCTATCCCGACCGTCGTGACGAATGCTGTGGCTTTGGCGGTACGTTCGCCGTCGATGAGGGCGCAGTGTCAGCCAAAATGGGCAAAGACAAGGCCCAAGCCCACGCGGCAACGGGTGCAGAGTATGTCGTAGGTTTTGATCCTTCATGCCTGTTGCACCTCGATGGCATGATCCGCAGACAGCAATTGCCGATTGAAATTCGCCACATAGCGCAAGTGCTGAACGCCGCGCTTTAGGAGACTCACCATGGCTTACAATCATAATCACGATGCTAGTCAAGGCTCACAGGTCCATGCCCATAAAGCCGATATTTTCTGCCGCGACGAAACCCGTGTCGACTGGCATTCAAAAGCGCTGTGGATGCTCAGAGAAAAACGCGACCGCGCCGCGGGTAGTATCCCAGAGTGGGAACAGCTGCGTCAGTTAGGCTCAGAAATTAAGCTCCATACGCTCACAAATCTTGCCCAATACCTCGAAACCTTTGAGCAAAACTGTATCGCCAACGGCATACAAGTCCATTGGGCAAAAGATGGCGCCGAACATAATCGTATCGTGCATGACATTTTATCGCGCCATAATGTCAAAAAATTAGTGAAGTCTAAGTCAATGCTGACCGAGGAATGTCACCTCAATCCGTACTTAGAACAACGTGGTATTGAAGTCATAGATACTGACTTGGGCGAGCGGATTATTCAGCTCGCCAAAATGCCGCCATCACACATAGTGGTGCCCGCTATTCACATGAAAAAAGAAGAAGTTGGCGACCTCTTCCATGAGAAACTCGGCACTAAAGCAGGGGCAGCCGATCCCTTGTATTTAACCCGTGCCGCCCGCGCACATTTACGAGAAAAATTCCTTACTGCCGATGCAGCGATGACAGGCGTGAACATGGCGATTGCTGACAAAGGCGCCGTGGTGGTTTGTACCAACGAAGGCAACGCCGACATGGGGGCTAACTTGCCTAAACTGCAGTTGCATTCAATGGGGATCGACAAAGTGGTGCCCGATGTGGACAGTGCCGCCGTTTTGCTGCGTACCTTAGCACGTAACGCTACGGGTCAACCTGTTACGACTTATAGCGCCTTTTACCGTGGTCCACAGCCTGCTGGCGAGATGCATATTATTATTGTCGACAATGGTCGCACTGAGATGCTTAAGGATAAAATCCTTGCAGAATCATTGAAGTGTATCCGTTGTGGTGGTTGCCTCAATACCTGCCCTGTGTATCGTCGCTCCGGCGGTTACAGCTACAACTACACCATTCCAGGCCCCATTGGTATCGCAGTAGGCGCTAAGATTGATGACACTAACTCGATTGCCTGGGCCTGTACCTTGTGTGGCAGCTGTACCTATGTCTGCCCAACAAAAGTGCCGCTCGATAAGATTATTTTCCACCACAGACGCCTTAAAGCCGAAGCCGGAAAACTCCCTTATGGCAAAAATAGTTATATGCCATTAGTGGGTAAATTTATGGCAAGTGAAACCATGCTGAATTGCTCTATGAGTGTGGCGAGAACCGCGCTGCGCATTCTACCGGGCAGTCTGTTAAAACCCTTTAGCGGTGCATGGGGTAAATACCGTGAGCTGCCCGTCGCCCCGAACTCCAGCTTCGAAGCTTGGTTTAAGAAACACAGGAGCCTATAAGATGTCTAGTAAACTTGAAATTCTCAATGCGCTCAAACTGTCGGCCTTAACCAATCATCCTATGCCAAGCATAGATGTGACGCCAAGAGTCGAAAATCTCGTCGGCCAGTTCGAGACCAACCTCAATACGGTCGCGGGTACGTTGCATAAAGATGGTGGCGTCCAAGCCCTACAAGCCAAAGTCGATGAACTCATCGCCCAAGGGTTGCAGGTGATCTCTTTAGTTGATGGCGTGACGGCAAACCGCGAAGTTCCACCCACCGCCCATGAGCTAAGAGACATAGATTATGCGGTAATTCCAGGTGAAATTGGCGTTGCCGAAAACGGCGCCATCTGGGTGAACAATAAGAATCTAGGCCACAGAGTGACACCTTTTATCTGCGAAAACCTGATCTTAGCCCTACCAACCGATAAAATTGTGCCGAACATGCATCAAGCGGCAAAAGAAATCACGCTAGCCTCAGGTGAGTTCGGGGTGTTTATCGCGGGTCCCTCAAAAACCGCCGATATCGAACAAGCCCTCGTCGTCGGTGCTCACGGCGCCTGCAGCTTGAACGTATATTTGCTGTAATACCTCAAGATTTAATGTAACCAAGAAAACACAAAGGTTACGGGACAATCGAAACACGAAAGCCGACCTTTATTGGCGGCTTTCTTATTTAAACGTTAGCATCAGATGGCGAACGGGCTGTTAAACACGGATGCTGTGCAAGTCAATCAGTGGATGCAAGACCGCGCCGTCCTGCTCTTTGATAAGCGCCGCAGCCAAAGCAATAGCTAGTGATAAGTAAGGGATCTTTATCAAGTCGCTTTAACCAAGTGCGATAGCGCAATACTGAGGATGCCTTGCGAGTATCCTCTACGCGGCTGGTCGTATTCTCGACTATATCTATTTGGCATTTATAGTAAAGGTGAGTAAATGAACGAGGTATTACTACAAATAAAGGCGCTCACCAATGGCGATCTTTTGTTGACGGCTGTCATTGTTGGAGTATTAACATTTACGTTAATTGGGCTAGTAGGCTACATGCTAAAAGATGTCCCCGCGAAACTGTTAAGTTGGCTCAGTTGCCTACTGTTTTTGCGGCTCACTATCGACGATAGCCATCAGGCGCGCACAGAGGTATTCAATAAACTGTCCTTTTTGATCAGTAATACTACTATTCCGTTTTTTTCACGCTCTATCTCTGAGGCTGTGTACTTTGACTATAGTGCGAGTTACGACGGGCGTGTCAGTGTTAAGTCTATTGGCTACGGTATGCACCTGTTTAAATACGCTGGTTGTTTCATGTTGGCTAGCCGTACTAAGGTCGATAGTACTATGGCATACGATTCGATTACTGTAAGTGCACCCTGGTGGGCAAAAGATAAACTACATCGTTTTTTAGAAGACACTCGTGGGGACATCTCTACTGAGCCAAAAGTGAATATCTTCGAGGAAACCGAATGGTGTCGCTACGGCACATTGAAATCATCGGGTTTTAGTGAATTGGTGCTAGATCAAGGGTTTAAGCAGGAGTTGATGAGGGAAGTTGATAACTTCGCCAGTCGGGGAAAATCGGTTGTCAGTAAGCTAACCATACTGCTACATGGAAAAACGGGCACGGGTAAGACGGGCATAGCGAGGGCCTTAGCGGTTGAGTATCATCGCGATCTATACATATTGAATCTATCGACTGTCAATGATGCCACTATTCATAAGGCGATTAGAAAGGTAGCGCCCGGAGCTATGTTGTTAATAGAGGACTGTGATTGTGTAAAGGCTACGGTATCACGTACAGCTGAAAGCAATGTAGACAACCCACCACTCACTTTAGGTGGCGTACTAAACGCGTTAGACGGCGTCATTCCTCTTGATGACTGCCTTGTCATAATGACTACAAATCATCTTGATCATCTTGACCCTGCGTTGATACGTAAAGGTCGTGTAGATGTCAGTATTGAAGTACCACTTATCAGTGCAAAACAAGTTAATGAAGACTACTTTGAACGTTTTGGCGCAGTGCTTAATAGAACTGAGCCATTGTTAGGTTGTGAAGTCTATGAACTCCATCGTAGAGCGAACTTAAGATATGGTAGTGTCCATAATTCTGTGTGATTTCAGCAAAAATCTGACCATCCATTTTAGATCAACAACATAATGCACTTTTGGTTTGTCTACAACTTGTACGAGCAAAAATTGCTTAAATTAGAGTCATTAAAAGTTGAAGGGCTAAAGTTGATGCATAAAGATGAGCTAACTCATTAAAAAATTGATGTATTTAAGACATGCCCACCCAATAAAACAAATGGGCAGTGATTGATTTGGATAAGCAAGGTTACAGTGAGTTGCAGGACATGACATCCCATTTTTAAGCTAGGCCAGTCAATAATTGATTTTTTACTTTTTATAAGGGAACGACCAAGTGTTCTTGGGCGTTTTTATATTTGGATTAACCAATCGCAATGCATCGTATAGTTCGCTTCGCTTATATGGATAGTTGGGACTCAATAAAACTGATGAACCATTATTCATTTTCACTGAAATGAGGCTAGCGTTTGCGCCTATATCTGTACTGTGTTCAATTTCAATAATGTCTTGCGGATTGACGCTGAACGTCCATTCTTTAAAAGTAGGATGAAATGAGCTCAACTCAGAATTTGTAAGCTTGATATAAAATTTTGCCGGATGAGTAAGTAACCATGCTGCTAGCAACAATAGTACAAGCTCTGACCCAACAACAATATATTTTATATAAAACAAGAATTCGTCATAAAAAGGCTCATTTTTTGAAATCAACATCCAAATAAGCCAAAGGATAAGCGGCAAAAATAGCATATTGAAAACGAGCACTTTGGCTTGTTGTTTACGGCTTCTTTCGTAATAGAAAAATGTGCGTTCGATATGCATACATTTAACGCCCAGATTTAGCACGAAAAGCTGCGCGGCGGGTTGACGTTGCAGCCGGCACTTTTTGCTGGCGACAACATTTGTTTGTTATGTATCCGATGATTCATTAAACAATATCTTATTTGAAAATGGATCTGTCACAGTGAAACACCTCGCCCCCCAAGTTGCCTCTTCAATGCTTGGCTTATTATATTTGTATGGCATTGCAGTAATTTGTGTAAAAAGTTTATCTAGGTTGCTGACATTAACGAAAACCTTACTGCCAGGCGTGCAGTCACCGGAATGTTCACTTAGGTGTAGAACAAAATCGCCAAGCGACACTTGCATATAAATAGGGTAACCCTCTTCAAAACGATGTTCCCAATCTAACTCCATGCCAAGAAAACCAAGATAAAACTCTTTGGCTTTATCTTCATCAAAAATCCGCATAATTGGGATAGCCTGAAACTCCATGTCAACAACTCCATCACTGATAAAACCAAACAACTAACTATTCTAGATCGACAACATAATGCACTTTAGGATTACCCACAACACGCTCAGATTAAAATGGCTTATTAAACGAGCGCTTTGGCAAAATGAGGATATAAAAAATGGCAGCGAAAAAGATTTGCGCTGCCATTTCGATGAAAAAGGCTCAGTCGATGTTTTCACAACAATCCGTTACATAAAGGCTTTAGTGAACGCTTCCTTCGACTGGCGAATATAGTTACGAGCACTTTGGGCGTGTTGCTCCCATACGGCGCGATCGCTTGGGTCGGTGAAGGGGTTTTGTTCAGTGGCAATTGAGCGCTCAAATTTGTCGTAGAAGGTTAGCATGGCCGAGGTGATCTGGTTAAAACGCTCCTTAAACTCTTGAAATTCATCAATCTTCTCAGTGGTTTTAATCATGTACTGCACCAGTTCAGCATTGCTATTCGAAGCTAGTAAGGCTTCTGCTTTAGCGCTGATATTGGCACTCGCCTCAGTAATCACAAGTGCTCGAGTCTGCTCGTCTTTACTCATCACTCGGCTGTAGTTTTCAGGCGTGCGAGCAATGCCTGCATGCTGTAAATAGCCGCGTAGATGCTTATCGAGATCCTTACGGAACGTATCTAAGTTCTTCTGCATGCTAACTAAGTCATTATCTAGTGCCGTGACTTGTTGCAGCTCTTTTTCGATTTCAGACATAAAGCGTTCGGCCTGCTGATAAATTTTCAGACCATTTTCTTCGGCAAACTTTTTATCGCTACGGCTCAAGTCGCTGTTGTCATAGTTGGAGCGATCGAAGGTCGCGGCCAAGAATGATTTAAAAGGTTCGGCAAAGGCGGAATAAGCACCGGCACTGACCACATTTAAGGTCGCGGTGGCTAAATCGCCAAAGGGTTTCACCATAGAACCCAAGCGTGCCTGCTGGATAGGTGATGCCACACGTTTAGTGTCGGATAGCACCGACCTAAAGGTGTTATATCCCATAGGGTTAGACATCTTGTTGCGCTCAGAGGTCGCCAACACAAAGGTGATACTGGAATAGATGGCATTCGAGTATTCTAGGTATTGTCTTTGGCTCTCAAGCTGGGCGGCGTAATTTTTACCTAAGGTGCGGAACGACTCAGACTGCACTTCGTAGTTCTTGTCAGCTTTAAGCTTATCTAAGATGCCACCGATAATTTTCTGCTCATTTTTTTGCAGGGCCATATCGAGGCGAATTTTATCTAAGCTCAAATCATCCAGACTGATGGGGCCATTAATGGACTCAATGTCGAGGCGAATATACTGGCGGCTCGGATCGTCGATAGAGACTCTGTGTGCTAAATACTCGTTCGCACCCGGAGTGATATCGATTAAGGCAACATGCTGCCACTGGGCATCGAGTTTTAATACTGGTGAGGTTAATACATTGATTCGATACTGGGTTTGAGTATTTTGGGTTTTAACCCAAAACTCCAATAGACCCGCTTCAGAAATGGGGTACTTGCTGACTATGCTGCTATTACCTTCGGCACATAACAGCGCACTTTCACCACTGTGGGGTTCTGCGCCTTCAAATTGACAACCCATGATCCACGACCAAGGTTGAGATAAACGATTGCCTTCAAAGTCGCTGGCAAACACTAACTCATTCTCTTTGGCACTGGCATTAACAGTGGTTAACACGCCAAGCAACAGCATAGAAATGACTGCAGTGGTGCGCATAAGGGCCTCATAAAACATAAGTTACTAAAATCAACGAGCGAGTCATTCGGCTCAATACCCAGTTATATCGACGATCAACTGACCCGAGTTTCAAAGCGAATCTAGCCGGTTTTCTGAGGGTTATGACCTCGAAAAAACCGCCCGCTTGACGGCGTCATTTTTGATAGCAGATTAAACCAGCGAAATGTATCAGAGGCCATCATCCCACGCTAGCCCTAAGTCATGTTTGGCGCAGAAAGATAGTCGTTGAATGTCAATCGGGGCCATGAATCGCCCCGATACTGAAAACAATCGTGAAATTAATGGTGAAATCAATTGTAAAATCGATTATGAAACTCAGGGAAAACTAACTACTTATGTCCGCTGTTCATATATCTATTCTTACCGCTTGTCTGGCCGCGTCTTTCGCCTTCTTTTGCCCTCTTCCCTCATCATCAGCGCACGCAAAAAAGCTGGCAAAACCAAGACCCAAGCAAAACAGAGTTATTGCAGCCGCGCCTCGACTCGCTTCATGGCGTAGAACATCCATATCGTCAGAATAGTGCTACAGGTTGCGAGCGATACCCACACACCAATCACGCCAAACATCCAAGCGAAGCAGTAGATAATCGCAGCGATCAGGATAAGTTTCGCGCCGGTCAGCATAGAGGCTTGTTTCGAGCAATTAATCGCTTGGAAGAAACTCGCACCGACTAAGATTAAGCCTTCCATCGGTAAGCCCCAGAAATACCAGCGCATACCTTCAATCGCCACGGGCGTTAGGTTCTGATTATCGCCGGCAAACAAATACACTAGCCATTCAGGGCGAGAATAAATCAGCGCTAAGCCCAAGGCTGCGGTGAGCAGCGTCATGCCAAAGGCAATATTACGTGCTTGCTTAACCCTATCGAAACGCCCAGCGCCCGCATTAAAGCTATAAATTGGCTGCGTGCCGAGGGCAATACCTTCGAAAATCAAATAGAAGAATGCTTCTGTGTAACTGACTACGCCATAGGCTGCCACGTGTAAGGGGCCGCCCACCCACAAAAAAGCTGTGTTATGCAGGGTTAACACTATCGACAAATAAAGGTTCATCAAAAAGCTGGGTAAACCCACTCGGGCTATGTTCAAGCAATTGTCGAGCTTAAGCTTCATCTGCTCAAGGTCTATCCTTAACTGAGTGCGAGGACTGAAAAAGTGCTGCAAACACAAAAGCCCAGTCACCGCCTGCGACATCATGGTCGCAATCGCAGCGCCCGCTAAACCAAAGGGGAAGACCACAATAAACAGCCAATCTAAGAAAGTGTTTAATACGCCGCCCAAGATCAACACCCAAGTCACCATAGATGGCCTACCATCATTACGCAGCAGTGTGGTGAAGGTCATTGAAATAATGGGGAAATGACACAGAGCGAAATACCAGAACAGGTATTCGTTGGCGTTTTCGAGAATATCCCCCTGCGCCCCGAGGGCGATCAAAATATCCCGCGAGAATATCCCACCAATGAGGGCAAAAATGGCTCCCGCCAATAAACACAAACTAAAGGCATTACCGAGCAATTTACGGGCCTTAGCCACATTGCCTTGACCAAGATTGATCGACACTAATGCCGCGCTGCCCATGCCTATCATGGCGCCAATCGCATACAAAATAGCGCCGACTGGATAGGCTAACATCATCCCCGCCAGCCCAGTTTCACCCAAATAGTGGCCAACGAAGATGCCATCAATCGTCACATAGACGCCCGTCACCAACATAGAGGCGATGGTGGGTATGGTATAGCGCCAAAAAAGCTTCGCAATCGGCTCCTCGAGCAAGCTCATATCCGCAGGAGCATGATTAGATGTTATTGCTGTCATTAGCGTTTCTCACAAAAAAGGGGGCAAGAGTCGTATCTATTTAGAAAAATGATCGGGTGAACAAAAATGCGACAATGGATTGTACCTAAAATCAGCCGTAACTCAAAGCAAGTTAAGTATGAAGATGTAACCACAAAGATTAATCATCACAATAACTTAAGCCTACACAGTCCAATTTCAGTCAAATGACAAACCGAGCACAGTCCAATAACAGATGTAGGCTAACTCATCATTTTTTGCTACTTTTTTGGTGTTTAAGGCCGAATTAGGTAAAGTATCAGCTCAAGCAAGCCTATTCGCGTATTTTAGCAAGATGAAATGATTAACTATAAAAATTTAAGATATTGATAATTAATGGCTTAATTAATAATAAATTCAATAACAATAATAAGGGAAGGACATGAGTCAGAATAGTCCAAATGCAGGCAACGACCTGCGGGAAGTCAAACAGCTCGGTATGTGGGCGTCCATTACTAGCTTAGGTTATGTGTTTTGGCTGGTCGGCGGGATGGAGTTAGTCGAGCGTATCGCTTACTACGGCGTCAAAGCCAGTGCAGGACTGTACGCTAAAGCGCCTGAGTCTGCGGGCGGGCTTGGGATCAGCCTAAGCGACTACGGCATTATTATTTCCCTCTGGGCGATCATGCAAACTTTTGTGCCTGTATTCACCGGTGGCATTTCTGACCGCGTCGGCTACAAAGAAACCATCTTTGGCTCCACCATCATTAAAATCTTTGGCTATCTGGTGATGGCATTCTTCCCCAGTTTTTGGGGCTTTCTTGCTGGCGCATTACTCCTCGCCATCGGTACTGGGATATTTAAACCGGGCATTCAAGGCACCTTAGTGCTGTCCACTAATCGCAATAATACCTCTATGGCTTGGGGCATTTTTTACCAAGTCGTCAACATTGGCGGTTTCCTCGGGCCGTTAGTGGCCGTACATATGCGCCAATTGTCGTGGGACAATGTGTTTTTCGCCTGCGCCGCGATTATCTCACTCAACTTCTTATTTTTACTGACCTATACAGAACCAGGCAAAGCCGAGCGACTAGAGCGTAATAAACAAATCAAGTCAGGTGAAGTCAAACAAGAAGCCCTGTGGCGTGATGCTTGGCGTGAGCTGAAAAAGCCGATTGTGATCTACTACATGTTGGTATTTGCAGGCTTTTGGTTCTTGTACAATGCCCTATTCGATGTGTTGCCTATCCATATTTCCGAATGGGTCGATACCAGCGTAATCGTCACATCCCTTTTTGGCAGCGAAGGCACCAGTAACGGCATTCTGCAATTTTGGCTTGGCCTCAATAACGAAGGCACTAAGGTGATGCCAGAAGGCATGCTCAACCTTAATGCCGGCATGATCATGACCAGCTGTTTTATCGTCGCCGCACTGACGGCTAAATACCGCATCACAACTGCTATGTTTGTTGGTTGTTTGCTGAGTATTTTGGCCTTTGTGTTTATCGGCGCCTTCCATGCGGCTTGGTTTATCGTGCTCGCGATCGCTATGTTCTCCATTGGCGAAATGATGATTAGCCCGAAGAAAAATGAGTTTATGGGCAACATAGCGCCCGAAGGTAAAAAAGCCATGTACTTGGGCTTTGTGATGTTACCCCAAGGGATCGGCTGGGGATTAGAAGGCTACTTTGGCCCTAAACTCTATGAAATTTATGCATCGAAAGAATTGTTTTCGCGGGATTTATTGTTAGAGCGCGGCATGAACGGCACTGAGGTTAGCGCCATTCCCCAAGGTGAAGCCTTTACTACCTTGGTGAGCTACACAGGTGAAAGCGCCCAGGAACTCACCCAACTGCTGTACCACAGCCATAACATTGGCATGGCGTGGTACATCATCGCCGCCATAGGGACTATCTCAGCGGTGGGGATTTTTATCTATGGTAAGTGGTTACTCACACTGCAAAGAGCCCAGCAAGCCGCCTAA
Organism: Shewanella scandinavica; assembly: GCF_031932065.1. NCBI lineage: Bacteria > Pseudomonadati > Pseudomonadota > Gammaproteobacteria > Alteromonadales > Shewanellaceae > Shewanella > Shewanella scandinavica. The sequence goes on from NZ_JAUOES010000001.1 coordinate 170,213, forward strand.
GCGGGACTCGCTAACCTCATTCGAGGTAAGGGCGATAAAGACAAGATAAGGCCTAAATAAAGGCAAGGTGAGGAGCGATCTTCATCTTGCCTTATCAGTATCAGAAAGGACGCGTCAGCAGCTCAGGCGTAAATTGTTCAGGCGACAGCAATAAACCTAAGTTCTCGATTTGTGCATTTAACCGATTGAGATCTTGAGTCAGCGCAGGCAAGGTCAGGGTATTGTCATCGAGTTCATACACTTGCCTTAAACTCGTGTAATAAAACAGCAGTATAATCAAAGCATTCACATCATTTTGCGCCGCAGCGGCTTTAATCTTTATCAACTTGCGATAGATACGATTATGGAGCTGCTTTAATTGCCACACATAATAAATTTCGCTGAAGAAGGGTTTGTCCTTCAAGTTATAAATCACTGCGCTACACAGACCCAGACTGAAAATCACCCCTAAGAGATTCAAATGGAAATTACCTGTTGGCTCACCCGGCACAGGCGTCGCACCAAACAGCGCAATCAACCCAGCTCCAAAAATCAGTGACAGCACGACTAAGCTAACAACTAAAATTACGATGAATAAATTCATGTTTTTACGGTACAAGGTTTTATCTATTTCCTGCAGCTTCATAACATCCCGCTCAAATAGGCCGCCTAGCGTTGGCGAATCAATCAATTAGTGGCAGAGCATACCGCAATCCCATTTATTCGGCCTTAACTGATTTAAACGCATAGCTAAAATACATTTTCATCCTCACCCGCAAGCGATACAAATTGACACCTTTAGGTATCATTAAACGGTCTGAGGGATAGGGTGATGTATCAATTGAAGATCAACGGCTTAATACCCTTACGATTCTCACTAATCTCACGTTTATCTCAAAACATAAAAATGTTAACGTGCGCCCCAATCAAGGTAAAATTTGCTAACCTTAATCTCAGTGAATTTCATCATGGTATCGCCACCTTTGCGAGATACCTAGCCTTAAGCTCCCGCATTCATACCACACAAGGAATGCCATGATACCCAGCAAAGCCTTTGCACAAGTCATCCTTTTGGTGCTCAGCAGCCTTTGCTTGACTGCGCAGGCCAAAGACCTGCTGGCCGTGGGTACAAGCTTCAGCCAAATTTTCGAACTACAGCCTAATGGCGAATATACCGGCTTAGGTGTCGATATTTTAAATCGCTTCGCCCAGCAGCAAAGTGTGAACATTCACTATCAAATTACCCCTTGGCGCCGCGCCATTTCTATGGTCGAACGTGGCCAAGCGGATATTCTTATTGGTCCCTACGATACCCCAGAGCGTGAAGCAAACTTGGCTTTTGCGACGAAAGCGTTTTACCGCGATGATATGGTGTTTTATGCTCGGGCAGACAATGAAATAGTGTGGAATGGCGACTATGCCAGCATTAAAGGTCAACGGATTGGTAAGATGCAGGGTTGGAGTTATGGCCCGACGTTTAATGAACAAACTAAGTCATTGAACATCAATGAATTTGTCGATATTAAAAGCGGGATAGAACGCCTCTCTCGGGGTGATTTAGATTTACTCGCCACAAACAGCCGTAATACCGATGCTGTGCTCGCCCAAATCAAAATCCCTAAGGCAATTACCCCAATCACGCCGATAATCGATGTCCAAGATGGTTTTATGGCATTTCCTAAACAGGCGAAATTTGATCCCTTAAGACATAGGTTTGACAGCTTTTTCGATGAGATGATCCAAAATGGCACCTTTACGACACTCGGCCAAAAATATCGCGTAACCTTGCCTTACTGAGCCGGCGCGACTGATCATGCACGACTGTTCCTTCATGTACGACCGCTGCAACTTTATTAGCACCCGCCTAACCTATGCTCACATGTGTAATAAAGGGCGATGGGAAAGTCAGTGAGCAGTTAATCGTTAACAAAGACAGGCGAGCAACTGCAGCTCAATCTCGTCCCAATCGACGTCATTCACTGTAATCATCTCAAGTCTGGAATCTAAGGTGTCATCGAGTTCAACCACAGTAAACTCATGATCAATCCAGTTAAATCCAGCGATCCCCTCAGAGGTGATCATTACAGCCTTTAACCTCAGCAAGACTTGCCCGACGTCTGATGACTGAGTGTAACGCTGAATTAACGCCATTAATTTATCGAAATCAAACTCTTGTCTTGGTTCAAACACCCAGCCGCAGCTAAAACAGCCTTCGCCTTGATTCTGCTTGCGTACTATGCCACGTGCATCGAATTCGAGAGCGACTTCGATTGCGCCTTCGGCAAAAAGGCTTAGCTCACTCAAACGCGAACCACCCGTGCGGAACAGGCTTGGCGCTGTCGTCGGTAGGCTGCCCAGCTTTAAGCCCACGCTAGCATGCCCATTTATATTGAGTGACACGCGCCTTGGTTGGTTTAAATAATCCAGCAGCGCGCTAGGTAAAGGTTGCTGGTTAGTGTGGCTCACCACAGGAATATCAGTACGTTCGATATGACTTAAATAGGTCTGTAACTCATAGAGTAACTTAGTATTTTCAGCGTCATATAAATCTGACTTAGTCGCGATAATCACATCGGCCACTTGCAGCTGTTGGATGAAGTTTGCATGTTCGCGATAGCGAGGATCGTGGATTTTACGCGCGTCCACCAAACATAAAGTACTGCGCAGTGAAATCACATTCTGATAATGGGGTGCACTCAATACTTTAATGATTTCATTAGGATGCCCAAGCCCAGTCGGTTCAATCAATAAGCGATCAGGTTTTGCTTTCGCAATCAACTGATTGATCGCCACTTGCGTCGGCACGCCCGCGGCGCAGCACATACAGCCACCCGCCACCTCACGAATTTGTATGCCGTTATCGGAAGAATTCAGTAACCCCGCATCAATGCCAACCTCACCAAACTCATTGACCAGCACTGCCCAAGTCTCATCCGCGGGTTTAGTCGCCAGCAATTGTTTAATCAGAGAGGTTTTACCTACGCCTAAAAAACCTGTGATGATATTGGTGGGAATCGCTTTGATAATCATAAGGAAACTCGCTCGAATAGAAAGCTTGGCGCTCGAGTGTAGAAGTATTGGCTTTGAAGCTCAACAAAAAGCGCATCGGTGAGGATGCGCTTTTAGAATGGCGACGGGCTATTTAACAAACCAGGCAACCGTCAAACAGCGAGGCTAACAGGCGCTTGGCGCTTATTTTGGCTTAACTTATTTAGACTTATTGGTGCGAGAACCAAAACCTGACTTATTGCTCACCAAATTCGACTTAGGTTTAGTCGCATTAAACGGCTTACTTGAGCCTGACGCAGGCTTAGCACGGCTAGAGGATTTATCGCCACCTGCTTTGCTGTCCTGCGCTTTACCTTTAGCGTACTTACCCTGACGAGACTGACCAATAGTGCGATCCTGCGGCGCCTTATGGCTCCACTTTCCAATCGGCTTAATCGGTGCGGCAGGCGCATCACGGTAGCGGGCAGGTAAAGGCGAGCCTTCTTCATAACCCGGTTGTACCGACACGGGCAGTTTTTGCTCAATCAAGGCTTCAATTTCAGCGAGCATTTCATCGTCTGAAGGTGACACGAACGAAATCGCGCGGCCGGTTAATCCTGCACGGCCTGTACGACCAATACGATGGATATAATCTTCGGCAAGGAAAGGCAATTCAAGGTTGATCACCATAGGCAAGGCTTGAATGTCTAACCCACGTGCAGCCACATCGGTTGCCACCAGCACCCGTAATTTACTGGCTTTAAACTCTTCTAACACCCTATTACGGGCACCTTGAGTTTTATCACCATGGAACACGCCTGCGGCTATGCCATCAAGCTTTAATTCTTGCAATAAATGCTCGGCGCTTTCTTTCGTGCTGGCAAAAACCAACACTTGACGCCAATTGTTGCGGCCAACGAGTTCTGACAACAGCTCGGCTTTGCGACGTTTATCAACGCGATACACTTCCTGCACTACTGTAGATGCCGTTGTCGTATCGGCAACATTCACCCACTGAGGTTCATTCAGCATTTTCTCGGCGAGTTGTTTCACCGCATCGCTATAGGTCGCTGAAAACAACATGGTTTGATGCTGCGGCGCAATTAAGCGTTTCACTTTTTCAATGTCGCGCACAAAGCCCATGTCTAACATGCGGTCGGCTTCGTCGATCACTAAGGTCGTGACGCTCGATAAATCTAACTGGAATTGGCCGATAATATCGAATAAACGACCTGGGGTTGCCACCAAAATATCAACGCCCTGCTCTACCCCTTTACGCTGGGGATTCATGTTGGCGCCGCCGTAAACAGCTAAGGTTTTCAGTGGCAGGAACTGGCTGTATTTCTGGATGTTTTCGCAGACTTGGATCGCGAGTTCGCGGGTGGGAGTCATCACCAACGCACGTAAAATCGGTTTATCATTGCTGTCGCTTGTTAAAGACTCAGCCGCCAGCTTTTCAAGTACAGGCAGAGCAAAGGAAGCCGTCTTACCTGTACCCGTTTGGGCGCAGGCCATAATGTCTTTGCCTTCAAAGGCAAGCGGGATCACTTTCTCTTGCACTTGAGTGAGTTGCTGATAGCCACACTCAGTTATCGCATTCAAAATAGGAGAAGATAAACCGAGTGTTTCAAATTTCATAGGGACTCTTTAGCTAAGTAGTAAAACTTTGATGCGAGGTGATACTCAATGCCCCAACGCGGGGCCGCGGAGTCTAGCAAAATCCGCGGCGTTTTTATAGGCAATTATCATCCCGCGGTCAATATCCTCTTAGACACGGGAAACTAAAGGCGAAGCTTGCAGGTATTTTTGGGTGAATTCAGCGGCAGGCACAGGTCTTGAGAACAAGTAACCTTGGCCGTAGTCACAACCTGCTGCCAACAACACTTGGCGCTGCGCCTCGGTTTCGACACCTTCGGCAATCACCTTCATCCCCAGCTTGTGGGCCATTACTATTATCGCCTCACAGAGAATTTGATCGTTTGAATCGGTATCAATATGGCGGGTAAAAGATTGATCAATTTTAAGATAGTCGATATCAAACTTTTTCAGATAGGCGAGTGACGAGTAGCCAGTACCAAAATCGTCCAGCGACACTTGCACGCCCGCATCACGGTAGGCCAGTAGTTTTTCGGTCACCCCCATACTGGCGTCCAATAGCAAGCCCTCGGTAATTTCAACGCACACGCCCGCGCCTGTGATATTGAGATCTTGCAATAACTTCAGCCAATCATTAAGCAGCGTGCCTTCATCGCGAAATTGGATTGGGGATTTATTGACGCTGATTTGGATTTCAACCCCTAACTCGTGACGCCACGCCGCACTTTGACGCGCGGCTTGCTCGAACACCCAATTGCCGATATCGACAATCAAGCCCGTGTCTTCCGCCACCGGAATAAACTCGGCAGGTGATACTGCACCACGCTCTACATGCTGCCAACGGATCAAGGCCTCGGCCTTAGTCACATCCCCCGTTGCTAAGGCAACAATCGGTTGATAATGCAGTTCAAATTCTTTATTCACGACCGCTTGACGTAAATCTTGGATCAAGCGCATGCGGTATTTGGCGTATTCCTGCATCGACGGGGTGAAATAGTTGAAGCGATTGCGGCCTTGATCTTTCGCCGCATACATAGCCTGATCTGCATGCTTAAGTAAGCCTTCAATACTAGTCGAATCATCGGGATACAAAGTTATTCCAATACTGGCGCTGATGTAAGCCGTTTCTTCCCCCAGCACATAGGGCTCAGCAATTCGCCGCAGAATATTCTCGGCAACGCGCTCAATGCCCTTATGATCGTCCATCGAACTTAACACTACAGTAAATTCATCACCGCCAAGGCGCGCCACGACGTCGGCATCACGCACGCAGGATTTTAGGCGGCTGGCAGTTTCTATCAATAGTAAATCGCCCATGGCATGGCCTAAGGTGTCATTCACTTCTTTAAAGAAATCTAAGTCTAAAAACAATAAGGCAAAGTGATTACGATTGCGGTCGGCATTTTTCACTTCACTGCTTAAATACTCCAATAACATGCGCCGATTAGGCAACCCCGTCAGCGTATCGTAGTTAGCCTGTTTCCAAATCAGATGTTCATTTTGCTTCTTATCGGTAATGTCTGAGAACAGTGCAACACGTCGATAGGGATGGCCTTCTTTGTCATTAATGGTATTGATGGTTAACCAGATGACATATTCCTCGCCATTTTTGCGCCGCTGCCACATTTCCCCCTGCCATTGGCCTTTCTCGCGGATATCATTGTTCATTTTGGTGTAAAAATCACGGCCATTGAGGTCACAATAAAGCAGCCGAACATGTTGGTCCCGCACTTCAAATTCACGATAGCCCGTCATCACACTAAAGGCGGCGTTGACGGTAATAATCACGCCCTTTTCATCGAGGACACTCATGGCTTCAGAGCTGTTATCGTAAACCAGTGCCGACAATTTTAAGGATTCTTCGATAAGTTTTGCGTCGGTAATATCGGTATAGGTTCCGCACATCCGCAGGGCATTGTTGTTTGCATCTCTGCTCACGACTTTACCTGTATCAAGGATCCACCGCACCTTACGGTTTACGGTATTTAAGCGGTATTCCATCTTATGTTGCGCCGTTTCGCCACGAATATGGGCCTCAATCGAATGCAGCACTTTAGGTCTGTCTTCGGCGACTATCGCATCCATCCATTGGCGACTATTAGCGTTGAGCATATCAACATCGCAGCCAAGAATATCGGCGCTGCGGGCGTTACGTTCGATACGATCATGACGAATATCCCAATCCCACACCCCAAGATCGCTACTGCTTAACACCAGTTCGAGTTGTTCACGGCTAGCGAGCACCTCTTGATCAGCTCTGGCCTGTGAGGTGATATCAATAAATCCGGCAATCACCAACTGCACGGCATGATTACCACCGCGCTTACAGGCGACTGTCATATGGGTGTAAACCACGCTACCGTCTTTAACGATAAAACGTTTATCCATCTCGTAATTATCGATATCCCCCCGCAGCATAAGCTCAAATTTCGACGCATCCGCTTCTAAATCATCGGGATGGGTAATTTGCGTCCACGTCATCCGTAGCAATTCAGCTTCTGAATATTTGAGCATTTGACATAAACGTGGATTCACCTTTATCCACTTTTTATCTATTCCCGTTATTGCAATACCAATATTGCCCGCGTTAAATTGGCTCCTAAAAAGAAAATCATCCTGCAAGCGAATTTGTTCATCACGCTCTAATTCAAAACGTCGCGATAACAAGCGGCTCAATAGCCAAGTCGCAATGGGGAAAATGGTGAGCACAGGTAGGGTGACTTGTTCTAGTAAGGGCATTCCGATGCCATTGGGTAAAAATACGAACCACAACAACATCACGATATGAACGGTATAGGCAAAGAGAAAAATTTCTCCACCTGAAATATTGGCTAACAGAGACTTACGATATTGACGCCAGATCACCCCGATTAAACCGGATGACACTATGACGCCGACGCCAATCCACATCCCAGCGCCACCAATACTGATGCGATATAGCGCCGTCATCACGACAGCGACTAAGGTGGGCAAACCACCGAAAAAGAGGCCAGAAATACAGAGGATAACCGAGCGAGTATCGAAGAAAACGCCCGGTTGGTATATCCAAGGCGTGCTCATGATGGTGATACCAATACCACCGATGAGCATCCCAATAATGATGCGCCACAGCAAGAAATACTGCCGCTGATGCTTTTTAGGGATCACGTCGTACAAAAAGACCAACGCCAGCAGCAAAGCCGCATTTTGCACTAACGGAAAGAGAATACCTTTATCCATGACTCAGGGAGCGACTCCAATAAATGAGGGGGCTTGATACAATTTTAACATTCCCCTCACTAGTGTAGCAGAATCACTTAGAAATCATGCGTTAATTCCTTTTGCCACATCACACTTTGTATCTGCTGCATCACACTTTGCAATAGAGTTGTTGACGATATTGTTCAGCAATGGAATGCCAGTCAAAACGCTGCGCCATGGCCGCAGCACGCACTTGTGACCATGTTTTCCCATCGAAACAAGCAATGGCTTGCATCAACCTTTGCAAAAACGCTTCGGCTTGCTCATTTAAGCTATTGCCGCTAAAAGCAAAACCATTAACGCCATCCTCAACGGTATCCTTTAAACCGCCCACACTATGCACTAAACATGGCTGTCCCGCGCGCATCGCGAGCATTTGACTGATGCCACAGGGCTCAAAAGAGCTTGGCATCAAAAATAGATCGCCATGCTGATACAGCGCTTCGGATAACGCCTCGTTGTATCCTTGCAAAAATAATAGGTTATCGTATTTAGCCCCTAACGTTTGGAAAGACTTAGCAATCGATGCATCGCCACTGCCGAGTAAAATCAGCAGCGCCGTCGGTTTTGTTTGCTTCAATGCTTTAAGTAAGGTCTCAAGCACAGATAAACCCGAGGGCAATTGATGGCGCAGCAGTAAGACTTTTTGATCGGTCAAACGGCCTACCGAAGTGAGTAACAGGCTCGGTACTTGCTCTGCCATCGCTTGGCGCCAATGGGCTTGCGTGCGCGCAAAGGCAATCATATCTACGCCGCTCACTTGGGTTTGATGTCCCTGCCATTGCACTAACGCAGTCTCAATCGCACTGAGCAGTTGTTTGAACTCAGCCCCTTGAATACGCGCCTTTGGCTTAGGGTTTACATCGGCTGCCGATGAATATACACAGCCATTTAAAATCCCCACCACTTTGCCATCATTAGCCTTGAGCTGTAAGTCATGCTCTAGCCCTTCGCCCCCAAAGAATCCCGCTTCAAGTTTGGACGGCTGCAACACTTCTTTGGCGTAACTGGGTGAGACTAAATGCACTTTATCGCTCAGCACTATCCCCATGCGCATTGGGTTAACGCAGTGGGGATAACGCGGATCTGTGATCAGCTGTTTTTGCCCCTGCGTTAAAGACGCAAATAACTCGGGAAACCAAGCCGCAAACGAGGACGAGTCTTGGCTTAGGGGACGTATCCCCTGCAGAGCCAAATTGTGGATGGAGAACACGCACTCAATCTGTTTAAGTGCGCTGAACTCAGGCACAAACGCCCTTAGCATAGCTAAGCAGCCCGCATGCCAATCATGTAAATGCAGCACAGCCGGCATTGGCACTCGACCCGTGGCTAATGCCGTGGCGACACTCGCGCAAAGGAAAGCAAACTTAGTTGCATCGTCGGCAAAAGGACGCTCGGCGCTGCCTTGGCTATAAATTTGCCCAGGAACGGATTGCCAAAAGGCATGTTCAAGCAGATAAATCATCGCCTCAGGCACTTGAGGATGGGGCATGGCAAACACGTGCACCCGCTCCAATCGGCCGCCAAAGGCCACGGTTAACTCACCCAGATCTTGGGGTTGATTCGCGACCGCTGTCAAAAAGCCATAGCTTGGCATAATCACATCGGCGCACAAATCCACACCCGCCAAAGCGTCGGGTAAGTCACGGATCACATCCGCCATACCGCCAACCTTGGCGCCCGCAAGGGCACCGTTTTCAGCCGCGACCATTAAAATGCGTTGTTTCAATTAATTGGATACTCCCGCTACTTCATTTCAGCGGCTTATTAATAAGCTGACTGTACCTAAGCGCTAAATCTAAGGGCTTAATCTTGCACTTAGCTTAATGCCCGTAGTTAAAGCTTGTGCATAAGCCCGTTTCTAAGCCGTTTGTACTCGTTATGCTTCTCGACTCAAAGGATGAATTGCAACCGCTATTCATAACCCACAGGTAAACCTAGCATGTCACGGGTCACTAAGGTGACGCCTTTTTCCGACACCCTAAAACCTTTGGCTCGGTCGTGATCATGGTTATAACCTATCACCATGCCTTCGGGAATAATGCAGCCACGGTCGAGTATGGCATTCTTGATTTTGCAATGGCGCAGCACGACCACATCGGGTAGCACCACAGAATCTTCAACCAACGAATAAGAACAGACACGTACTTCGTTAAACAATACGCTACGGCGCACGGTCGCACCCGAAATAATACAACCGCCCGAGACAATCGAGTCCAGCGCCATGCCGCGTCTGTCGTCGTCATCAAACACAAATTTAGCCGGTGGCAATTGTTCTTGGAAGGTCCAAATTGGCCATTTGGCATCGTACAAATTCAGTGCTGGCGTGGGCGATAACAGCTCCATATTCGCTTGCCAGAAAGAGTCTAACGTCCCCACATCGCGCCAATAGGCTTGCTCGTTCGGGAAAGCGCTCTTAAATGGATAGGCGAACACATTATGTTTTTCGATGATCGCAGGAATAATATCCTTACCAAAATCCCGATCTGAGCTTTCGTTTAAGGCATCTTTCTTGAGCTGGTCAAACAAAAACTCAGTGTTAAACACATAGTTGCCCATAGATGCTAAACACATTTCAGGATTGCCCGGAGAATGTTTAGGCTGCAGCGGCTTTTCTTCAAAGCCTAAAATGCGCATCTCGTCGTCGACTTCCATCACCCCAAACGAACCCGCAGCTTCGGCAATTGGCACCTCAAGGCATGAGACTGTCATATCTGCACCCGACTCGGCATGGGCGGCTAATAACCCCGCATAATCCATGCGATACACGTGATCACCCGACAACACCATCACGTATTTAGGCAGTTCATGGCGAATGATGTCGATGTTTTGGAATACCGCATCGGCGGTGCCTTGATACCAGTTTTCCGAATAGCGTTGTGAGGCGGGTAAAATCTCCACCGACTCGCCGAGCTCCTTTTTAAAATGGCCCCAACCGCGCATCACATGGCGGATCAAGGAATGCGACTTGTACTGAGTGACCACACCCACACGGCGAATACCTGAGTTAATGCAGTTAGACAGCGGAAAATCGATAATACGAAACTTACCACCGAAATACAGCGCCGGTTTAGCACGCCAATCCGTGAGTTCATGCAAGCGAGACCCGCGCCCACCAGCTAAAATCAACGCATAGGTTTCACGAGTTAAATTACTGATATAACGAACATTAGACATAGGCTCTTACTCCGAAATCGGCAAACTGATTGCCCATAAATGGCTTCTCGATACGGCAGAAACTGCCGTATTCCCCTGAGTATTTCTCACTTGCATTCCCCATTCCTTCCATTGATTGTTGCTTTCCTTTCAAACACTTATACTCAACCGCTATAACAAGACTTATAACCCAGAGCCCAGCCCTTACAGTTTCCAAATTTCATCGCGATAACCCGCGATCGTCACATCACTCGAAAAACGCCCGCTGGCTGCGGTATTGCGAATACTCATCTGCGTCCAAACCTGCGGATCTTTATAGGCCCGCGCCACGGCTTCTTGCACAATTCGGTAACTGTCAAAGTCGGCGGCCGTCATCCATTGATCGTCGCTACTTTCGATGGCGGCAATAATAGGATCGAAAATCCCCGGCTCCAGCAGATTGAAATGACCACTCTTGAGTAACTTCATCACCTCAGATAACGCCGGTGAATCGTCAATAATGCTGCGTGGATGATAGTGGTTACGTACCTCTGAGACCTGCTCCGCATTGAGTCCAAACAGGAAGAAGTTCTCTGAGCCTACTTCCTCTAACATCTCGATATTGGCGCCATCCATAGTGCCAATCGTCAGTGCGCCGTTCATCATGAACTTCATATTGCCCGTGCCCGATGCTTCTTTACCCGCGGTCGAAATTTGCTCGGATAAGTCAGTCCCCGGACAGATTTTTTCCATGGCGCTGACGTTGTAATTGGGTAAGAAAGCAAAACGTAGATAAGGCGTGACTAAAGGATCGGAATTGACCATATGGGCGACATTGCTGGCGAGCTTGATGATCAACTTAGCCATAAAGTAACCGGGCGCCGCTTTACCGCCGATCAACACGCAGCGCGGCACCATGTTTTCTGTGTGGCCTTGTTGGATCTGATGATAGAGATGGACCACATGTAAGATATTGAGTAGCTGACGTTTATATTCGTGAATACGCTTCACTTGCACGTCAAACAACATAGATGGATCGAACTCGACGCCACATTCTTTAGCAATCATCTTAGCCAGCAAAGACTTGTTGGCTTGCTTCACATCACGCCATTTTTGGATAAATGCCGTGTCCTGTGTGAGGGCATTGAGCGCCGTTAACTGGCTTAAATCTGTCACCCACTCTTTACCTAAATGGGCGGTCAATAACTTAGCTAAGGCAGGATTACAATGGGCAAGCCAACGCCTTGGGGTCACGCCATTGGTGCGGTTATTAAACTTGTGCGGCCACAACTCATAGAAATCCTTAAACAACCCAGATTTAAGCAGTTGCGTGTGTAAACCCGCGACGCCGTTGACCGAAAAACTCGCCACAATCGCCAGATACGCCATACGCACATGGGGATGGGGGCCATCTTGAATAATCGACATACTCGCCAGTTTGCTAGCGTCCCCCGGCCAATGGTGGGCGACTAAATCTAAGTAGCGGGCGTTGATTTCATAAATGATTTCTAAAATGCGTGGCAGCATCTGCGCCATCATGCGCACGGGCCAACGCTCTAGTGCTTCTGGCAATAGGGTATGGTTAGTGTACGCCATGGTCTGGCTGGTAATCGCCCACGCACTGTCCCATTCCAAACCGTATTCGTCGATCAATAACCGCATCAACTCAGGCACGGCAATACTGGGGTGAGTGTCGTTCAGCTGCATCACATTTTTAGCGGCAAACTGGGTGAAATCATGGCCATGGCGACTCACCCAACGTTTGAGTAAATCCTGCAAACTGGCGGAGGATAAAAAGTATTGCTGACGTAATCGCAGCTCTTTGCCGTTCTCGCTGGCATCATTGGGATAGAGCACCATAGTGATCTGCTCGGCCAAGTTTTTACGGGCCACGGCTTCTGTGTAGTCGCCTTGGTTAAACTCAGCTAAATCAAAATCATCGGTCGCTTCGGCCTTCCACAATCTCAGGGTATTTACCCGTCCATTACGATAACCGGGAACTGGCATGTCATAGGCGACAGCGAGCACATCTTGGGTTTCAACCCAAATAATGTGCCTGCGACCCTGTTTATCGACATAGGATTCTGTGTGGCCAAAAAACGGCACTGTCACGTTGTGGGTGGGTACGCGCACTTCCCACGGATTGCCTTCGCGCAGCCAACGGTCGGGACGCTCAACCTGATAACCGTCGACTATCTTCTGGGCGAACATGCCATATTCGTAACGTATGCCATAACCTGTCACTGATAAATCCATGCTGGCGCAGCTATCGAGAAAACACGCCGCCAATCGGCCTAAGCCGCCGTTACCTAAACCTGCATCATGTTCAGCTTCTTCTAACTCTTCTAGCGATACCGCATAGTTGCTCAAGGCATCACGGCTATCTTGTTGCAAATCTAAACTCAGCAGGGCATTGCCCAGCGCCCTGCCCATCAAGAACTCAAGGGATAAATACGCCACTTGCTTACGCTGAAAATGGCTGTCATCCATGCGGGTTTGACGCCAATTGTCTAGCATCTGCTCTTTGACGCTATAGGCCAACGCTTGAAATAATTCGCAGCTCACACCTTCGCCACGGCTGAGTCCATAACGTAAATGGCGCTCAAAGGAAGCGGGTAAGGCATCGCAGGGCTCACAGGGTTCAACGGCTTTAGGCTTGGCCTGACGCTTAGCTGGCGCCTTCTTACTCGCCGCTTTTGGCGAGGATGATACGGGTTTTTCGCTGGTATTTGGGCTCAGTTCGCTTTCGTCAGTCATAGTTAATTCCTTCATTTCTTGAAAATCAAATCAGCATGAAAAAGCATGAGACTGCGATCTTGCAGCAAGTATCGCGTCGTAGAGATCTGAGCATCCAGCGGCTCAGTTTGGGTGTGGATCAGGCATTGCCACGGACTCAAGTGCTCAAAGGTCGGCGGCGTAAATGCCAAAGGATTATCGTCGGCGTTGACCATCAACAGCAGAGCTTGCTGCTTACCTTGGCCTTCTAGGTCACCCGAAAGCACTACAGATAAACTGCGGCACATAGATTCAGTCCACAGGCTCTTGGTCATTTGCTCACCTTGACGACTAAACCAATCTAAGCGAGCACCGGTATCGGCTAAAGATTCGGCCAATAACTGTTCATGAATGAAGCGTTTAGCGCATAACAACGGGAAACGTTTGCGCAGGGCGATAAGCTGCTGAGTAAAGGCTAACAGCTCAGTGTCCATGCCCTTTTCCGACCAATCAAACCAGTTCAGTTCATTGTCTTGGCAATAGGCATTATTGTTACCTTGCTGGGTGCGGCCCGTTTCATCGCCGCTCAACAACATAGGCACTCCTTGGGATAAAAATAGCGTAGTCAATAAGTTACGTTGTTGACGACTGCGAAGTGCCAGAATTGCGCTATCTTCGGTTTCCCCTTCAATCCCATAATGATGACTGAAGTTTTCTTGGTGACCGTCGCGATTATCTTCCCCATTCGCCAAATTGTGGCGCTGGGTATAACTCACTAAATCTTTGAGGGTAAAACCGTCGTGGCTGGTTAGAAAATTAAGACTGGTCGCAGGCGGACGGCCGCCATGCTCGAAGAAATCCCCCGAGCCGTGAAATCGCCTAGCAAATTCGGGCAACATGCTGTGATCGCCGCGCCAGAAACGGCGCATAGTGTCTCTGTATCTGTCATTCCACTCGCTAAAGGCCACGGGAAAATTACCCAATTGATAACCGCCAGGGCCGATATCCCAAGGCTCAGCAATCAATTTCACTCGGCACAACACAGGGTCTTGCAACAGCGCATCGAAGAAACCTGAGCCGGGATCAAAACCATAGGCCTCGCGACCTAGGCAGGCCGCTAAGTCGAAGCGAAATCCATCGACGCCCATGATTTCTACCCAGTAACGCAGCGAATCTAACACGAGCTGCAACATGCGTGGATGGTTGATATTTAAGGTGTTTCCGCAACCCGTATCGTTAATGTAAAAACGCTTATCATTCGGATGTAGGCGGTAATAACTGAGATTATCTATGCCACGAAAACTAAAGGTTGGCCCAAGTCGACTGCCCTCGGCGCTGTGGTTATAGACCACATCGAGGATCACTTCGATACCCGCACCGTGGAGTGCATCCACCATAGCGCGAAACTCACCAATATCGTCGGATGACAGATAACTCGGCTCGGGGGCAAAAAAGCCAATACTGTTGTAACCCCAATAATTAGTAAGCTTTTTCTCAAGCAAAAATGGTTCAGTGAAAAAGGCCTGTACAGGAAGTAACTCGACGCACGTCACCCCAAGTTCGGCCAAATAATCGATAGCAGGCTGAGTCGCTAAGCCCGCAAAGGTGGCGCGTTTATTAGGTTCAATCTCAGGATGCGCCGCCGTAAAGCCTTTAACGTGCATCTCATAAATGATACTGCGCTCTAGAGGTTTGGGCTGAAACCTCGTCGCTACGGGCTGAATCGACTGCTTAGCGGCGATGTCGATTAATGGACGAATGTCCACAACCTTACATTTTGGCACATAGGCAGCGTTATCTAACTTACTGAAAGATAAGTCTTCATCCTTGTGATTCAGCTCGTAACCATAGTTAGACTCATGGTCGCTATACTCACCGACCAGCTGGCGGGCATAGGGGTCGAGCAATAACTTATTGGGGTTAAATCTGTGGCCAAGCTGAGGCTCATAGGGGCCATAAACGCGATAGCCGTAGAGTTGCCTCGCCTTGAGCCCATGCACAAACACATGCCAGATTTGCTGGGTTTGCTCAGTTAACGCAATCCGCGCGATTTCTTGCTCGCCATTGTCGTCAAATAGGCATAACTCGACCGCTGTCGCGTTAGCTGAAAATAACGCAAAGTTGACGCCATCACCCTCAACACTCGCACCGAGCGGAAAAGGCTCACCTGCCCCCAAGGACCATTTCTCATTTTGAGAAGGGTTATGTTTAGCGTCAGGGTTGAGCTTGATATCATCAGCTGTGGGCTTTTGCATGCTAGTTCGCCTCAGCCAATCCAGTTGCAGGCCCTATCACTAGGCAACCCAAGGGCGGCACAGTGATCAGCGCGCTCTGCGCCATACCCTGCCACGGCAGCGACTCAGCAACGACAGTGCCCGCATTACCTTGGTTACTGCCACCATAAATCTGGCTATCGCTATTCAGGTATTCGCGGTAATCCCCCGCCAAGGGCAAACCAATACGGAATCCAGTGTGCAATTGGGGTGTCATATTGATGACAAACACTAACGGCGCATCACCCGCTAACCCGTAACGCACAAAGGTAAAGATGCTATCGCGGCTATTTTCACAATCTAGCCAACTGAATCCTGCCCCCTCGTAATCCTGAACCGATAAGGCTGGCATGGCTTGATATAAGTGATTGAGATCTTTAAGCCAACGTTGCACACCTTGATGCGGTTCATAAGCCAATAAGTGCCAATCTAAACTCTGGTTATGGTTCCACTCATTTCGCTGACCAAACTCGCAGCCCATAAAGAGTAATTTCTTCCCGGGATGCCCCCACATAAAACCGTAATAGGCACGCAGGGTCGCAAATTTCTGCCAATCATCTCCGGGAATTTTATGCAGCAACGAGCCCTTGCCGTGGACCACTTCATCGTGACTCACGGACAACATAAATTGCTCGGTATAGGCGTACATCAAACTGAAGGTCAATTGATGATGGTGGAATTGGCGGTAAAGCGGATCGCGGCCTAAGTAGCTTAAGCTGTCATTCATCCAGCCCATGTTCCATTTAAAGCCAAAGCCGAGACCTTGCTGATCCGTCGGCTTAGTCACCCCCGCAAAAGCGGTGGACTCTTCGGCAATCATGCAAATGCCGGGGAAAGCTTGGTACAGGCGTTGATTCAAAATTTGTAAGAAACTAATGGCCTCGAGATTCTCCCGTCCACCATAGGCATTGGGCAGCCATTGGCCCGGCTCGCGGCTGTAATCGAGGTACAACATAGAAGATACGGCATCGAGACGCAGGCCATCGAAATGAAACTCCCGCAGCCAGTAACAGGCATTACTCAACAAGAAACTGCGCACTTCACCGCGATCATAGTTATAAATCAAGGTATCCCAATCGGGATGTGTGCCCTTGCGAGGATCTTCATGCTCATACAGACAAGTGCCATCGAAACGCACTAAGCCGTGGGGATCCTTAGGAAAATGCGCCGACACCCAATCGAGGATAATACCAATTCCCGCCTGATGGCAGGCATCCACAAAGGCTTTTAACCCATTGGCATCGCCAAATCTGTGGGTCGGTGCATAGAGACCCACGGGCTGATATCCCCACGAACCATCGAAGGGAAACTCGCTGATCGGCATCAGTTCAATGTGGGTAAAACCTTGCTCCTTCACATAGGGAATCAACTGCTCAATCAAGTCTTGATAATCAAGATATTGCTCACCTTGCTCTCCCTTGCGACGCCACGAACCTAAGTGCACTTCGTAGGCCGACATGGGCGCTTTATGCCAAGCAGTCGCCGCGCGTTTACTCATCCAAGCGGTATCATTCCAGCTGTGATGGGCTTTTTTAGGCACGATAGAAGCATTATTGGGCGCGCATTCCATTTGAGTCGCCATGGGGTCGGACTTGGCATGTCGCTCACCATTTTGATAAACCAAATCAAACTTATAGTGGGCGCCTTCGGCCACATTGGGTAAAAATAGCTCCCATAAACCATTGGCAAGATGTTGGCGCATCACATGGCGAGTATCGTCCCAATGGTTGAAATCCCCCACCACAGAAACCCGTTTGGCATTGGGTGCCCACACACAAAAATGCACACCTTCAACGCCTTGGGTTTGACGCCAGTTGGCGCCTAAAAACTCATACGCGCGCTCGGCGCTGCCTTCTCCAAACAGGTAAATATCGTCGCTATTGAGCAGTGAATCAAACTGATAAGGGTCGACTATATCTAGCTGACACAGGGGGTATTCTACCCGCAGCAAATAGAGAAACGGTTTGACGCGTCGCCCCAGCGTACCGGCGAACAATCCCTGCTCGTTAACTTTGTCCAGACTCGCTACTTTGCGGCCATCTTTAATGCTGATCACATCCACACTGAGGGCATTGCGTAAAAAACAACGAACAATTAATGCCTTACCCTCGTTGGCACTGTGCATACCCAAGAGCGAAAAAACATCAGTGTATTGACCATTAAGTAGGGCGACGTCGGCGCCATCGTAAAAATAGGCATTGGCTTGAGTCATCATTTTTCTTCCGTTTATCAGTCAATTAAACTTGCAAATTGGCACTCTTTATCCGCATAACACCTCCTAATTATCGAACCTTTAGGAATGGCATAATGTGGCACTGGATCAGCAGCATTAACTCGGTAGCTGTCTCGCCGCAGCGATATTTTGTAATCGCTGCAATATCTCTGGCGAAGCCGACACTTGCGTTAAACTCAAAGGTAAGCGCCGCTGCCAGTTAGGATATTCGAGCCAAGTGCCGGGAATGTTCACCGCATGGCGATCGGCTAATAAATCACACAGTTGTACGCTGTACAGCGCACTACTGCCGCGAGCCCCTAAGGTCATCCAAGCCGTGAGCAAGGTTTGAATATCGAGTTCGGCTATCGTCACCTCGGCTAACAGACCTTGAGCGACTAACAGTGAAATAAGCTGCTGCTTTTCATGTTCACGCCCAGCCAGTGCCTCGCCCAATTGTTCGTCAGAATCAAATAGGGATAACTGTCGACGCAGGTGTAAATCGCTGCCACACCACCAAGCGACTAAAGTCGGCACATCGTGGTTCGCCAGCATCATCAGGCTCTGGGACTTATATTGATCCGGTGATTTAAAGCCTTGATGGTCTTTGCAGAAATAGAACAATTCGTTGGAGTAAATGCCAGAGGTGTAGAGACGATGAATAATGTCCGGTGGCACTAGCCCTAAGTCTTCACCAATCACCACACAGCGGGCACGTTGGCTCTCAAGGCAAACGATGGCAAGCAAGGTTTCGACGGGATAATACACATAGGCACCCTGGCCGAGTTGTTTATCCAGTGGCCACCACCAGAGGCGCAGTAAGCCCATCACGTGATCGATACGCAAGGCACCACAGCTTTCCATATTGGCGCGGATCAAGGCGATAAAATGACTAAAATTATGTTGTTTTAACTTTACCGGGTCGAGGGGCGTTAAGCCCCAATTCTGCCCTTGGGGCGCAAAGGGATCGGGCGGTGCGCCGATACTGGCATTCAAACAAAACTGCTCGGCATTGGCCTGTACTTCACTGCCCTGCAGCGCTGCGCCAACGGCCAAATCACGGATTAATCCCAGCCCCATGCCCACTTCTTTCGCTTTTAGCTGGCAAAGGTGTAACTGGTTTTCGGCCACAAATTGTAGGTAAAGATAAAAACCTTCTTCTTGTACAAACGCTTTTGGGCTACGTAAGTATTCCGCTTGAGCAAACTCTTGCAGCGCAGTGCCCTGCTCACGCACAAACTCATGGAATCTTTGCGCTCTGGGCGTGTCGTTCGCCAGATGCGTGTCACAAAAAACACGATATAACTGCTCAAAGGCACGGTATTTGAGCTCACTCACCTTAGGATAATCGAGCCAATTATCACGATTCAGTAAGGCGATAGCCTCTAGCCAAGAAGCGCTTGAAAATTCAGTGGTAAGTGCTTGGTATTCAGGAACGCTTTGTAATTGAATATAAAGAGGATTGAGTCTGCGGCGATCGCACGGACTATAGGGACTCGGATGCTCTGGCGCCGCAATGTCGAGGGCATGCAAGGGATTGAGTTGAATGAAATCCGCGCCCTGCGCCGCCACCAGCGCGATCAGTTGTTCTAAATCGCCAAAGTCACCTATGCCCCATTGGCTCTCGCTGCGTAAACTGTAGAGTTGAACGCTGATCCCCCAAGGTTTATGGCGTTTACCTTGGGCGACAGCCGTGAGTACGCCTTGGTAAGCGGCCCGCGGTGCCACCATTAAGGTGCCAGAAAACAAGGTGCTGGTATCAGCCTCAGCCGTCACACTGCTCTGTAGCGCTGAGCTTGGCGCTGGTGCACTTGTCTCTAGAGCATGTTTTAAGCTTAAGGCTATGCGATGAAAGCCCAAACCTAACACAGAGAAATCACTCGCATTTTTGTCAGCTGCATGCGCAAATGAGTCTTGGTTTTTGATTAAGGCAGGGTTGTTAGTGAACTCTTGGCTGCTCAGGAAATAAGACGCTAAATTCACCGCCTCAGTCTCAGCGGGCATTGAATGTTCAGGGGAAGCTTGGGTCTTGGCCTCAGCTAAATCGAGGCGTGCTAATCCCAGTTGCGTAAGATCAAGGCGATAGTGGAGATAAAGCGTTTGTTCAATGCGGTAATCGCCAATCGACTTAAGCGCCGAGAACGGCACATCAAATACGATAGACTCACCCTGTTCGCATTCAATCGCCACACTCAGATCTGAAGTATAGGTTTCAGGTAAACAAAGGCTTATCCAAGGTTCATCCACAAAACACCAATGGAATTCGGGCAACACCTGAGTCCAAGGACGGGCATCCAGCAAGTCAATTTGTGAGGCGATCAGCGCTTCGGTCAATACCGCATCGACGTTAGTCAGCCCAGCATCACTCGATAACGCCTCTGTAGCAGAAGCATCAATGGCAGTCCCTGCCACAGTGTTTTTTCCCTGTAACATACAGGTCAAGATACCTTGCCTGTCTACCTCGGAAATATGGATCTCTTGGCCAAAACAATCAGTAAATTCTGCTCCAACCCCCCGCAAATACAGCAACTTTTCCAGCCCCATATTTTGTCGCCCCCGCGACCGCTCATCCATAGCTTTAGATATACAGTAACCATGCCAACCAAAAGTAACAAGAAGATGACATAAATATTTCAGAGAAATAACAAAAAACTTTTTCAAAAAATCAGTAACTTACTAGAAGCACTCAGTTAAGTTCGCGCGCAGTGACAATCGAAATAATAAACATGGAACGCACCAACTTGGGGCATGCGTTCAGCAAGAGGGCAAGCATGCTTCTCAAGGCCTTGACGAAAAGCAGTAACGAGAGGCAGTTACAAAAGACAAGCACTGTTCAGGGAACTAAGGCATAGAAATAACATGACAGGCGTAAGACATTTATATGTCATAGCATTCGAACTAAAACCCAATGAATAAGACCCAAAACATATCGACTAGTGAGTTCGGTGCAACACTTTGTATCAATTGCACTTTATAACTTGAACAGCCTATCTCTCCTCTGTCAACATCTCATCTCGCTACAGCGTAGAAACATAATAACAACATTACATTCATGGAGCCTGATATGCCCTCGCTTATCCGCCAGAGGCTCGCTCGATGGAACGCTAAAGCAGAAACTCCCCAATGATGATTGAGAATAAGGATATGAAATGAAGAAGTTATCAGGATTACTGTTTGTCGGCTGCATAGCCTTAACCGGTTGTGAAGGAAGTACAGATGGTGATCTAACGCCGACGCCACCGAAGCCCGATCCCACTCCGCCAGCCTTAGCTGCGGATGTGTGTTATTTAATGAAAACCACAAAAGGCGATATCACACTCGCCATTGACTTAACGAACATGCCCATCACAGGTAAAAACTTTAAGCAGTATGTTGATAAGTCTTTCTATAACGGCACCTTATTCCATAGAACCGTTAATAACTTTATGATCCAAGGCGGCGGTTTTACCACAGGGCTCAAAAGCAAACCAGGCGATGCCCCCATCAAAAATGAAGCCGCAGTCGGTATTAGCAACAAACGTGGCACTATCTCTATGGCTCGCACGGATGATCCAAATTCTGCAACATCACAGTTCTTTATCAATGTGTTAGATAATCCACATTTGGATGCGTCTGCAAGTAGTTATGGATATGCCGTGTTTGGCAAAGTGGTTGACGGTATGGATGTGGCGGATCAAATCAGCATAGTACCAACAAAAAGTAGCGGTGGTTTCGCCAACACGCCAGTACAAGAAATTCTGATTAACTCTGTGGCTGAAACAAGCTGTCCTGCTGCTTAAGTATGTAAAAGATGCACAGCTAAACGACATCGAGTTAAAAGCAAAAAAGCACTGAATCTTCAGTGCTTTTTCATTTTAATAACTAATCGATTTTAACGTCTAATCATTTAAAACATGATCTAAACGATTACTCGTCGCCTTGGATCTTTCCGACCAAGAGCATAGGCGCCGCATCAATTTTATCGGCGTCCATCATAGTCGCGATACGCTCAACCGCAGAGAGCAATTGACTCTGTTCCCATTCTTCAAGATTCTGATAACGCTTAATAAAATGATCCTGTAGCGGTTTAGGCGAGTCCTGTAACAGTGCTCGGCCCGCATCGCTAAGGTATAAATGCACCTTACGTTTATCAGTCTCACTGCGCAGACGGATCACTAAACCACGGCCCTCGAGTCGATCGATAATGGTCGTCACTGTCGCAGGGCTCAGCGTGATCTCTTCCGCCACAGTTTTCGCCAATGGCGCATCCAATTGGGCGATTTTCTGCATCACCATCAATTGCGGCCCAGTTAAACCTGAGTGTTTGTTTAGCTGGCGAGAATGAATGTCGATAGCGCGTATCACTCGACGCAGCGAAATGAGCAGTTGTTCGTACTTTTCCATAATGTCCCGTCCCAGTTGTCCAGTGCACCTTACCAGAAAGCGCGACTGAACTCACCAAGAGGAGGCACTTTTATGGTAAAAGTCCCTTAGATTACAACATGAATTGGCGCGATACCGACAACACTAGGCGCTCGTCACTGGTATCTAAGTTCATGCTGGTATCTTCAGCGGCAAGGCTGAAATCAAAGCCGCTCCAGCTGGTCATATAGGCAACGCGGAAGTGATTAAAGGATTTACCGCCATCCCATGACCATTTGTCTTCATCGAGTGACGTCGAGCGGTCAACACTGAAGCGAATATCATGGCCTTCGGCAACGCTAATCGTATGGCCGAGCAACATAGTGTAATGTCCGCCGCCTAAACCAAAGTAGTCCCATGTGTAGGTTAACTTAGCTTCAGAGTGGCCAAGGGAAGTGTCGTAACCTAGCTTGCTATACAGCTCAGGATAGTTGTACTCATCGGAGAAAGAGTCCCCGTGGTAGGTGTAATAGGCCAGTCCGACATCGAGACTCAGTTGCTTGTTAAGCTGAAAATACTTACCCGCATAGGCATCGAGCTCCAACCAAGTGTCATCGCTGCCACCAAAGTCGACGTTCGAGGTAAAGCCGCCCACGTACCAGCCCGAATCAAAACCGTAATCCAAACTGCCTTGCAGTGCTGGGCCGTTGTCCGTTTGGCTAACACCGTTAAAAGTGTAATCCGACGTCGCCGTCACAGTGGCCGATAATCCGGCATTCGCCGCAGTCGACATCAATAACAATCCGCCGGCGACAAGATAAAAACATTTTGATTTCATTATTAATTTTTCCATTAGTTAGCTAGCTCAATTTTAGTAAAGTCGATTTTGTTCTCTTTTGGCGAGCGCTCAATGGCACGAACTGTTTGCAATTGCGTCATCATGATGTAACCAAAACAGCTAAAGATCAGGCCCAGTGCGATTGCACCAACCCATTGAATTTGAAGAAAGTCTAATTGAAAGAGTAATGTCAGACTGCAGAGCAACACTAAGTTAAAGCTGACATATTTAAGCTTGCCTAAACGCTCAATCGTCAGGTTAAGATTGTCGGTATACAGGCGTACCAGTGAGTCGAGTGAGTTAATCACAAAGGTCACCCCTACAATCACCATCGCCAGATTATAGAAGCCCGAGGTATCTAACCCATTGGCGCTGTAGTAATAAAGCACGGTGAACCAGATAGCGATGGGGATAGACGGAAACACCATCATGGCCAGCAACACTTGATAGGTTTTCATCCCGCCGACAAAGCGCGAGGTAAATTGACCAATCATAATGCTCCACGCAAACCACCAGAACAGATAAAACTCATGGTAGTCGTTGATGGGTAACACAAAATGTTGAATATTGCCGAAGTAGTCGCCCAACATGGCAAAGGTCGTAAAGAACTCGCCCACACTCGAGTCAGCCGATAAAAATGCACTGGCCCACATCATGGCAATCAAGCCTAAAAATAACCAAGTGCTGGCTAAGCTCAAAATACGCACATAACGTATGCTAGTGCTGGAATATACCGCCGCGGCAATCACCATAAATACGATTAAATAAAAGCTACCGACTATGGTTTCGCCATCACCTAATTCGGGTAAGTACCAGGGCAAATTGCTTAATAACAAATAGGCGGTAAAGGCACAGGTACCAATAATCACAATATTGTTGATGAACTTAACTAAAGGAATATCAAAAAACTTTACCCTAGGCTCAATCACACAAAAATAGAAGCAGGTTAAAAAGTAGAAACCCCAAATTAAGAAGGCCCAAAAGCCAAACTCAATCGCCAGCGGATTGGTAAAGCCGTATTCAGGACTCGCCGCCACATTGGCATAGCCGGCAAACTCGGTCAGCGGAAACATGATCAAGCCGACATCAAGCCCAGAAGTGAACAGAATCGCGATAAAGGTAAACGTACGCACAGGCGTCACACCGATACAGCGAATGTTACCCCAGCGATAAATCACAAACGCAATCGCGGCAAAAGTAAACAGTATCCCTGCGGATAATAACCAGGTCATAGGATGCACTCCGTCCCAGTCGATACTGGATATAAGTAGGCATGAGGATATGAATCCATAAAATGTAACTCCATGTTTTTATTTAATAATAAAAAACTGAATCATTTTTAAAGGCAGCGCTCTGCCCTCAAGCCTTAAATATCGCTACTTAAAAAGCGCTCTGCGATAGTTAAACCCTGATAGATGTTCAGTCGTGAAAGTGATCATTTGCACACTCACTGCGGGCTGACCGACCCTTTAGATAAAATGAATCATGACCCTTATTTTGAGTAATCAATTAATGAGTTTTGAGTCATCAATTAATGAGTCACTTCAAAATTGAAGCCGCCAGCCCATCGATAAGACGGACCGAGCAGGCATGTTGTGCACTTATGGCGTTAACTTGTCGCAGTGCTTCTTTGTGTGGTTTGCCAAGCGTCGGCAAGCACAACGGTGGAATCTGCTGGCGCTAACATCTCAGCCTCTAAAATCATATCCGCAGCGCGCTCAGCCAACATGATGGTCGGCGCATTCAAATTGCCGTTTGGGATAGTCGGGAAAATAGAAGAATCCACCACTCGTAAATTCTGCAATCCATGCACGCGGGTTTCAGGATCCACCACCGCCATCGCATCTGTGCCCATCTTGCATGAACAAGAAGGATGATAAGCACTCTCAACCGATTGACGCACAAAGGCATCGATTTGCTCATCGGTTTGCACTTGTGTGCCGGGTTGAATTTCCTCGCCGCGATACTCATCGAATGGCGCTTGATTGATGATCTCACGGGTCAAACGCACGCAGGCTCTAAAGCCTTCAATATCATCGGGATGCTGTAAATAATTGAACTGGATCTTAGGCGGCGCTTTAGGATCTGCCGATACTAAGGTCACGGCACCACGGCTTTTAGGCTTGTTATGCCCTACATGCACCTGAAAACCATGCCCCGCAAAGGCTTCTCTACCATCGTAGCGCATAGCCGCAGGTAAAAAGTGGTACTGCAAATCTGGCCACTCGAGGCCCGCTTTTGAGCGAATAAAACCACAGGATTCAAAGTGATTCGTGGCCCCTAGACCAGACTTATCTAAGATCCACCGAGCACCGATTAAGAACTTGCTGAAAGGATCTAACTTGCCATTGAGTGAAATCGGTTTAAGGCATTTGAATTGGAAATAAAACTCTAAATGATCCTGTAAATTCTGACCAACACCGGGCAACTCATGTTGTAACTCGACCCCAGCATCGGCCAATACTTGGGGATCGCCAATGCCTGATAATTGCAACAAATGCGGCGAACCTATTGAGCCAGCAGCTAAAATCACTTCTTTATTACAACGAATATCTTCAACTTTGCCTTTGTGCTCAATGCGAACGCCAACGGCCGCTTGCCCTTCCAATAACACTTTATGCACTAAGGTGTGGGTCAACACAGTGAGGTTACGTCTGGCCATCGCCGGACGTAAATAAGCATTAGCGGTAGACCAACGCACACCTTTTTTGACCGTCATATGCATAGGGCCAAAGCCTTCTTGCTGCGCCGCATTATAATCGGCGGTCGATAAATACCCCGCCGCAATGCCCGCATCCACAAAGGCTTGGTATAAGGGATTTTGCATCTGATTACCGTTATTAACGCCTAACGGTCCAGACTCGCCGCGATACTCATCGCCACCAAAGGCCCAGGTTTCCGCCTTTTTAAAGTACGGTAAGCAATGACTGTAATCCCAGTTGGTCGCCCCTTGCGCCTGCCACTCATCAAAGTCTCTGGCATGACCACGGACATACACCATGCCGTTAATCGACGATGAACCGCCAAGCACTTTGCCCCGAGGACAATGCATCTTGCGATTATCTAAATATGGCTCAGGCTGCGTCTCAAACTGCCAAGCATATTTAGGGCTGTTCATCGGAATCGATAACGCCGTCGGCATCTGAATAAAGATGCTCTTATCGCTGCCACCGGTTTCTAATAACAGTACTTCGTTTTTAGGATCCTTAGACAAGCGATTGGCAAGCACACACCCTGCAGAACCGGCGCCAACTATGATGTAGTTATAATATTTTTGCTGGAGTGAATGAGTCAAAATGCCTCCTTAAAATGGGCTTTCTAAGGGCTGTAGACCCACGTAAACGGCTTTAACTTGGGTGTAATGCTTGAGTGTCTCGCTACCGTTTTCACGGCCAATACCCGACAACTTATACCCACCTACCGGCATTTCGGCTGGCGATGCACCATAGGCATTGATCCAACAAATACCCGCTTGTAACTGATGAATAACCCGATGGGCACGGCTGATATCTTGGGTGAACACCCCAGCAGCTAAGCCCATGGCGGTATTGTTTGCCCGAGCAATCACTTCGGCTTCAGCTTTAAAGGTGAGTACCGACATCACAGGGCCAAAGATTTCTTCTTGGCAGATACGCATATCGTCGGTGCAATCGGTGAAAATAGTTGGGGCGACAAAGTACCCATTGGGAGCATTTTCAGGCGTTAACGCTGTGCCACCAGTTAGCAGAGTTGCGCCGTCATCGATACCTTGCTGAATATAATCGAGCACTTTTTGCTGATGATCTTTGGAGATCAACGCGCCAAAGTTAGTCTCTGGCGCCATAGGATCGCCCACCACAATATTGGCTTGGGTACGGGCGAGCAGCTTCTCAATAAAGTCTTGATAAACCGACTCATGGACAAACACTCGTGTCCCATTGGTGCAGACTTCACCTTGGGTGTAGAAGTTACCGAGCATGGCACCTGAAACCGCATTGTCGATATCAGCATCGTCAAACACGATAAGCGGTGATTTTCCACCGAGTTCCATAGTGACGTCTTTTAATGAACTTGCCGCCGCCGCCATGACTTTCTTGCCAGTACCGACTTCACCAGTGAAGGACACTTTGGCAATATCCGGATGTCCCGTTAACCAAGCGCCAACCTTGCCATCGCCCATCACGACGTTAAATACGCCATCGGGCAAACCCGCTTCACTTAAGAGTTGCGCTAATTTCAGTGCGCCAAGCGGCGTTTCTTCCGAAGGTTTAAAAATCATCACATTGCCGCTGGCTAAGGCAGGAGCGGCCTTCCAACAGGCGATTTGTAATGGGTAATTCCAAGCGCCAATACCAGCACAAATGCCTAAAGGCTCACGGCGGGTATAATAAAAATCTCCACCGACTTGCTGCTGCGCGCCTTCAAGCCCAGGGGCAATATGGGCGAAAAACTCGATGGCATCTGCTCCTGTGACCACATCAACCACTGAGGCTTCTTGCCAAGGTTTACCTGTGTCGCGCACTTCGATTGCCGCGAGTTCATCATTACGATCGCGCAATAATGCGACCGCGTTTAATAGAATACGACTGCGTTCGGTGGCACTCATGGCAGACCAAATCGCAAAGCCTTTTTTGGCGCTCTCGATGGCCGCTTGCTGAATTTTGTCATCGGCCACTTGCACTCGGTACGCCAATTGCCCAGTGGCAGGATTGACGACGTCGAAGGTTTCGCCACTGTCGTTAGCGAGCAACTGACCCGCAATAAAGTTGTACTGTACTTCTACTGACATGTATTGACTCCATGCTGCTTTATCACATTGTGGATAAAGGTTTTGCATAATTTTTCGGCCTGAACAAAATCCTGCTCAGGGGTTTCACTTAAGGCGCTGCGTAACCAAAATCCATCGATCATCGCCGCCGTTTGCTCAGCAGCCATCAGGGCAAACTCTTTGGGCAGCACTTGCCGAAAGGAAAAATGTAAGTTGCTGTATAAGCGACGACTATTGATATTCTGCAAACGGGCTAACTGGGGATCGTGGACGGCCTGTGCCCAAAAACTCAGCCAAGTGTGAGTGACATTTCGTGAGCGCTGTAACTCGGTAAAATTCGCTTCAACTATCATCATTAAGCGCTCTGTTGGCGCCAACACTTGTCCTTGGATTCGATTGAGCAACGCCTGCTTTAACTGCTCGAGCAAGTGGCGTAGCGTCGCTTGGATCAAGCCCTGCTTACCACTGAAATAATGACTGATGATCCCCGACGACATTCCCGCCAACTGACTAATGCTGTTGATGGTCGTGTGCTGCAATCCATGCAAGGCAACCGATGCTAATGTCGCATCGATAAGCTGCTGTCTGCGTATCAATTTCATTGCGGCTTTAGGCATAAATACTCAAGGAATGACCACTCTCTCAATACTCTGAACGACGTTAATTGAACGTTCAATTAACAACCATGATAATGATTAGTGATGTAACTATCAACCTAAAATAGCACAGTGACAAAGCTCACGAGTTGGTTATGCAAAAAATAATTAATGTGTAAAAACAAGATAAATGTATAGATTTCTTTGACTTGCGGCCCTACCACAACCACAGCAGCACACACAAATTAATATTAGACATCAAACTAATTAGCTGAAGATAGTGCTACGAATGAGAGTATTAATGAGGTTTGACCTCTGTTAGATTTAACAATTGAGCCGTGAAATGTTGGATTAAAAGACGGGGCAAAAATGCGATAAAAAGACCAGTAAAAGATAATCAAAAATGATGCATCACAAGGGGCGCTAACAACGCTAAAAAAACCATACCGTACGCCGACACTGATACCCGTCATAAAAGTCCGAAGTTTAGTTACCGGGTTCCAACTTTAGTGGGAAATTGGCCCCAGATAAGCGCTGAACTCGATCAAGCTCACACTTTCACTACCTCCAAATTGGTAGCTTGAACACCAGAAACGAAAACAAATTTATCTTTGCAAATTAATAGGTGGATTTTATGGCTGCTAAATTTTTTATTCCTTCTGTCAACGTATTAGGCCAAGGCGCTGTGGATGACGCTATCGGTGACATCAAAACCTTAGGCTTTAAGCACGCACTCATAGTGACAGACAAACCCTTAGTCAACATTGGCTTAGTCGGTGAAGTGGCCGAAAAACTCGGTCAAAATGGCATTACCTCCACCATTTATGATGGCGTACAACCTAACCCAACCGTGACCAACGTCGAAGCCGGTTTAGCCCTGTTAAAAGCCAACAAGTGTGACTTTGTGATTTCACTCGGCGGCGGCTCACCCCATGATTGCGCCAAGGGTATCGCCCTTGTTGCCACCAATGGCGGCAGCATTAAGGATTACGAAGGGTTAGATCAATCCGCAAAACCTCAGTTGCCGTTAGTGGCCATTAATACAACAGCAGGCACAGCCAGTGAAATGACGCGCTTCTGTATCATTACCGACGAAGCCCGACACATTAAAATGGCGATTGTCGATAAACACAC
Organism: Shewanella scandinavica; assembly: GCF_031932065.1. NCBI lineage: Bacteria > Pseudomonadati > Pseudomonadota > Gammaproteobacteria > Alteromonadales > Shewanellaceae > Shewanella > Shewanella scandinavica. Next base: position 200,007 of record NZ_JAUOES010000001.1, read on the forward strand.
CACGCCTTTGCTGTCGGTCAACGACCCTGAGCTCATGTTGAAAAAGCCTGCGAGCCTCACGGCCGCAACCGGTATGGATGCACTCACTCACGCGGTTGAAGCCTATGTGTCTATTGCTGCCAACCCGATCACCGACGCCTGTGCGATCAAGGCCATGGAATTGATTCAGGCTAACTTAGTCAACGCGGTTGAAAACGGTCAAGACATCAACGCCCGTGAACAAATGGCCTACGCCCAATTCTTAGCGGGTATGGCGTTTAACAATGCCAGCTTAGGTTATGTGCATGCGATGGCGCACCAATTAGGCGGTTTCTACGATCTGCCCCACGGTGTGTGTAACGCCCTGCTGCTGCCCCATGTACAGGAATACAATGCCCAGGTCGTCCCTGCTCGCTTAAAAGACATTGCCAAGGCTATGGGTGTGGATGTGTCCAACATGACCGATGAGCAAGGTGCCAGTGCGGCGATAGCGGCAATCAAAGAGCTGTCTGTTGCGGTTAAGATCCCAGAAAACCTGACCTTGTTAGGCGTGAAAGCGGAAGATATTCCAACACTTGCGGATAACGCGTTAAAAGATGCCTGTGGATTCACCAATCCAAAACAAGCGACCCATGCGGAGATCTGTCAGATCTTCACTAATGCGCTGTAGTTGCGCGCTGTAATCGCCATACTTTATCAATCGCAAGTTATCGCACAGCAATCGTGCGCTAACTTGCTGGATAACGACTGATTGTCCTGCTAGTGCGTAAACACGACTTCATCCTCCAATGAGTGCGTTTTGGGCTCCAATAGTGCGCAGATTATCGCTGCACTATTGGGGCCTTTTTTATACCGGTATCGACAAGATGGTGAGGTAAGTTACTATCTTAAAAATTGAGCAACAAAAACCAACATAAAACTCAGTGTCTATGCACCTTTGCACTGACAAAACACTCACAAATCTGCATATTCAAGAAGAAAGGATCTGAACCTCAAATATTCATAGCAAAATGATATAAAAAACGTGATCTCTGTGGGTTACAGACTGTTACAGATCCGATAAGATGGCCCCAGTTCGCTTTTTCCCTGCAAAAGATGAAGCCAGCTGAGAGGCCCGTTCTAACGAATGGGCCTCTGTCCATTCTGCCTTCTGCGTTTCCTCTGCGACAACTTATACTGCCACTTAATCGTATTACGCCCATCAAAGCTTGATTAACCTATTTACTCCGCGGTTCACTCTTTTTATCACTTACACTCAATAAGACTTACTGACGACCAAGTTGTTGCTTTATTAATCAGTAATTCAGCAAAAGCGAAACTTCACCCAAAACTGAGATCTAGCACAAAGTTATTGGCATAAAACTCATGCTAAATAGAGACATGACAGATTAAGTAAATGGTTAATTTTCATGCAGTAACTATCCTTCTCCGTCAAAAAACATCAAGGCTAAATAGACTTAATTAATGATTGACCGAATTCAAAAACGATGCCTATGATGGCAACAATATCCTCGAACAGGTAGGTACGCTATGACTGCAATCACCCATGTATATAACTACACAGTTAGATGTCCACATTACAAAGATCCTGAACATCCCGTTACTTGGTTAAATCATATTGAAATGAACCAGTCCTGTGAAATCGCGTTAAATCGCATCACTAAGTGGCACGAACTTTCTGGGGATAAGTCCTTCGAAACAAATAAGTTTGTGGTTCGTAAAGCCGAAAATGAAGATGCTTACTTCTCAATGCAGAGTGACAGACTCAAAAATGACGGCCATGCCCTAGTCACCTTTAAAATCTTTTTAGATGATTGCTGTGACGATGCTGCACCGGAAGAAATCATGCAGCACCTGATTGAAGACTATCAACAACGCTTAGCCAAACTCGAATAATCTTTGCAGTATTATTTAGCGACCTTAGACGCCAGTGCGCAAAACGCCACTGGCGTTTTTATTTGCTGAATTTATAAAACTTAAACTCCGACGTCATTTCGCACTATCCGCTCCACACCTCTTGCTCAAACTTGCCTAAAGACATTACGACAGCGACTCGGCAGATAATGGTGCGATAGCGTGATTCAGCTCAAGATCTGTTATATTGTCCCGAATGTTATTTGGCACTGTAGAAATGGCAGGCCCAGTAAATTGAGTTACGAACTTAAATTGAGGATTAGCATCACAATGAATAAAGCGACGCTCATTATTATTCCTTTATTACTTGCTACATCCGCCTGTGCGGATTTAAAGGACGCAGGCCGTGCCATCGGCACAACCACTAAAGATGTCACCACTGAGATAGGCCACGCGACTCGAGACACCACCAAAGCCATAGGTCATGCCTCGCGGGATGCCGTCAAGTCGGTAAAAGAAGATTTAACCAAAGACTAATCACAGTGACGCCTAGGCGTCACTGTCTGTTTTAAGTATCTTATCTATTCAAACGTCACGCATTTCAAGCTCCGCGCCCGCTAAGCCGCATTCGCCCGAATACCGTGGGGCACAGGCAATCCTTGGGCATTCACATGCACAAACACCATCTTATCTATGCTCACCACTGGCGCCTGCGTCATCTTATTGCGCACTTGGCAGCTTACGGTAATCGAACTGTGGCCAAGGCTCACCAGCTCCAGACCAAACTCAATCACATCACCTTGATGCGCTGGCGTCATAAAGTTGATTTCAGAAATCAGCTTAGTCACATGGCTGGTGCTCTTCATCTGGCAGGCAGCAAAAATAGCGGCCTCCTCGTCTATCCAACTGAGCAACTGACCGCCAAACAGCGTATTTGCTGGATTTAAATGTTCAGGTTTAACTAAACGGCGACTGTAATATTTCATGGCGGTGACCTCAATGTGAATGCCAACAATCAGCTTTAATACGCTATAACTTCCCACTGTATTCAGAGCATTTTTCAGGCCACAATTGATAGCCATTAAATAACAATGAGATAGCAATAAGCTGCTGTAAAACAATCCGATTATTGCACCAAGTCGCATCAGAGTTGCACCATATTAATCAGCGCAATCGTGAACCAATAAGCAAAAAAATAGCGACTCATAGAGTCGCCAAGCTAAGGCAAGCAAAAACTTACTGGGTAGGAAGTTAAGTCACAAAATTTGACTTAAAAACCCGCACAGCACATGTAGGCGAACTGCACGGGGGACAACAGCTGCAGAGCAGCTAAACACAGGCTTACGGGTAACACTCTTTCATACTCGACTCGAGATTTAGGCTGCAAGCTCGGTAACTCATCACAGTCCGCCCTTGCCCTCTATTTCGAGTTTTTAACCACGCCTCACCACATACATGAACGTAAGGCGTGCAGAGGAGTGATCCACAATCACAATGGACCATCCTAAGCGCTGCTTACTGCTTAAAACTGCTCTTCTTCGGTAGAACCGGTCAGTGCGGTCACTGATGAATGGCCACCTTGAATAACCGTAGTCACTTGGTCGAAATAACCAGTGCCCACTTCCTGTTGATGCGCGACGAAGGTGTAACCTTTCTTCGCTGCAGCAAACTCAACTTCTTGAACTTTCTCAACATAATGCTTCATACCTTCGCCACGAGCATAGTCGTAAGCGAGGTCGAACATGTTGTACCACATGTTGTGAATGCCGGCTAAAGTGATGAACTGGTACTTGTAGCCCATGTCTGACAATGCTTGTTGGAAGCGTGCGATAGTGGCGTCGTCCAGATTTTTCTTCCAGTTGAACGAAGGCGAACAGTTATACGCCAACAGTTGATCTGGGTATTGAGCATGAATCGCTTCAGCAAAAATCCGCGCTTCTTCAAGATCCGGTTTAGCGGTTTCACACCAAATCAAATCTGCATACGGGGCGTAAGCTAGACCGCGAGAAATCGCTTGGTCAAGACCCGCTTTAACACGGTAGAAACCTTCATTGGTGCGCTCGCCAGTCACGAAATCACGGTCGTATGGGTCGCAATCTGAAGTTAACAAATCGGCCGCGTTAGCATCGGTACGGGCGATAACCAGTGTATCAACACCGCTCACGTCCGCCGCTAAACGTGCAGCAACCAGCTTTTGTACCGCTTCTTGGGTTGGCACTAATACTTTGCCGCCCATGTGACCACATTTCTTCACTGAAGCTAACTGATCTTCAAAGTGAACACCGGCAGCGCCCGCGTCGATCATCGACTTCATCAGTTCGAAGGCATTTAATACGCCGCCAAAACCCGCTTCTGCATCAGCAATGATTGGCAGAAAGTAATCAACAAATTTTTCATCTTCTGGATTAACGCCATTGCCCCACTGAATTTGGTCAGCACGGCGGAAAGAGTTATTGATACGGGATACCACAGCAGGCACTGAGTTCGCTGGGTATAAAGATTGATCTGGGTACATAGTGCCGGCTAAGTTAGCATCTGCAGCCACTTGCCAACCAGAAAGGTAAATCGCTTCGATACCCGCTTTCGCCTGTTGTACCGCTTGACCGCCCGTTAACGCACCGAGCGAATTCACATAGCCTTTTTTAGCGCCGCCATTCACCAGTTCCCATAACTTAGCCGCACCACGCTTGGCGATAGTATTCTCAGGCACGATTGAACCGCGAAGTGCAACCACTTCTTCCGCAGTGTAAGGACGACGCACGTTTTTCCAACGTGGGTTTTCTGCCCAATCTCTCTTGATTGCATCAATCTGCTCTTGACGTGAAGTCTGAGTCGTTGCCTTAGTCATAGTGTCGCTCCTTTCTCTTTGATGTTGTAGCTATCATGAAACTGCCCCCCAGTTTCACTCTGCTAAATTGTTTGGTTGGCGGTAGCCCCGCCACAGCTAAATCTGATTGATATAAAACGGTTCAAGCAAATGGGTTTATCCTAAGCAGTCAGCATTTCGTAACCGGGTAAGGTTAAGAAATCGACCAGCTCGTCGGAGGTGGTAATGTCTTCGAGCAATACCGCCGCTTGGGTGAATTTGCCATGGGTGAATCTGTCGCTACCCACTTCTTTTTTCACGTTCGACAGCTCTTCAACCAACATGTCTTTAAAGAGTTGCTTGGTCACGAGTTTGCCGTTTGATAGCGACTTACCGTGTTGGATCCATTGCCAAATTGAGGCTCTAGAAATCTCAGCCGTAGCTGCATCTTCCATTAAGCCGTAAATAGGTACGCAACCGTTGCCGCTGATCCACGCCTCTAAATACTGCAGTGCGATACGAATGTTCAGACGCATCCCCTGTTCAGTGCGCTCACCGTCGCAGGTTTTAAGCAGTTCGCTAGCCAGAATTGGCGCGTCTACATCACGGGTGATATGTAATTGATTACAGTGATCTTGGCCTATGTATTCGTTGAAAATCCCCATAGCGGTATCGGCAAGACCAGGGTGTGCCACCCAAGTGCCATCGTGGCCGTTACGCGCCTCTAGTTCTTTATCTCGACGAACTCGCTGCAATACGGCTTCGTTCTGAACCGGATCTTTGGCTGGAATAAAGGCCGCCATGCCGCCCATCGCTAACGCACCGCGTTTGTGGCAGGTCTTAATCAAGAGTCTTGAATAAGCGCTTAAGAAAGGCGTATCCATAGTGACGGCTTGGCGATCCGGTAAGACTCGGTCGCTATGACGCTTTAATGTTTTGATATAGCTGAAGATGTAATCCCAGCGACCACAGTTCAGCGCGACGATATTGGAACGCAGCTCGTAGAGGATTTCGTCCATTTCGAACACGGCCGGTAACGTCTCGATCAGGCAAGTACATTTAATCGTGCCCGCTTGCAGACAAAACCTTTCCTCAACAAAAGCAAATACTTTTGCCCACCAGCGCGCTTCAACATGACTTTCTAACTTAGGAATATAAAAGTATGGACCACTGCCCTTGGCCAAAAGTTGGCGATAGTTGTGGTAGAAATACAGTGCGAAATCAAACAGTGAGCCAGGAATCGCTTTGCCGTTAAACTGCACGTGTTTTTCTTTAAGATGCAGACCACGAACGCGGCAAATAAGCACTGCCGGATTTGGTCCTAATTTGTAGTGCTTACCTGTGTCCGGTGCTGTGTACTCAATATCACCACGCACGGCATCACGTAGATTGATTTGACCTTCGACGACTTTTTCCCAGCTTGGTGCTAAAGAGTCTTCGAAATCGGCCATAAACACTTTGGCATTGGCGTTGAGTGCGTTAATCACCATCTTACGTTCAACGGGACCTGTGATTTCCACGCGGCGGTCAAGCAAGTCATCGGGAATACCGCGAATTTGCCATGCACCATCACGAATAGCGCGGGTTTCAGGCAGAAAGTCGGGTAATGATCCTTTATCGATACGCGCTTGCTTATCTTTACGTTTAGCGAGTAAGGCGGGTACTTCGTCGGCAAACTCACGACAAAGGGATTCGAGTAAGGCGACAGCCCCTTCGGTAAAGATGACTTCTTGGCCTGGAATGTCACGACCCACAATATTAAGCGTGGCGTTTGCTGTAGCTTTACCCAGTGTCGAATTCAATTGCTGTTCACTCAAAGTGTGTTCCGTCATCTTGATGCCCTCCCAAGAGGCTCCACTATCACAGGCTTAACGCTGACATATAAAGCAGTAGCATCCCCAATCACAGCTGCTTATAAACCCACCAATAAACCATCAAATGTTTGTTTCGAACTAAAACTTACCGACAAACGTTTGTATTTGCAACAGTCCAAGATTGACAAAAACGGGCATTAACCTAAGTAAAAACCATGCTAAAATTGGTCTTACCAAGCAACAAAAAACAACCTAACATCATGATACAAAATACATTAAACATTTTAATCACATTAGGTAATTTGAGTTAAATGAAACTTGTCAGACAACTTTACCAACCCCCACGCAAAGTAATTATTTACGTAATTAAATTACCAACAGTAAATATATAAAGACAGCATTTTTATCCTATTAGACCTAAGTAGAAAATACCCAATGTTTTGAACTAACCTAGAGGGAAGCAAGCTAAATCCATATAAATCATAATGATAACGACTGCCACCACCACCACAAATTTAAACGACCGTTTTATTTTGACGTTTACGTAAACGAAATAACACCCAAGTGTAATACCAGCTAAGCACTAGGTTGCGTTTCCCGATCAACAAGGTGGGATGTGATGGTTAACTCAAAAAATAAATCACTTTTTTATAAAAAAAATGAAACAAATTTGAAATTACAACGGGATGGAGCGTAAAACCGCCCTTTTATGACGCTTCTCTCTTGCTAGAACCCATTACTGGTTTGCTCACAAAGATGCTTTTTGCAGCATTTATTGGCAGCACTGCACATTTTGACAATAAGAACTGAAACATTTGTTGCCAACTTAAATGCAAATCATTACTATTCGCGACCTATTTATTTGGGGGAACCATTAATGAAACCATTTCGTTTGTCGCTAACTGCACTCGCCTGCCTTTCTGTTTTATCACAAACCGCACACGCCGAAGTCAACTCGACATCAGCAAATGCTGAAACCAACGTTGAGCGCATCACGGTTTATGGCAGACAGAACTCAGTAGTGAAGAATTCAGGGCTGGCGACTAAATCCGACATGTCTCTTATGGAAACCCCAGCAGCTGTAGTGATTGTTGACCAAGAGCTGATCGAAACCCAAGGTACAGATAATCTGCAGGACTTGATCCGTAACATCAGTGGCGTAACTCAAGCGGGAAATAACTATGGCATTGGTGACAACATAGTCATCCGTGGTTTAGGCGCAAATTACACCTATGACGGTATGTATGGCGGTGCAGGCCTAGGAAATACCTTCAACCCTACGCGCTCTTTAACCAACGTTGAATCCGTTGAAGTATTAAAAGGCCCAGCGACTGGACTCTATGGCATGGGAAGTGCTGGCGGCGTGATCAATCTTATTGAAAAGAAACCGCAGTTTGAGTCAAAGCATAAGTTCAGCGCCGAAATGGGCCAATGGGACACCTACTCCCTTGCTCTGGATAGCACGGGCGGCCTGAGCGATGATGTCGCCTACCGTTTAGTGGCTAAATCTGGCCGCAGTGATGGGTATCGCGATATAGGTACAGACAGAGACGAAATCTATGGCGCCTTAAAATGGGTATTAAGTGATAGCCAAGATTTAATGCTTTCAGGTGCTTACATAAAAGATGCTATTGCCGTTGATTCAATTGGTCACCCGATTCGGATTTACAATGCAGAATCTGTCGGCGGTAAGAGCGCGGGCGAGGTTACGTGGCAAGATCTGGTCAATGATCCCAATGGTAATGGTCTACAACTCACCGATGCACAGCGTCAGCAGTTAGCGGCCTCGTTGTCGGGCGCAGACGGCTTAACACCCTATTCGTTTGGTGATGCAGGGCTGATTTCGCCGATGGCGAAGGACAATGAGGGTGAAGAGTTAAGATTTAAACTGACCCATAATATCTATTTCACCGACAATTTGTTCCTCAATCAACAATTGCAGTATCGCGACTACACGTCAGGTTTCGCCCGCCAAACTGGTGCCTATAACTACGTCTATTGGAAGCGTAACATCAAGATTAAAAACGTTCTTACCGACGTGATTAACGAAGAGCCTAGATCGCCATTAGTTGAAAATGGCGTACTTTATCCTTTTGCCGCAAGACGTCAGGAATACCGTAAAGTCGATGCCGACGAAACGTCGTGGCAGTACTTTGCCGATCTACGTTATGACTTCCAAATTGGTAACATAGACAATGAATTATTGGTCAATGCCAACTATGAAGACCGTAATATTCGTTTCCAGCAATATTCTATCTTCGATGCCGATCAAATCTATAAAAACAAGGATGGAGAAATCACTTATCAAGGTTCCCTGCCTTATATTTACGACATCCGTAATCCTAACTGGGGTACAGGTAAGTTTGAAGACTATGACCCACTCAAGACCGCGAACTATGACAAAAAAGTCAGCGCTTGGGGTTTGGGTGTACAACACGTGGGATATTTAGGACATGGCTTCACCACACGTGTAGGTGTCGCATTTAACGAGATAAAACAAAGTTATGAACACTTAGGCCTTGATCCTCGCTACAGCATTAGCCAATCCCAAGCGACTCCAGAGGCCGATACCACAGATAACGGCATGACCTATAACTTAGGCTTGACCTACATGCCGATAGAGGATTTATCATTCTTTATCAATCACTCAAAGGGACGCACCGCCTACAGTGTGCTCGATGCAGTAAAAGATAATGCTACCAACCGAGATGATTCAGAATCGGTTAGTAATGATTTAGGTATGCGCTTTAAAGCCTTCGACGACCAAATGCTAGCATCATTGGTGCTCTTTAAGAGCTCGCGCACTAATGTCGCCTATAACAATCCTGACTATACCAATGGCATATTAACACCTAACATCCCAGTATATTTGTACAATGGTAGCGAAGATACTCAGGGAGTTGAACTCGATCTCAATGCCCATCTTAATGATCAATGGCGCGTTAACCTCAACGGCATGTACCAAGATGCAAGGGATAAACAAAATCCAAATACTTTAACCTATAATAGCCGACAAAAAGGCGTACCTTATGTCACTGCCAGTGCTTGGGTGACCTATGGCGCCGATTGGTTTAGCTTATCAAGCCCAATCGAATTAAGCCTTGGTGCTAAATTTGTCGATGATCGTAGTACACACTCTAGCTCATTTGGTATTCCAGACGGTTATGTGCCTAGCTATACCGTTGTCGACTCGGCGGTGAGCTACAACGCGGATTCTTGGAAAATCCAGCTGAACATCAATAACCTTTTCAATAAAGACTATTACAGTAAAGCCATGTTCCTCGGTGGTATGCCGGGTGAAGAACGCAACGTCAAACTGCAATACAGCTATAGCTTTTGAGCGCTAAATAGATTTAAGCGCTAAACTGCAGCGCGAAAGTGGATATGTTTCCAACAAAAAAGAGAGCATTTATGCTCTCTTTTGACATCTAAATCCTCAATTGAGAATGGCAAATGATACCCAGCATATTAACTGACATTCTCCCTATCACCGCGCATAAGGGATTCCAACTCTGCCTTACCCTTATTCGATAGATTGATTAACGTCGCTAAATCATTTTGATGAGCTGCGCTCGCAATCACCAGTTTCTTATCATGCTCAGCAAAGATTTTTACCCGCTCGTTGGCTTGTACCTGAGATAAACCTAAACCTTGGAGGATCTTCTCGCTGGCCGACAGCGCCGAGCCAAAGGTCTCACGAAATACATCTGTCACCCCAAGGCTCATCAAACGATATGCATGGTTACGGTCCCTCGCCCGCGCGACTATGTTGATATGCGGAAAATGCGTTTTCACTTGCTGAGCGATTTCAATAGAATCTTCAACACTGTCCACGGCAAGCAATAATAAACGCGAGCGAGCAATCCCCGCCGACATCAACATGTCTAAGCGTCTGGCATCACCAAAATAGACCTCACCGCCATATTTGCGAATCACATCCACATGACTCGCATCCTTATCCAAGGCGACAAAAGGGATACCTGATGAGGCCAAAATACGCCCGGTTATCTGGCCTACTCGGCCAAAACCAGCAATCACCACTTCAGATTCGGTGACATTAATCGTATCTGGCAAGCGAGTATCCACCACTTTGGCTTTAGTTGCGCGAAACAGGGTAAACAATATCGGCGTCACCGCCATAGACAAACCAATAGCAAGCACAAGGACTTGCGCAATTTTATCGCCGACAATGCCAGATAACTGTGCCTGAGATAACAGCACAAAGGCAAATTCACCGCCTTCAGCAAGGATCAACCCTAGTGCAATACTCGGTCGCCATTTGTGGTGCCGAATGCGGCCCAGCACCATCAGCACAAAGGTTTTAATCAGCAACATTGCCATTAAAATACCTAAGATAAGTAACGGATCTGATAGTAATAACTTCAAATCCATACTCATACCGACCGCCATGAAAAACAGCCCAAGCAATAAGCCTTTAAAAGGTTCGATGTCGGTTTCAAGTTGATGTCGATAACTTGAGTTTGCGAGCATAATACCCGCCAAAAATGCCCCCATGCCCGCAGAAAGTCCCAACCACTCCATTAACTCAGCGCTACCCATGACCAGCAATAATGCAAAAGCGGTGAGCACTTCACGCACCCCGCTGCTTGCCACTAGTTTAAGGAATTTAGGCAGTAAATATTTCCCCACTAACACAAAACCAACGAGCGCAAGACACGTCCAGTACCAAGGCACGGCATGATGTTCAATCTGCGCCGAATTGGGCGCCAAATATGCTGTCAGCAGCAACATGGGGATAACGGCAAGATCTTGCATTAACAAGACACCAAAGGCATCACGCCCGAGTGGGGTTGTGAGCAACCTATGCTCACTCATTAACTGCACGGCAAAGGCTGTCGATGATAAAGATAGCGCGGCGCCAACCACTAAAGCTGCGTCAACAGACAAGCCAAAGCCCCAAGCCAAGCCCCCAATCGCAGCCCATGATAACAACAACTGACCACTGCCTAAACCAAAGATAGCACTGCGAAGTTCCCATAATTTACTTGGATTCAATTCGAGTCCAAGTACAAACAACATCAGCACTACACCTAACTCGGCAAAATGTAATACAGCAGCAGGATCAGAAACTAAGGCCATGCCGCCAGGGCCTAAAATGATGCCAGCAGCTAGATAGGAAAGGATCGGGCCAGCGCCAAAACGTTTACCTAAAGGAACAAAAATAACCGCCGCCAATAAAAATAGCAGCACCGACGTGAGTAAACTCGACTGTTCCATGAAGGCTCCAACGGAAAAAGGAATGCGCAGTGTTCCATATATATTTGCCTCGCCGCAGCTCGGCAAATTAACAGCTATGATATCCCATTTACTTATTAACAAGGTCAAGGCAATTCATTAAAAATGAGAAATTTTTGATGTGAAATCACTTAAGCACTGTGAAAGTAAACTGCAGCAACAGTGCTGAGTAAACGAAGCTTAGGTACTTAGAAACACCTTAGACTGTTGCTGCATGTAAGTGAGTGGCTGCAAAATATAAAACGAGCAATAAACTAAGGAAGGATAAAACTACTAAGGGCTTGCCAACTCTGGATGAGACTACATGGCTCACAGGACTTGCATTACACTGAGGACGATGCGATATGACGCCGTAAATCTGTTGCCTGCTTGTCACATTTTAATATGTCAGAATAGCGTACTACAGTGTTGCGACCATTGGCCTTAGCGGCATAGAGCGCCATGTCGGCTCGGTGGAATAATGGATCCAAACTCAGATCATCAGCCATTAAACCACTCACGCCAAAACTCGCCGTAATGACGAACTTATGCCCTGAATGTTGGGTATCAATGGCCTCAATACGGGCTCGACATTGCTCTGCCACTTCCATACCTTTCTCTTCATCGGCATAGGGTAATAAAAGCGCAAACTCCTCACCGCCGATACGAGCAAAAACATCACCATTTCGGATATGAGATTTAAGGGAATCAACCACCTTTTTAAGCGCCCAATCGCCGGTACCATGGCCAAAAGAATCGTTGATGCGCTTAAAGAAATCTAAATCGAATAAAATGACACAAAAATCCCCGCCGCGGGCCGTGGCTTGCACAAAAAGGTTTTCTCCTAACTCTTGCCCTGCCCCGCGATTCAAAATACCTGTCAATGCATCCATTCTCGCCATACGCATAAACTTGCGCTTCTGCATCTGGCCTACCGCTAACAAAATGCCGAGGAAGAACAGTCCACCCACTAAAATAGTGATAAACATCAGCATATTGGTGTATTCGCGCTCTTTTACCGTTTGCTGGGCGATATAAAGCTCTCGCTCTTTATTGAGTAGATTGATCTCACGCGCCTGTTCATCGGCATTAAATTTAGCGGCCTGATACGCTAACGTTTTCATTTTCGCTTCATCAAACATCAGCTGATTGTAATACTGCTCTTTTTTCGAATACTCATAGGCTTGTTCAAACTGTTTATTCTCAGCATTTAAGCCAGCTAACACTTTAAAGACATTATGCTTTAACTCGGTATAACTAGGTTCATTAGGTAATGACGTAACGAACTTGGCATGCTCGACCGCATTAGCAAATTGCTTCAGTGAAAAATATGCTTCGGCTAACAAAGAATGGACACTATTAATTTCTAATTGAAAGTTAAAAGACTCGTACCCCTTTAGCGCTTTCAAAAGTAAAGCAACTGCAGAGGTGTATTCTTGCAACCTTAACTTAGACTCCCCCATTCCTTTCAATGCAATAAACGAAATCAATGGGAAACCATTAGACTCACAAAAATCGTGTGTGTTCTGGAATTCATCAAATGCCTTGTCATATATTTCAAGCTCTAACTGATAAACTGATAAATACAACTTTGCAGTACAAATATCTTTTACATTATCTGCTGCAGCAAGTGATAGTGCCTTAGCCGCGTAGGTCCCCACCTCTTCTTTTATGCCCATTGCAGAGTACAAACTGGCTAAACGTAGATATGCAGCACGTTTGATATCTATATTATCAATTCGGTCTATTAACCCTAGGCTTTTGCTCATTACAACAAAAGCATCTTTAAAGTTCCTAAGGGCGATGTACGCCGTTGCCTCATAGCTATAGGCAGAAAATAAATAATCGCTATTTTGAACTAAATTTTCTGATTGAATTAAATTATCTAGGGCTTCTTGATATTGACCTGAATAAATAAATGAAGTCCCTTTAAATACTAATAAGCGCCCTTGTTGAAAACGCGTCATATGCTCGAAATCAGCTTCAAGTTCATGGAGCTTAGTAATAGCACTGGGTAGATCGGTATGTTGTAGTTGCTCCAGCTCTGCTAACGCCTCATCAAAATTGATAGTTGCAGCCATTAAAGGCATACAAAATATACCCGAACATAACCACAAAAAAGCGCGCAGGAGTTTCAATTACTCACCGTTACCATGGGAAATAACTAAGTAGGACTGATAATCACCATCGCCACTCAAGCTTTTCAGTTTTTCCATGTCTCCCGACATGACGGCTGCAATTTCTTCATCAGTTAACCCATGGGCACGCATAACGGCCTCAGGATCCTGTTGATACGCTTCCATCAGCTGTGCATCTTGACCCAACTGAGAAAAAAATCCGATAATGCAGACATACTTTTCCTTATTTATATAATGACTCCCGAACTCAGCTCAGAAGTACAGCACTCGCAATTAGCCTAAGTCTTCAGGTCTAATGCCTAATTTAGTTAAAATAGCATAGTTGTATTCGAGTTTTTTTGCTGGAGGGATCAGTAAAGTACTGATCGGAGACAAGTTTGCCTCAGGCAGCTTACTCAATGGCAAATACTCAATTCTAGGGGCTTGAATGGGTAAATTAGCAGCCTCGTAGATCACCACTTGATGATCCAGTGGATACCATTGATGCAGTTGTTCAACCAAAATCTGCAGCCTGTCACTCGTAGTATGGAACTGAGTTAAGGTATGTTCACCAGCAATCGCAATTTGCCATAACAATAAATGGGTTGTCGGATCGGGCACATGATTAAAAAACATAAACTGGCTAGCTTCAAAGCTTTGATGCCCAGAGCTGCCGGGGTCAATACCCAGATCAGCCCATAAACACGCCTCGGCCGAAATCCCCGGCTCCATCTTCGCTGAAAACCCTTCTGCCCTAGCCCGCGTAATCGCCATATGGGAAACACAGGCAAAGATTCCTGGATGACCATAAAGCGCACAAACGGTTTTCTTGCCAGCCCTCACAGACTCCAATATAGCATTAACCATTTGTTCATAGGTTTCTCGGCGATTTTTCACTTCGCCATTTTGAGCATAAAACGACTGTAAATTGATGACATTGGGATTAATGTTCTGGATCCAACACTGGGAAAAACCATCGGGCAGGAGTGAAAACACCACATCGGCATGTTCAATATAACTGCGACTCATCACACAAATTTGTCCAGCCAGCTGCAAGCCCGTGCCTACACAAACTAATGACCCCAAAGCATCTATCCCAATACTTTATTTCAAACACTGCGAACTTAAAGCTAAAAGCCACGGCACAATAACATAATAAAAACATATCGGTAACTTTAATCTGATTTAAGCAAGATTACTATGTTTATCGCCACACAAACTGTTTATTGACTTACTGACTAATTGCTTGGCTTTAAAGAAGAAATCGAACTCCCATTTCCATTTTTCAATCCTGTAAGCAGTAAACCAGTACGGTTCAGAGGCTGAAAAATCACACCCACAGCAGCCACGAGACTTACAGTAATAAATATCCTTACAGATTGAGAACTAAAGCCAACATCGCGGGTCGAAAAGTCACACAATTCGATCTATGACGGCAGCAAAACCCGATTGCCCTTGTCATGAGGGTGAATGCTTGGGTATTATGGCCGCCAGATTTTCAGAAGTAGCGCATACAATGATCAATAAAAAGCAAAGTCTTACCCTGCTGAGCGCTGTGGCGCTCTCTGTTTCGCTCAGTGCTTGTAGTGTGTTCGATTGGTTGATTTATAAGCCCGACATCCCACAGGGTAACTACATGGAACCGCAACAAGTTGAAAAGTTGCGCATTGACATGACCAAAGAACAAGCCGAATACATTCTCGGCCGTCCGGTATTACGTGATAGTTTCGCCGACGATACTTGGTACTACGTCTATCACTACAAGAGTGGACGCGATGCCAGCATTACGCATAAAGAACTCATTTTGCACTTTACGGGTGATAAACTCACCGCAGTGAATGGCGATTATGAGCTAAGCAAAGAATTTGATACGCCGCTCGAGCAGAGCAGTTTACCTACGGGTAATAAAACTGAGCTAGTGCCACAAATTCCTGCACAGCGTCCAGATGCCAAACCTTTAGTAAAAGAAAACCAAACAGAAGCGCAAGTTCAAAAACCAATTAAGTAATATCCTAAACTTTGCTTATGCTCTTCTCAGTCGATGAAATACAAAAAAGCGCCCAAGGGCGCTTTTTCATTGAGTAATGATGTCAAACTGACGTCAAGCAGTTATACCAACCGTATTAAGCCCGTCCGCCAGTGACTTTATTCGCGCGGCCTTCATCTTTGGCTTTATCTGCGCGGCGGCGGCGAACATCCTTAGGATCGGCAATCAAAGGACGGTAAATCTCGACCCTTTGGCCCGGTAAAATCACTTGGTCATGTTTAACCACATTACTAAACACACCGAGCTTGACCGTGTCTAAATCGATCTCAGGGAAAAAGCTCACTATGTTACTTAAACGCACTACCTCAATCGCCGACGTGCCGGGATTCACATTCACCGAAATTACTTTTTGCTGAGTAGGCAAGGCGTAAACCACATCAACTACAAACTTATCTGTCTCATTTGTCACTGTAAATCACCTTAGCGCGACTCGTAAACGCCGTCACCATTGATACCATAAGATCATTAAACACTTTACCAAAGGCCATATCGGCTAACGAGTTTGAAAACTCAAAACTCAGTTCGAATTCTACCTTGCAAGCTTCTTCAGTCAGCTCAGTAAAACGCCACTGCCCCAATAAATGCTTAAAGGGCCCATTTTCCAATGTTAAATCAATACTCTTCCCGGGAACCACTTGGTTGCGAGTCGTAAATGTCTTACGGATCCCCGCTTTACTCACATCCACAGATGCCAGCATAGTCTTACCATCAAATTCTAAGACTTTGCCACCCACACAACCGGGTAAAAATTCCTTATACGACTCGACATCATTCACTAAGTCATACATTTGCATCGCACTAAAACGGACTAACACACTTCGAGAAATTTGCGGCATAGGACTTAGCACTCTTAACTAACGACTTCACAGCGACCTTAGCAAACTCAAACGCACGAAAAGAACGCACACGCGATGAACAACTTAGGCAAGCAATCAAAATTTGCACGGATTTTATCACGATACGTAAAAAACGCACCCCTTGTGCACTTAAGCTGATACTCAGCCCCCTAATGGCGTTCAAAAAACCAGCAACAACACGATAGAGGCTTGAAATTAACTAAATAAAACCTTATATCAATACCAAATTGAATCACCGTGCGTATAATGGCGCCACTATGGTAAAGAAAAATTCAAGCAAAGCCGCGCCTGCGACTATCGCACGTAATAAGCGCGCAACCTTCGAATACCGTTTCGAAGAGAAAATGGAAGCCGGCCTATCCCTAATGGGATGGGAAGTTAAATCTATCCGTATGGGTAAGGTCAACTTGTCCGACTGTTACGTATTCCTGAAAAATGGCGAAGCCTTTATGCATGGCTGCACCATTATTCCTTTGAATACGGCATCGACACACGTTGTCTGCGATCCCCTGCGCTTGAAAAAGCTGCTACTCAGCCGTAAAGAGCTCGATAAACTGGCTGGCTTAGTCGAGCGCCAAGGCTACTCCATCATTCCTATTTCTATGTACTGGCGTAAAGGTGCATGGGTGAAAGTGGAGATTGGCCTAGGTAAAGGTAAGAAAGATCACGATAAGCGCGAAGATACTAAAGCGCGTGAATGGGAAGTTGAAAAAGCCCGCGTGATGAAAAAAGAAAAAACGCACGGATAATGAACAAACGATTGAACTTGAAGCAAATGATGCTAGGTGATCATTGTGCTACGGGTTACAATCAAATTCTTGGGGGCGATTCTGGATTCGACAGGATTCACGAAACCCTGGGAGCATGCCGAGGGGCGGTTGGCCTCGTAAAAAGCCGCACCGTTATAGTTGCAAACGACTCTAACTACTCTCTAGCAGCTTAGGCTAGCTAGCCATCTGACACAGGTCTCTCAAATGGGCAGTGTATACAGATGGTCATCCTACATTTGATAGCGAGGGAACTCCGTCCGGGGGTGAACCGCGAAATAGTACCGGACTCGCCCGATGAAATCCTGTCTTTCGGAGTTTATTCGGGTTAATTAAAAGAGAGACTAAGCATGTAGTGCCTTGGATGTAGGTGTTCTGGACGCGGGTTCAAGTCCCGCCGCCTCCACCAATTTTACCAGAAGGGCTTAACCGCAAGGTTAAGCCCTTTTTGTTTGCTCTGCTCATGGAACGCGGTTTGAGATTTTATTTCCACAATTAAGCTTTGCTAGCTCGGATGGTTTGAGATTTTCTAGCTTGGGTAGTTTGAGAATGAGAGATATAACTCAGATCACCTGCTTGGACTTGACCATCTAAGACATACGCATTGCTGCTAACGATTGGCTCCGCCATCACTAAAACCTATGAAAACGGCAAAAATCAGTACGAGAAGAGTAATACAGCAAGTGCGATTGAAATCGAAATAGAAATTAAACCAATGATTAAATGTATATATCTAGATAGGAATTTGTTTTCAATCGCTTCTTCAGGGCAATTGATTGGAACACATAAACTGATCTTGTCACCGATTTGAGGTCCAAACCGAGTGTAAGCTTGTTCGTCATAATTAATCAGAGTTCCTCTTGTATAACGCTTTCCTTGCCAAAAATATTCTACAACCGGATTAATGAAAATTTGTTGGTACCTGAAGTGCTCATGTTCTGGGCTGTATCTGGTATTTTCATCCAGTGAAATAATAGTCCCTTCAACGATATCGTATGTTAAAAATTGATCCTCTCTAAATCTCAATATTCCACCAATCCCGATGAGACCAAGGGTCAATGAGAACCAAGAGAATAAAATATGTCCTCCTATATCCTCAAAGACAAATGCAGCGATGATCACGGAAGGAATAGACAAGATAAAAACCAAAAACAGCATCAATCGCTTCATACAACACCCAAAAAAACAATTCAAAAAGGCCGAATCCTATTAAAACGCTAACTGACGGTGAAACGATAAACATGATTAACTTTACACCGCTACACAAACTCCTATAAAAAAATTAACGCTTCTTACCGCCCAGAGCGCGCTTTTTGGCACGTTGTTTTTGGGCCGCTTTGCCGTTACGCCTTGGTTCAGTGTCCATTTTATCAAAGTCGGGTTCAAAACCGGGCAACCATTGTTGTGGTAAACGCTTGTCTAATACAACTTCGACTTCTTCCAGTAATAGGGCGTCCTCTTGGCTAAAAAGGGTGATCGCAAGCCCTGCACTGCCCGCTCGACCTGTGCGGCCGATACGATGAATATAATCCTGCGCGATAAAAGGCAGCTCAAAGTTAATCACGTATTTGAGCTCGACGATATCTAGGCCTCGGGCGGCGACATCCGTGGCCACTAGCACTTGGATCTTGCCTTGTTTAAATTCCTGTAAGACTTTCTCGCGTGCACCTTGGGACAAGTCACCGTGAAACGCCTGAGTAATAATATCGGCTTTATTGAGTTGCTGAACCAGTTTATCGACGCCTTGCTTAGTGCGACTAAAAATCAGCACTTGATGCCAGTTTTTACTGCGCACCAGATGGCTGACGAGTTCGGTTTTACGGTCGGCGTCGACGGCATAAACCACTTGCTCAATTTCGGCAGCGGTCGTATTGCGCTTGGCAACTTCAATCAACTTAGGATCGCGCAGTAAGGTTTTACTTAAGCTGAAAATGGCGGCATCTAAGGTGGCAGAAAATAACAGCGTTTGTCTGTCACTCGGAACTTGCTTGATCACGGCTTGAATTTCATCCATAAAACCCATGTCGAGCATACGGTCGGCTTCATCAAACACAAGCACGCTCAATTGCTTAAGACTCAATGCGCCTTGTCTGAGGTGGTCGAGTAAACGGCCCGGCGTAGCAATTAACACATCAATCCCTGCATTAAACACAGCGACCTGCGCATCGATACTCACGCCGCCGTAGGCGATACCAACACGGATATCTGTCCCTTTAGCGTACTTAACAAAACTCTGCTGTACCTGCACTGCCAGTTCACGTGTCGGCACTAAAACCAATGCGCATACGGGTCTTGCCGCTGTTAGCTCTTGCGCGGGGCTGAGTGCCAACAAATGATGCAAGATGGGTAAGGCGAACGCCGCGGTTTTGCCTGTACCCGTTTGGGCGCCAGCCATCACATCCCGTTTCGCCAAGATGGCAGGGATAGCTTCTAGCTGGATAGGCGTTGGCGACTCATAGCCAAGGCTCGCTAAGGTATTCACTAATGTGGAGTTTAAGGATAAGACACTAAAAGACATTGCGGTTAACCACTGAAAATAATGACCAGAATTTTAGCAGACACAAACCCAAGCGACTAGCGCCATAGCGCTAGCCCTGTGGTTCTATCGGGTGAAACTAAATCAATTTCAGGATAGTTAGCCTTACCATAAGTCAGTCTCGCAATACGCCAGCATCACGATAGAAATGCGTCGAGATCTTCTGGTAGTTGCGGACGACTAAAGAGATAACCTTGGGCTTGATCGCACTGATTCTGTTGCAGAAA
Organism: Shewanella scandinavica; assembly: GCF_031932065.1. Taxonomy (NCBI): domain Bacteria; kingdom Pseudomonadati; phylum Pseudomonadota; class Gammaproteobacteria; order Alteromonadales; family Shewanellaceae; genus Shewanella; species Shewanella scandinavica. The sequence continues at coordinate 220,246 of NZ_JAUOES010000001.1, forward strand.
ATCGGCTTGTTCTTTGGTTTCCACTCCTTCGGCGATAATGTCGAGCTTCAACGCATGTCCAAGCGCAATCACAGCTTTAGCAATCGCGGTATTGTTAGTGTCGAAGGGAATATCCCGCACGAAGGATTGATCAATCTTCAGCTTATGGATGGGTAGTTTTTTCAAATAATTCAGCGATGAATAACCGGTGCCAAAGTCATCGACCGATAATTCTATGCCCAGATCGCCAAGTAACTTTAAGTCACGGATAGCAAGATCGGGATTTTGCATCATCACACTTTCGGTCACTTCAAGCTCTAAGTGTTTGGCGGGTAAGCCAGTTTCAGCTAAGACACGTTTTACATCATCCACAAAGGAGCTGCGCTGTAACTGTTGTCCGGCCACGTTCACCGCAATGCGGCCAAAATGTTTACCTTCACTAAGCCAACGCATGCCCTGACGACAAGCGGTTTCTAGCACCCATAAACCTATCTCATGGATAAGACCAATTTTTTCTGCCACGGGTATAAATACCGCGGGAGAAATCAAACCCAGTTGAGGATCGTGCCAACGCAGCAGCGCTTCAAATCCCACGGTTTTTCGAGACACTAAGTCGAGTTTTGGCTGGTACATCAAGTACAAGGCATTTTGCTCAATCGCGCCATAGAGGGCACTTTGCAGCTTAAGATGTTCAAAAGACTGTTGCGTTAAGGACTCAGTATAAAAAGCATAATTATTGCGGCCATCATTTTTAGCGCGATACATGGCCGCATCGGCGTTACGCAGTAAAGTGTCCGCATCGGTTCCATCATTTGGATACAAAGACACGCCCATGCTCGCAGTCAAACGCAGGTGGTCGCCCGTACTCACAATAAAAGGTTGTTCAAACACTTGGCGCAATTGATTAATGGCAACCGTGGCATCTTCGTTATTATCGATCCCCGAAATTAACGCCACAAACTCATCGCCACCAATCCGCGATAACACATCCTGATCGCCTACTTGGCTGCGTAAACGCTTGGCAAGCTCGACCAGCATTTCATCACCTATGCTATGGCCAAAACTGTCGTTGATATGCTTAAACAAATCGACATCTATCATCACTGTCGCTAACTGCAAATTCAGCCGCTTAGCTTGCCGCACTTCCTGTTTGAGCTGCATCATAAACTTCATGCGATTAGGCAAATGCGTTAGCGGGTCGAAATACGCTAAGTGCGTGAGTTGCGCTTCATTCTCTTTTTGGGCAGAAATATCGGCAAACACAGCGACAAAATAACGCACATCACCGACTTCATCATAAATCGTACTTATGGTGATATTTTGCGGGAAAATAGTGCCGTTTTTACGCCGATTCCAAATCTCACCGTTCCACTTACCGTTAGCTAACAGGGCATTCCACAGTTTGTCGAAGAATGCTTTATCATGGCGACCCGAGCTAAAAATCCGTGGATTCTGACCTAGCAGCTCTTCCCTCACATAACCTGTGATCTCAAAAAATGCGCCATTTACGTCGGTGATATTGCCGTGTCTGTCGGTCACAACCACGCCTTCGACCGAGTTTTTAAATACATTGGTCGCCAGTGTCAGTTGTTCTTCAACCGCTTTATGCTTGGAAATATTGCGAGTCATACCGATAACGCCCACAAACTCACCTTGGGTATTTAAGGTTGGGAGTTTGAGCGTTTCTAACCAAAGATGATTTTTAGCTTCATTGCCGTCTAAACACTCAGCGACAATAATTGGCATACCAGACTCGATAGCGAGCCTATCCCCCTCTAGAAAAATATTCGCAATTTCAGCACCAAAGAGTTCGACATCGGATTTACCGACAATCTCACTGCGGGGCATTTCCCATGCTTTCTCGACGCTGCGATTACAGAGTGTATAAATGCCAGCGGCATTTTTCATCCAAATATGTTCTTCAAAACTATCAATAAATGTTTGTAAATCGACCGTATCGACACACCTTGGCGTACCTCGGCTTAATGCTTCAGCCGCACTGTGTTGGCTCAATATCTCGCCTAACTGGCGTTGAATGCTATCGCTGATAAGCTTTGCCAGCTGCAGCGTTTTCGAATCTACGCCGAGCGCCTCGTTGTGATAAAAACATAAAAAGCCAAAATCTGCCCCAGATGGCCAAGCGAGGGATAAACAAATCACGCTGCCGATTGCGCTACAAGTGCGCCAATCTGAGTGCTGCCGAGTATCTATGATCAATTGGGACTGACTGACCAGCTCAGTTAACTCTGACACAGATAATAACGAGGTGATTTGATGGTGGCCTAATCGCGGCAATAGCGAAATCGGCTCAGTTGGGCTGACCAACTGTTCTTGGGCTAATTGGGTATCAACGGAAGTTTCAACAGCATCTGAAGGACTGGAAGTGAATTCTGATGTCGTCGCTTTTGATGGAGTGGCTGTTGATGGAGCAGCTTTGGGCTGTGTAGCGGTTGATGACGTAGTAGCTGATAATGTTGCGATAGGCAGGGTTTTCGCCGAGTGATTGCCGCTTAAATGACAGAGTAGTGCCTGGATTTCACTGTCAGCCGCAGAATCTGAACTTAACATACTGCTAAGTTCACCCGCAGCATTCCATGCTATTAATATCGCTTTACTGTTCGATATCTCGGCAACCAAGTTTAAATCTTTCAACCAGTTATCAAGATCTTGCTGCGAAATAGGTACATCTATCATCATCTTGCCAACTAATACTTAGTTACTGCTCAATCGACCCACGGCAAAAAACACCATAGACCCCAAACGCATGCTCAAATTAGCCCCAAAGGGAAAGCGTTAATCAAGCGGTAAAACATCATAAAATTTTACTTTTAACATCAATTCACTACATCTCAATTGGCGCCAATCTTAGCTATTAAACCGTCCCCATCATAGCCACCTTTTAAGGCTGGAGAGGTCAAACCATCAAGGTTAAATAGATTTTCCGAGACCACTCAAATTGCCGTAGCACAGTAAAGCGCCGCTGACATTACCTTTGCTACTTTAGCACAAAATTTTCGAGTCAGTATTAGGATAAGTTTATTGCGTAACAATTAGTTAGACTTAACCGATTAAGCCTGTTCGCAATGCCACAGCGCTTTGTTAGCTGCAGATAACTATCCCTAAAGACATAAATCAGCAATAACGGAGTTTTGATTGACAAAAATGCTATCTTATTGTCTACAATGGAAATAATAAGGCTGTAAAAACAAGGATATTTATGCCCACTGACGTCGTATCAAGCCAAGCCACCCTACTCGACAGTAAACAACTGTATCGCATTTGCGAACTCGACCAATTAAGTACAGATTGCCAGTCCACAGCCGAGCTCACTCCACTTGATGATATTGTCGGCCAAGAACGTGCCCAGCAAGCGGTAGAGTTTGCGATGGGGATTAAAGAAAAGGGTTATAACATTTATGCCATCGGCCAGAACGGCCTTGGCAAACGCACTATGATGCTGCGTTATTTAAGTCGTCACGAGCCAAGCGATCATACGCTGTACGACTGGTGTTACGTGGTTAATTTCGATGATACCCGTTGCCCTAAAGTGCTCAAACTGAGCGCGGGGACTGGGCTTGAATTCAAAAAAGCCGTCGAAAAGTTAATGCTAAAACTTGTCAAAGCTTTACCTTTAGCCTTTGATAATGAAATGTATTATGCCCGCACAGAAAAGCTCAAAAGCCAGCTATCACAGAAACAAGAAGTCGCACTCACAGAATTAACCGAAGAAGCAAAACAAAAAGGCATCAGCCTCAGTTTGACCATGCAGGGCGACTATCAAATGGTCGCGCTCAATGGAGAATACCCCCATGACGAAGCCTCATTCGACGCCTTGACCGATACTGAGCGCAGTCAATTTGAAAGCAATATCAACGGTCTAGAAGTGAAACTGCGCGGTATTATTCGCCAAATCACAGAATGGGAAGAAGAATTTAGCGACAAGCAGCAAGAGCATGACGAGCAAGTCGCCAAAGAAGTATTAATCCATTTTATTAAACCACTCAAAGATAAGTTCAAGCATCAGCCAGAAGCGCGCACTTTCTTAACCGGTATGCAGGTGGATATCTTAGATAATCTGGATATTTTCTTAGAAGAAAGTGAAGAACAATTAGGCCTAGCCTATGCTTCCTTAGAAAAGAAAATGCCCCGCCGCTATCAAGTTAACGTTTTGGTCGGCCAAGGCACTCAAAAATTCCCCATAGTCGTTGAAGAAAGCCCGAGTTATCACAGCCTATTTGGCTATGTGGAAAACGCCACATTTAGAGGCACAGTGTTCACCGACTTCTCACTTATCCGTCCCGGCAGCCTGCACAAGGCGAATGGCGGTGTATTATTGATGGATGCCGTTAAAGTATTAGAGCGCCCTTACGTGTGGGACGGACTAAAGCGCGCCCTGCGTTCACGCAAACTGGATTTAAGCTCACTCGAACGGGAAGTGTCTCTATCGGGTACGATTTCCTTGGCACCTGAGCCTATCCCCTTAGATGTGAAAATCATTCTGTTTGGCGATCATGAAACTTATCAGCTGTTACAGCACTATGATCCTGATTTTAGTGAGTTGTTCCGCGTTACCGCCGATTTTGAAGATGTAATGGACAGAACCGCAACCTCAGAGGCGCACTATGCCCGCTTTATCTCGAGCATAGTCCACGACAACAACATGCTGCACTGCGATCGCGCCGCCATAGCACGCATCATAGAATACAGCTCGCGGGAGGCCGAAGATCAGCAAAAACTGTCGCTACACTCGGCCAATATTGCCAACCTGCTGCGGGAATCAAACTACTGCGCGAAATCGGCAGGCAGTCTGCACATTTTAGTACCGCATGTTGAACAAGCACTGCGAAATCAAGAGCAAAGGGTATCACGTCTGCACGACAACATAATGCAGAGCTTTACCAACGGCACCACCTTGATCAGCACTCAAGGCAAAGTGGTTGGGCAAATCAATGCCTTATCCGTCATCTCGACCTCAGATCATCAGTTTGGTATGCCTAATCGCATCACAGCAACCACTGCCTTCGGTAAGGGTGAAGTGATGGATATCGAACACAGAGTCAAACTAGGGGGGCGAATTCACTCTAAGGGCGTGTTGATCTTAACCGCTTATTTAGCCTCGGTTTTAGGTAAAACAGCGCAGATCCCACTCACCACTTACCTCACCTTTGAGCAATCATACAGCGGTGTGGACGGTGACAGCGCTTCTATGGCCGAATGTTGCGCCATTATCTCGGCGATTAGCGAGCAAGCAATTAGGCAAGATATTGCCATCACAGGTTCGATGAACCAGTTTGGTGAGGCCCAACCCATTGGCGGCGTGAATGAGAAAATCGAAGGCTTCTTCGATGTTTGCAAAATCAAAGGCCGTACGTCAGCGCAAGGGGTGATTATTCCGGCGTCGAACATGGCTAACCTGATGCTACGTAAAGACATTGTCGATGCCGTGGCGCAAGGTGAGTTCCATATTTGGGCCATTACCCATGTAACGCAAGCCATGGAGTTACTGCTTGGTAAAACCGCGGGCAGTTTGTCGCAAACGGCCGCACCTAGCCAAGGGCAATATTCTCCCGAGAGCATTTTCGGCATCGCCCAGCAAAAACTCACTGCACTCAGATCCTTAGTTAAAGCGGACTAAGCTAAAGGATGTGGGATAGGCAAACAAAAAGGGTTAGCTAATGCTAACCCTTTATTTATTAAGCTATTAAGTGAAATTACACTAAGCTTGCTAGCATTTCATCGCTGTAAGGCACGAGTTCAACGCCATCACGCACGCGAGCAACATAATCAGGGTTAGCAATGAATGGACGACCGATAGCAATCAAGTCGAACTTATTCGCTGCAATCGCTTCACAGGCAGTTTCAGCGCTGTAGCTTCCAACTCCCACTAAGGTTTTGCCATAGTGTGCGCGCACATAGCTTGAAGCTCTGCCGCCAAGATAGTCAAATTCCATACTGTCATCGAAAATCCCAATATGCACAAAGGCGATATCGCGCGCCTCTAGTTCTGGCAAGAAATAATCAAATACTTCGCGGTCACGGCTATCGGCCGCCATATTGAAATAAGCCCCAGGTGAAATCCGTAGACCAGTTCTGTCTTTGCCGATACGAGCCACAACAGCGTCGACAACTTCAAGCACAAAGCGGGACATATTGGCAGGCGTGCCACCGTATTCATCGGTGCGGCGATTGCTGTCATGATGTAAGAAGGTATCAATTAAATAACCATTTGCACCGTGGATTTCAACACCATCAAAACCAGCTTCAATGGCATTTTCCGCCGCTTTAGCGTAGTCACGCACTAGGCCTTGAATATCCTCGAGTGTGGCGGGTTTTGGCGTAACATAAGTTAGCTCACGCATTCTTGGCACGCTGCCTTCAATCTTCTGGGCTGATGCCGCAAGCACATCGCCACCACCAAAAAAGTGTGGATGAGCAACTCGGCCCGTATGCCATAACTGCACAAAAATCTTACCGCCCTTGGCATGTACCGCATCGGTCACTTTACGCCAGCCAGCAATTTGCGCTTGAGTAAAAATGCCAGGAGTATTTGGATAACCTTGTGCATCGGGACGAATAATGGTCGCCTCAGTAATGATCAAACCCGCTTCGGCGCGGCGTGCATAATAGACAACCATATCATCGGTTGGCACTAAGTCGGCATCGGCCATACAACGGGTCAAAGGTGCCATTAAGAAACGATTGTTTAAGGTAATAGTGTCATTAAGCGAGTAGGTTTCGAACAGATTTGCCAAGGAATTTGGCGTGGTTTGTGTGGTCATTTTCTCAATCCCATTCTTGAATATGCATTCAAGATATTATTATTTGAATGATCATTCAAGTTAATTTTTGAATGTTCGTTCAAAATTAGGTAGAATTCGGCCTAAGCGTTTCTATACAAGTGAATTAAATTCGATGCGTAATGCAGAGTTCGACCGAGAACAGGTACTTCGTGGCGCTATGGCCGCCTTCATGCACAAGGGTTACACCAAAACAAGCATGCAAGATCTAACTCAAGCCACGGGATTACATCCGGGGTCGATTTACTGCGCTTTTACCAATAAACGCGGATTACTAATCGCGGCCATTGAGCAATATCAACTCGACAGAAATACGCAGTTCAACAGCCTGTTCGTTAATAGCGAAAATGTACTAACGAACTTAAAAACTTATTTAGATCATATTGTTGCAGAATGCCTAAGTTGTGATAGCGCCCAAGCTTGTTTATTGACGAAGGCATTAAATGAAGTGGCTGAGCAAGATGTTGAGATTAGAGATATCATCAATCAGTATCTGCAATCTTGGCAGCAAGCGCTAACGCAGCAGTTTACCAGCGCAGCCGAGCAAGGACTGCTAGAAGGTCATCGCAGCGACGAGCAAAGAGCCCAATATTTTATGATGGGAATTTATGGTTTAAGAACCTTCGCTCACACCCATCCAAATGCCGAAACCCTTCAACATCTTGCCGAACGATTGCTGACTGAGGTCTGCCATTAAAGGCATTTTAATCTGTTCTATAACAAATATCTGGGCGACTAAAATCGACAGAGTGTAGATAGTCTTTAGACAATATAGTGTTTAGCGAGATGCCGCTGTATTGGTGGTAATTGCTCAGATATTGTTGAATGTCGAGTTATTGAGAGTCGAATTATTGGGTGTGATGCTATGGAAGGTGGTGTTATTCAAGTCGATATAAGCGTCACTATCTCCTTAAATTCAGGCCGATAAAGCGCAGTAAATACGTTCTGTACATTATAAAAAAGATTAAAAGAAGTATTGCAAAGAAAGTCGGGACGCTAATTCAACAAGGCGATTATGCGTCCCAAGGATGACTATTTTTTGACATGTTAATCTATTGAAATGCTAACCTTTTGAAATTCTAACCTTTGAAATTATAAACTAATTTCAACCTATGTTAGCCTGAGCAAATACCCGTTCGCCCAATGAGTTCAGTATCTTACATTCACCTTCAAGTACGGCAATGATCGATTTTCCCTTACGAAAACTTGCCGGTATCATCACACGCCCAGCTTCACTCACAGGCAAATTAGCTAGCACAGAATTGTGCATAATTAACCCTACGGGCGCGTCATAATATAAAACAGTAACAGTCGCTTGATTTGCTTGCATCACATTTAACTCACATTAAGCAGCGTCTGCTGCGTTATATTTACGTCGCAAGAGAGCTCCTTGTCCTCTACATCTTAAAATATCCCCAAAGATATTTTAACCATTTTTAAATCAACTAATTAAGGTCTTATTCAAATTTTATATTTTTATTATGGCGTACAATACTGTATCAAACTGTGCACCTTGAGCTATTTAAGCACTTCAGCAAAAAGATGCCAATCTATTTCTATTGTGTTAATCAATTACCCACTACAGTTCACAAGTACAACACATAGCAAGATGCGTTTTTATGCATTTTTTAGAGTAAATAACCTAAATTTGATTATCTAATATTTACTTAGCCTTAAATCCCACTCTAAATCCGCCCCAATGTTTGCCATTCACAAAAATGGGCACAGACAAGTCATGCATCACTTCGCCCGTATCCCGTTTGTAGGTTTGCAGTAATACAGGTTCTGTATGGGCGCCGCAGCGGATCCCCGTCGGATCATTAAACAAGCGTTTGGTTCGATTATGCACCATATCGACTTCGACCTTGCCCGTCAGCGCTTGGCTAAAGCGTTTATTATGGGTCGGGAAATAACCTTTTTTATCAACGGCTCCCGCATAAATGATTTCGCTGTGTTTTGCCAGAATGGGTTCTTGAATCGTTGGAAAATGCTGATCGGTATAACGATCGAAAGCTGTGCTGTATTTCTGCGGCTGAGTATTAGCAATCGGTTGATATTTAGGATTAAACAAATCTGCCTCGCTAAAACTGCCGCTAGCTAAACCTTGTGCCAACTTGTCACCGCACGCTTTAGCGGCCACATTGGCCAATTGCAAAACCTGCTGATCGAAGGTTTGTGTATCCCATTTAGACAGCGCTTTAAAAATGCCCTCGGTGGTCAAGGATAGAGTAAAGGCCTGCTCAGATACGCTATGACTCTGTTTACCCGTCGAATTTAACGAATCACGGATTTGAGTCACAGAGCGGCTAATGTCGTTAGTGGTGTTGTTATATTGCTTGAGCGAATCTTCCATATCACCTAACGCATGGGCCGATTGAGTCACAGAGGCCGAAATCTCAGTGAAATGCGCGTCTAACTCGCCCATAGCCGCGACCACATCGGCGGTTTGCGTTACGACCCTTTCCATCAGCCCAGAGGTTTTATCGGTTTCGCTGCGGATTTCTAATAGCATCTTGCCGATATCTTGGGTCGCACCTGCGGTTTTACCCGCAAGGCTGCGAACTTCGTCTGCGACAACCGCAAAACCTCGGCCCTGCTCTCCCGCACGAGCCGCTTCGATGGCCGCATTTAACGCCAACAGATTCGTTTGTTCGGCAACGGAGTTAATCACTTCGGTGATTTTTTGGATTTCTTCGGCTCGCGACTTAAGCGCCTGTACTTGCTCGGCGGCGGTATCAATATCCGTACTCAGTGAGCGAATAGCCGCCACACCTTTTTGGGCTTGGCTACGCCCCTGCACGCTAACGCGCTCAGCCTCTTGTGCCTGGCCTAAAATATCGGCGGCATTATCGCCAAGTTGGGCCGTGGTATGACTCAATTGCCCCGCGGCAACGGCAATAGCGCTGGCATGCTCGCCATTTGATTCAATGGATTTATTCAGTAAATCAATAAAATGCGACACTTCTGCCGAACCGATAGCAATTTTACTGGTTTGCACACTGATATCATGGGCGGGAAGGCTTTGATCTTTTAATGCCTTAGTATTTGCCTCATCGGTGTCGAGCTTGGCCTTAGTTGCGCGCAAACACACCCACACCACTAAGCCAGAGGTGATTGCGCCCAAGATCAGCGCCTGCACAATGCTCGGAAGATGCAGCCCAGCAAGCAATAAACTCCCCAGAGTGACCAGCGTGAAACTGATAAAAATTAAAACTTTGTGCTGTATTTCCATATACTTCCCGTAACTGCGCAAGGTAAAAATGAAAGGGAAATGCTAAGAGTCGAATCATTAGCCCTCGTTCTGCAGCTATAAATTACAGCTGACTAAGAAGGGCTAACTATGATAGCGCTCAAGATTTATAGTTTTAGTCTATTTCTCTGAATAAGCTAGATAATTTATCTCGCTAGATAAACAAAGTAGCAGTCAACTATCATCAACAGTCTCACGTGTGTATGGCATTAGACATTAGTATTAATTTCGCGTGATTTAGTCTTAGTCCATTCTCAAGATAACCTCGCATGAAAAAGCCAACTTTGCCCTGAAATGCGTGCCCCGTCGCCTTCTAGGTAATAAATCCCACATGGACGACTGCACTTATGCCAAGAAAACTGCTAATATCGGCGCAATTTTTTTGAGCTAACGAGATCAAGATGGGCAGAGCATATCAAAACAAGAAAGAATCCATGGCGAAAACAGCCGGTCAAAAAACCCGCATTTATTCACGCTACGGTAAAGAGATTTACGTTGTCGCTAAACAAGGCGGCGTTGAGCCCGATGGAAACTTATCACTGCGTCGCTTGATTGAACGCGCTAAGAAAGACCAAGTGCCTGCGCATGTTATTGAACGCGCAATTGAAAAAGCCAAAGGCGGCGGTGGTGAAGATTACGATACCGCCCGTTACGAAGGTTTTGGTCCTGGCAACTGCATGGTCATTGTTGACTGCCTAACCGATAACGTAAAACGTACCTTCACCGAAGTGCGTCAAGCCTTCGTGAAAAACGATGCCAAACTCGGCGGTCCAGGTACAGTTGGCCACATGTTTGATCATCAAGCCGTGTTCGTGTTTGCCGGTGATGACGAAGATGCGATTTTAGAACTACTGATGATGGCTGACGTTGATGTGAGCGATGTTGAGCTGGAAGATGGCTTAATCACAGTATACGCGCCGCACACTGAGTACTTTAAAGTCAAAACTGCACTGACCGAAGCGATGCCAGAGGTTAACTTCGAATTCGACAACATCACCTTCGTACCGCAGGACATGACTAAGGTTGAAGGTGAAGATGTGGCTATGTTTGAAAAGTTTATCGCCGCTTTAGAAGATTGTGACGACGTACAAAACGTCTATCACAATGCGGAAATTGAAGACTAAACACTGCTTTCGCCTGAAATAAAACGCAGCCCTAGGCTGCGTTTTTTGTTTATAGGTCAACATATTAAGCGTTAATGAAACAACCGTGAAATCCTAACGGCAATACCCTGTTCATATGAGCCGAAGCAATGGGTCCCGCACTGATGTCACTGGCACGAAACAAAGACAAGCCAGATTGTGCATTGTGGTAATCGAGCCAAGTCATCAACAAATAGGCTTCATGCTGCTCAGTGGCGGGGATATAGAGCGGCTCTTCGGCAATCTTGCCTTTGCCAAGATAAAACGCACTATAACTCGCGTCTCCAAGTGTATTAGCACCGTGCTTGCTGCTGTCTTTTGCATTATGAATACAATACAGAGTATTACTCAGTCCTGACTCAGATTCGGCTTCATATTTAAAGGTAGAATTAGAACCAGAATTAGCAGCAGAATCTGATCTTGCTCCGACGCCAAATAACGGGACAAACTCTGATGCCTCACCCATTTTCTCTGTAAGATTTTCAGCATTGCTCGTTTGCTGTGCAGACTCTTTGTTACTCATAGTGTGCTGCGCAAACTGGGGAAACTCCATTATCACGCCGCTGCGGTTAATACGTGCAGAGCGAGATAACGTCCCCGCAAACTGCGTTTTGCTAGCTGCTGTAAGTGGTGCTGTGAGCGGTACTGTGATCGTCACTAACTCGGCATGGGGTGTTTTTGTTTTTCGGGCGCCCGTCAGTAACCCTTTCATCCCTTGAGTTAAAATCGCCGAATTGGGATAGAGGCAAAGTTGCACTGACAGTTCGTCATTCTTCTCAATGGCTTGACCAAAGTGAAACACAAATCCAGCAGGCAGCGGGTGTAACTGGCGCGCTTTAAAGTCAGCTTTGTCGATAACCAGTAATTGCGATGGCAATTCGGGTCGCCATTTAAAAGCATCGATATAAGTTTCGCCCTCTTCATACACGCAAGATGAAATATAAAACACTAGCTTATTATCACTCTGCGCAAAGGCATGTAAATAACTCGCCTGTGGTAATTCAATCACTTCCATTCTGGCAATGCTGTCATCGGCTGCCACTTGATACACAAATAATAGCTTCTCGCCGCCGACATACCAGACGCCAAAATTCCACAATCCACCTTGTCCATCATCGAGTGGATGGGCGGAAAAGGGTAAACCCTTAAACTTGTCGCCAAAGCTTTTAACGCCGAGCGTGGTTAAGGTCTGCGCATCGAGTCGATAGGGTGAACCCGCTTCCCATAACGCGAGCAACTCGCCGTGGCGCGGCAATAAACTGGTATTGGCCACATTCAAGTCATCGTTATTTCGAATGGGTAAAGCATTGGGGATCACTGTGCCTGCGGTGGTGTACTTAAATGCGCCAGCGGCTTCTTCCACTTTAAACTTCTTTGTTTGGATAAACTTAGCCTGATGCTGAATTTGCCCATTAGCCACACTAAACTGCTGCACCATGCCATCGCCATCGAACCAATGTTGATATGACTTACCTGCCCGAGACATTTTCGCTGGCCCATTACGATATAGATTGCCGCTCAATTGCGCTGGCCACTCGCCCGAAACCTGCATAGTGAGTGGCTGATAGTCGCCTTCCGCCCCGTTAAAACCTATGGCCCATGGCTCACGGGCGACCGCTTGTGCGTTATCCAGCGCCAGTAATTTATCCACTGAACTCGCCCAAACAGCGGTCGTCATTAGGGCGGCTGAGCCTGCTAGAAATTGACGTCTATCCATGGTGCAGCCCTCCCTTAGCGAATATGTATCGTGATTTGCGCATCGGCCTGCAAACTAAAGCTGGAGTCTTTAAAGCTCGCAGGTCCAAAACTGCCGGCGTTATTGCTAAAACCATAGCCTTCACTCGGCACTCCTAACATATTGGTATCTAAGCTGTGGTTGCCGTTTTCATCATGAAAGACCTTGACCGCATATTGACCATCGGCGAGATCGCTAAATACCAGCCTATGCTCTGTCTTAGTGACGGGCTTTATCATAGAAGCGCTAGGATTGTGGCCTGCGGCGTAATCCTCGGCATTGGCATAAAGCTCAACCATTAAGGCGCCGGTTTGTACTTGAATATTATCGATATCCACAGTCAGGGTATGTGTCTGGCTGCCTGTGGACATGGTGCCTGCCGATACACTTCCTGCCGACAAGAGCAAGCAAGCTAAGCCTGCGCCCCAAATCGCTGATAACGTCCTTTTGGTCATATTGGCTCGGCGAATCTGAGTTGTTGTCATCGTTAAGTTCACGTGTTTCATGTCTTACTCCTGTTATTTGCGCTGATAAGTAACTGCGATGGAGTTAGCTTAAAAAATCACAGGACTAAAAACAGGTGCCAAAAGTCATGAAACAAGAATTTAACAAGATGACTTTTGGCATAGTGACATCTGACGCTGATACCTTAGAATGGTCGGCAGAATTGGATTAAGGAATCGTCATTCGTGCTAGAAAATCGATTAGCAAAAGAAGAGAGCATGTTAATTGCCGCAGGAGTGCTCACTTGGGCATTAGTGGCTTGGGTTGGGATAAATCAAGCCGCATTACTTACATGGCAAGGCATGCTCAATGCCGCGCTTTATGGGCTGTATTTAGTGCAATTTATACTGATAGCTACCGATAAAGTTGCGCATAACAATATTCTGTTTCGCCGCCTTGCCACAATAGCAATGCCGTTGATTGTGTTGAGCTTATTACTCACGGCAAACCATGCATTGCTGCCGATCCTCTTCGTTATTTGGGCGTCACTATTGCCTGAGTTCTTTAATCGCCGCCAAGCCATTTCGCAGTTACTGTTAGCCAACCTTGTTTATTACGCGCTGCTGCAATGGCATGTGCATGAACAAAGCAATGTATTCAATATTTTGATCTATCTTGGCTTTCAATTCTTTGCCTACAGCAGCAGCCAAGCAAGGCTTTCCGAGCGTAAATCACGTTTGATACAAGAACAGCTAAACCAACAGCTTATCGCCACTCGCGCCCTACTTAGCCAAGCCAGCGAACAGCAAGAAAGATTGCGGATTTCCCGTGATTTGCACGACATTCTCGGCCACCAGCTCACAGCACTCTCTCTGCAATTAGAAGTACTGAGCCATAAAGCGCCCGAAGAACTCAAACCTCAAGTTAACCAAAGTAAATCCTTAGCCAAAGAGCTACTTGAAAGTATTCGCGCCGTCGTCAGGGCGCAAAGAGTGCAAGTGGGATTGGATTTAGTCCCACCTTTAGAGGCGCTGATGACCCGCTTACCCAGCGTCACTCTTACCTGCAAGACGATGAAACCACTGCAATCAGCCGAACTGACTCAAGCCCTGCTGTTAGTCCTGCAAGAAGGCATCAGCAACGCCGTGCGCCACGGCAAGGCGAATCAACTGCAACTGAGCATGGAAGACTCCCACTGCGCACTGGTATTGCAACTGAGCGACAACGGCGTGGGGCTAACACGGGTAGCCACGCGAAACGCATCAGCTAAAAGCGGTACAGGACTTTATGGCACAGGGCTTAGCGGCATGCAGGAAAGACTACAGCCCTTTAATGGCAAGGTGCAGCTAAGGGCGAATGACTCGGCGCCCGGCTGCCAACTCACCCTCACCCTCCCAGCACTCGCTTAACTTTTTATTGAAAACTCTTTGGAATCGCTATGGATACGCAAAACAACATCATCAGTGTCGGCTTAGTAGAAGATCAACAATTGGTTCGCCAAGGCATCGCTAGCCTGCTCGCCATTTCCGACAACATTCGCGTGGTGTGGCAGGCCGAAGACGGCCAAAATGCACTCAGCCAACTCGCCAATAATCCTGTCGATGTGCTGCTCAGTGATATTCGCATGCCAAATCTTGATGGCATCGCCATGCTCAAACAGATACGTCAAAGTGCCAATCGCTTACCTGTCATCATGTTAACCACCTTCGACGACAGTGAGTTATTCCTCAATAGTTTGCAGGCGGGAGCCAACGGCTTTTTACTCAAGGACGTGTCACTCGATAAGTTACTGCACGCCATCGAAACCGTCGCCAAAGGCGGCTACTTGATTGAGCCTTCGGTACTCAAACAGATGAGTGAGCCTAAACCTGCACCTAGCGTTGGGGTAACTAGAAATGAATTATTGTCGGAACGGGAGCGGGAAATTCTCAGTTTTATGGCGGGCGGCTTCTCCAACAAAGAAATCGCCAATGCGGTATTTTTAGCGGAGGGCACAGTAAAGAATCATGTCTCTAACTTACTCACTAAACTCGATTGCCGAGACCGCACCCAAGCTGTACTCAAGGGCTTACAACTGGCGTTGATTTAACCCATTAGCATTCTGGAAAAAATCATAGCCAACAAAAAGGGCCAGTTAAGGCCCTTTTTGTGCTCACCTAAGGCGGTGAGTAATGATTAAAACCTAACGAAGCTCCATCTCTTGGATAATTTCATGGGCAATGGCTGGCGTTGTGCAGCTCGGGGTTTCATGTAAATCTGCTTTTAATTGACCTTTACGGTGCTTAAGTGCTGCATCTAATTTTTTCGATGCGGCCTTGATAGCTGGGTACATCACCTCATCGGTACCCGAAGCGGAAATGCGGCTGCCTTCATAATTGGTTCGAATTTCAACCTGATACTCGCCATGCTCTTTCGCAATAATGATATCCAGTGCGATCAGAGAGGGAAAATGAGTGGCGATCTTAGCAAATTTCTCGTTAACATCTTCTCTAATAGAATCAGTAACATCGACGTGGTGACCAGAAATATTTATTTTCATAGGTTGTCCCTTTTAATGTCATTACTTTTATTTTTGCTTCACTAATAGAGCTTGGGGCATGCAGGATAAAACACAAGGGGAATTGGCAAATATTTCGATCAACTCAGGTATTAGCATCTCCTAAATGTGACCGCCATCAAGAAGTTGAAAATAAAACCGCCAGAAAAATGCGATTAAGTGATTGATTTATAAACAGGCGTTGATAGTAAATCAATCACAAAATTCAATGCGACCTAAAGTAAATACACTTAATATTTACGTTGCACACTCTGCTGCCAAAACTGTTGTGACAGATGATGCGTCTTAGTCGATAGACGCGACACTTGGTCGCCCCGCGCCGCCGCATCGAGCGTCTGCTCTAAACTCTGCTGAGCCAAATCGCTGATCACATGAATAGCACGACTGATTTCAGCGGCCACTGAGGTCTGCTGGGTCATAGCGGCGGCATTATCATCACTTAAGGAGTTAATCCTTGATATAGATGAAAGCAACTCGCCAAAAGCAACACTGGCTTCCTGCGCTAAGCCGACCGAACGTTTAACCTGCTCTTGTCCCGCCATCATAGTCGAAGTCGCCCTTTGAGTACTTTCCCTAAAGCGGCTAACAATTAATTCGATTTGCGAGGTGGATTGGCTAGTACGACTCGATAATTGTCTGACTTCATCGGCCACCACGGCAAAACCGCGGCCACTGTCCCCTGCCCGCGCCGCTTCAATTGCCGCATTTAAAGCTAACAGATTAGTTTGATCGGCAATGGCACGTATCACCTCAAGCACTTGGTGAATTGCACGGCTATCTTCTTCAATCGTTTGAACCACATCGGAAAAGTGGCTCACTTGCACACTCAACTGATGTATCGCCTCTATCACTGTTTCTAAACGTGAATGCCCTCGTTGCGCCGCCTCATGGCTCGACACCATTTCAGAGGCAGTACGATGAATGTTGCCCGTCACTTCGGCAAAACTGGCGCTCATCTGCTCCATCGCCGTCGCAGCCTGCGTCGTTTGTTCGCTCTGACTATCGGCATGTTCCCAAGTGTTGGTAATGGTTTGTTTAAGGCTCACACTCTGAGATTGAATTTCACTGGCTGAATCCGCCATACGGCCGACAACGCCACCGATTTCGGTGATCAAAAAGCGCAGGGCGAGATCCAATTTTCCAATCTCATCCTGGCGGCCGGTGTACACACCCGTCGCCACAGGATCATCAATAATGTTGGTCGCCATCGACACGAGCTTTTGCAGCGGCTGCATCAGGTAATACCATGCTAGGCACGCTACCGTCATCCCCGCAATCGCGGCAACAATGGGAGAATAACTGGCAATCATTGCCGTAGTCATAATCGACATCAGCATCGCCAGCAGTATCTTGCCACTGAAACCTAACCTGTCTTTGCGCAATACCTTAGGTTGCTTACCCTGATTAATATCGCTGTAAATACTCTCGGCGGCTTTGATCTGCTCTGGAGTGGCTTGGCGGCGAACAGATTGATATTCGTGAATTTTACCGTCTTCATACACAGGGGCGACATAGGCATTTACCCAGTAATAACCGCCATTTTTAGTGCGATTTTTAACGATACCCATCCAAGGTTTACCCTGCTTAATTCGCTCCCAAAGGATCTTAAACGCTGCCGCTGGCATATCTTGATGACGCACTATGTTATGGGGGTTCCCTTGCAACTCAGCGGCGCTAAACTCGCTGATCTGCGAAAAAGTCTGATTCACATATTTAATGTTTCCCTTCAAATCCGTCGTGGATAGTAGAATCGCATTATCTGACAGGTGTGTTTCACCATTCTTAGAATTTTTATGCATAGGGTTATCAGGCTAGGTCTCGGTAAAAAAGATAACGAGCATTCTGCCAAAACCTCAGTACATCAAAATTGATAAAGCTCACATTGGCAGCATAAAAATTAACCTAACGCTAAACAAGCAGTAACCACTAGACACACCTAAGCAAATAAAAACAAACAATTGTGACAAAGCCAGCAAGTCAGAAAATCCATATCTTGTTTCGCTCACAGTTTTAAGCCTTGCCTCCGTATCGGTTAAATATTTGTAACCCTCCCGCTCAGGGGAATAAAAAAACCACCTTAAGTTCGCACTTAAGGTGGTTTTAAATTCACAGCGAATCCATGGTGAGTTAACCGCGGCTCGCTGCGTTAGCCTAATTAACTTGAGTCACAGTTAAGGTTGGCGATTTAGGATCGGGACCTGTCACAGTAAAGCGATAAGTTGCATCCACTGGCGCATTAAAATGCATATTTGCCCCCTTTGAAGCCAAGACTTTTAACCCATCAAGCGTCACAGCCTCATCCCCCACCACAGCACCAAAATCGACACTAGACCAATCTGATGAAGCAATTTTGAACTCGTTATCACCTGCGATTAACGCGATATCGACACTGTAAACCGAAGCGCCTTGATAGGCTAACGTGTCCACTGTGCCCCAGCCATTCATGCCGCCACGAATGTAAACCGTGTTCGCACCAAACATCGCCGTTTTATACACGCTGAGTTTAGGTTCATTACGATTTGACGCATCAAACACAAAGCTGTAAGTATCATCGCTGTCGAAGGTGATGCTCATATTGCCGCCTTTGACCGCCAGCAATTTCTCTTGATTGAGCACGACGACACCATCGGCCTCACCGGTACCATAATCTACGGTAGACCAATCACTGGACGCGAGTTTAAAGCCCTTAGTACCAGCCGTGATGGCGAGATCAACGCGATATATCCCACCGCCCATATACTTGACTTCGTTATCAGTCCCCCAACCATTCATATCACCACGCAGATACACTGGCGTTCCTACAAATGGCTCTTCGTTATAAACGCTTAATACGGGATGGTCCTTATCCGATGCATCAAGGGAGAACACATAGGTTGCCGTTATCCCCGCGGAAAAATGCAGATTTCCGCCCTTCGCTGCTAGCGCTTCGGCCACGCCTTCATCAACTTGCGCGACATCAGCACTTATGGCACCAAAATCAACGGTATTCCAGTCTGCCGAGGCAATTTTGAAATCATAGTCACCGGCATTCAGTTTGATGGCAATACGGTATTCGCTAGCGCCGACGTAGGCGAATTTATCGACCTCACCCCAACCATTCATGCCGCCACGGACAAATACATCGGTACTGCCATAGGGCACAACTTCGGGCGCACCAACGGTGGCATTTGCCGAGAGACCCACGCCCTGCGCACCGCTTTGTTTTTTTACAAATACAGCCGTGCTGTAGGCAGGAACCGTAAATGTGCCTTCATCCACACCTTCACTAAAACTTGCACCGCGGATTTTGGCATCAACCGAGTTTGCTTGTACTTCGTGTAAGCTAAAGCCTGCAGCAGTCGGCACTGTGTGAGACAGCTCCGTTGCGCTGCCGTTGATCATCACGACGATGGCATCGACTGCCGGGTCGAGATCGCTAAGACCAACGCCGTCGTCCAGACTCATGACGATGACACCCTGTTGCTGACGCTTACCGACGTTATGGAATCCCACACGATCAATAATGGTCTGCTCATCGGTCAGGCGGAATAATGGGCTCTGATGGCGTATACGTAAAAACTCGTTAAATACCCCCGAGGCCAATTCGATATCCGACATGGAAGCCGCCGCATTTGGGTTAGCAGAAATACCCGCAATCTGTGTCCATTTGCTGCTGTTATCCTGCGCGAGTGGTAAACCTACATTCCAGTTATTGGTGTTATAGGTAAAGTCGACATAGTTAAACCAGTCCCCCGAGTCATAGCTGTTTCTGTCCATCGATTTTGAGCGCAATAAATCACCGCCCATTTGCAGGAACGGCACCCCTTGGCTCAAGAGTGGAATACTGGCGGCCATGTTTTGGACTCGCACACGATTTTCAATACTCAAACCAATGGCATGTTTATATTGCAGGATATCCCACAGGGTTTCGTTATCGTGCTTAGAAACATAGTTAATACTGTCGGCAGGATCGAGAGCGTAAGCACTCGGTTGTGAGTTCCAGCTAAAGCTACTGCCCTTAGCCGAATTGCCATTAAAGTCTTTTAGTACATAGTTTTGTAAGTTACCCGCCAATGATAAGCGTAAGGTATCTTGATCCCGCAGGTAGTCATCCTTTGACTCAGTCGCAAACAATGCGCCACCACGCACCGCCTCGCGTATTCTGTCATTAAAGGTGCCCACTTCGGAGCCTGCCATATTGGCTTGGGTTGCCTGTTCGAATAAACGATTATCGGCAACTTCACCAAAGTTCCATCCTTCACCGTAGAAGTAAGTGTCTGGATCGACGGCCTGAACAGCGGTTCTCGCATCGAGAATACCTTGCTTAGGCATGTGCCCCATCACATCAAAACGGAAGCCGTCATAGCCATATTCTTTGGCAAGCAAAACTAAAGAATCAGTGACGAGTTTGCCCATCATTCGATGTTCAGTGGCGGTATTTTCACAACAGGTTGACTGTTCCATCGCGCCAGATACAGGGTCATATCTGTGGTAATAACCAGGAACGACCTTATCAAGCACAGCGTTAGCATTCACGCCAGAAGCGCTCGTGTGGTTATACACAACATCCAATACGACTCTGAGGCCAATATTATGCAAGGCTTGGTTCATTTCCCGCAGTTCAAGCACTCGCGCCGTACCATCAGCCACTGTGGCATAACTGCCTTCAGGTGCAAAAAAATGCTGCGGATCGTAACCCCAGTTAAAGCCATCTAAACCACGCATAGCATCCACTAATGCCTGCGCATCACTTGAGCCGGGTAAGCTATTCGCCAGAATACTCTCTATCGTTGCTGACTTGTTTTGGGTTTTACAAGCATCGGCCGCATCATTGATTTTGCTGCATAACTTGGCCAATGTGTCGGTCATTTCGATGCGTTCACTGGCATTTTCATTGACTGTTGCCATATCGGTGGCGGGCAACACATGGAAATGAGTTAAGCCATTATCAACCAGCTTTTTAAGATGTTCGACTGGCGCAGAGCCTTGCTCGGTAAAGGCCAAATATTTACCACGATGGGCGGCACTTGTACTCTGATCTCGAATACTAAAGTCTCGAATATGCCCCTCGTAGATCACCGCATCTTCTGGGTGCGCAATAGCGGCAACGGTTTGGTTATCCCAGCCATCTGGTTTAAGATCCGCATCGTCCAAATTAATAAACTGGCTAAAACGGCCGTTACTCGACACATTTAAAGAATAAGGGTCAGTGCTTTCTAACGACTCCAGTTTTTTGGTCGTTGGATGGTACACACTGAGCGCATAACGATAATAGAGACGATTAAGGCTAGCATCACCGCGATAGGACCAGATACCAGTGAGACTATCTAAGGTCATGTTCTCAGTGCTTTTCAGTGTTTTATTGGCATCGTAGACTTTCAATTTTACATCTTGGGCAGTTGGTGCCCACACTGAAGCAATAATGTTCGCCCCATCGTAAACCACACCGAGCGCAGCTTCATCGGCATCTTGGTCACCCTGGGTGTAAAGATCATCAAGCACCTTGGCCGCTTGCACATAAGTTGCGCCAACAGGTTTGTTATCGGCATCGTAAGCGACTAATACTAATTGATCTTTTGCAATGTCTTTGGCTTCATCCGCAGTAAAATTAGCAGTATAAGCAGGCCAATCTGCCAGCACTGGCGATAACGCTTTTTGTGCATCACTTAAGGTCGCTGGCGTTAAGGTCACTTGGGTGCCACTGATCACATTATTATCATCGGCGGCGATATCGGCCTTAGCTGAATAATGCAATTTCACACTTGTCACCCCCTGCGGATCTTGGTTCCACACAAAGGTATTGCGATCTAACCAGTGGGCACTCATACCTGAAATAGAGAAACCTGTCTCAAGGATCGGATACTCATACACATCCGACTCGCCGTGGATGGTGAAATTGACGCGTACATAGGTCGCATCGTCCTGCACCAGGGACATGGTTAAGTTGTTTTTACCTAAGGCTTTACCCGCATCATCCGTACCGGCATGCACAATAAAGTTGCCGCAGGCACCATAACCTTCCTTCAGATTAAGGATCCAATAGGCGCCATAATTAGGGTCAATACCATCGAAGGAATGGCCGTTGCTCCAGTCGCTGGTATCAAAAGGAGCGGCATAGGCATCACACTTTTCATCGTTCCAAGTATGTAATTTGTACTTAGGATATTCAGCGTTACTCGCAGTATTGTTTTTATCTTTAATGCGATTGTAGTAAAGCACTGCTTGATTGGCTTGCGGGAATACGCTTGGCGCGGGTAATGAGGGATCTAAGCCGTTTATACAACTCTCGTTTTTAGGATCAGGGAATTTAGGCGCCTTACAACTGATAGGCGTTGGTGCAACGCAGTTTGTGCCCGTGGCATCGGGCACCATAGGCACATCGCAGGTTAATAGCACTTTACCTGGTTCAGATGAATCGCTACCGCCACAGGCCGAGAGTAAGCTCATACTCAGGGCTAAGGCCGACAGTTTAATAAGATTAGAGATACTCAACATGAGTGGTTTCTCCCAATTTGCGAATAAGACGCCGTGAAGCAAAATGGCGCAACATGTAATGGATTTAGGCTCGGTGCGTTTAAGCACACCAACTGACTTAATGGATTACAGGGCATAGGTGAACCCCAAGAAAAATTCGCGGCCAAAGTATTGCAAGGTGCCGGTTTTCTGCTCGGTACCGAAGTAACTCTTAGTCGGTTCATCTGTGAGGTTATTCACTTGGAACAGTACGTTTAAACCGTCCATTACTTGATAGGAGGCTTGATAGTCCATCACGGTTTCGGAATCGAAGTTCACCACTTGATCGTTAATCGCCACCTGTTCAGAGACAAAAGCATCACGGTAACGAGCGCTGATACGGGTTTCAAAGCCCTCATAGCCATAAAACAAGGTGGCACTGAGCACATTATTCGATAAACCTGGTAAAGATTGAGTCGCACTATCACCGCCTAGGCTGGTAATGGACTGCACCTCACTCTCGGTATAGGAATAACTGGCGTTAAAACCTAAACCAGAAAACAAATCGGGCAAGGAGGCAAACACTTGGGTGTAAGCCAGCTCTAAACCGCGAATGTATCCGCCCTCGGCATTGTTCATTGCAGTAGTGTAAGTGCCATTACTTGTTGAGGTTTGCACTCCAGTAACAGGATCGACGATGTAATCCGGCACGTTGAAGCCATTCCCCTTAAAATCGAAATTGGTGATAGCCACAGTATCAATAAAAGAATCGATATTTTTGTAGAATAGCGCCGCGACAAAGGCGCCTTCATCAAAGTATTTCTCGTAGGAAATATCATATTGATCCGCATAGAAAGGCTTTAAATAGGGGTTATTAGTACTGGAACCATTGATGACCCCATCGCTATTAGCCGTGGCGCTCGCATCTCCCGCCAAGCGGTTAATGGGCGGACGCGACATCACTTTAGCGGCCGCTAAACGGATTTGAGAATCTTCAGTGATCTTAAAACTGAGGTTAATGGACGGTAGATAATCAACATAATCTATCCCTTTGATTTTAGGTGCGTAGTAGTTATTCACTATGCCTAAATCATCGACAATATACTGAGCGCCAAGCTCTGGATGTGCACCGACATTCTCTAAGACAGTTGCAGATTGGTCTGTTTCAACACGGCGTAAACCAAGATTCCCCGTGACTGGAATACCGCCAATCTCGGTATCGAAATTAACCATGGCATAAGCCGCAAACACCTTTTCGAACACCTCACCACTTTGCAATACAGTCCAAGAATAGTTAGTGGTATAGCCCTTAGCATCGAGAACACCATCGGCATTTCCCCAAGTTTGGACTGGCTGTGGGATACCCTCAGGAAACCAAGCCGCTAGCGCAGCGTCGAGATCAATGGCGAGATAAGAGGGAAAATAACTGAACTCACCCTGCCAATCGACGACCGAGGCCATATCAGACGTCAGCTTGAGTGGTGGCTCAGCGCTAGAGAAAGCGCCATCATTGCCATATTCAAATACCGAGCGGCGATTGGAGTAATTGCGGTCCGAGTAACGTACACCAAACTCCACTGAGCTAATGTAATCATTCTCAAGGTCGTATTTAAAATCAAGGCGATAAGCCTTTACTGCATCTTCATTCTCATAGGGATAGATACCGTACTTACTCACCATCACCCGATCCAGATCGGTGAAAGCATCGGCTTGATTAAAGCCCACATCGGGCAAATTAAGCCCGTTAAGTTGATAACTAATCGAGACATTATCATCGAAAACTGGGGTGTCGGCATTAGCATCGACAGCAACGTTCGCCCATAGCAGGCCATTCCTGAAGTTGCTTTTGGCTGAGGAGTAGGAAATATCGGCGGCGATATTCAGTCTGTCTGTCACTTGCCAGTCAGCATTTAAGCCAAAGCTATTCACCTCATCAAAATCTTGGTTATCGTCGTTTACAGTCTCAACTCGGGTATAGCTTTTTGAGGTGCGATTAAAGGTTCCGCCAATAACAGAATTGCCATCGAGTACAGGATTGGCAATCGCAGCGCCTGAGCCACCAAACTTAACCCTGAATCCTCGGGCAAACGATTCGCTATCGAAACGCGATAAAAATGCATCGGCCTTGAGCTTAAAATTATCCCTAGGTGCCCACTCAATCGCGCCCATATAACCGTTGCGAATTTCAACGCCACCAAGGTGCTGTAGCTCAAAACCCTCGCTGATGTACTCATTCGCAGGGGCATCAATAGGACCGTTGGTATCATTAGCCAGTCCATCAACTTCTTTGCTGTCGTTATAAGCCAAACCGATAAATTGGGTCGCAACACTGGGTTGTTTTAGACGGGCATAACCTAACGCCACGCCTAAGTTATCGTCGAAGAACTTACCCTGATAAGACATACTCAATCTGTGGCCATACTCGTCAGCACCATACACTTCACTAGCTCTGTCGTTGTACATACCACGGGCATTGACCAGAAAACTATGGTCTTTATCGGATTGCAGTGGGCTGACTGTTTGCAGTTCAACTGTGCCTGCAACGCCCCCTTCAATGAGTGAGGCTTTAGGGGATTTGTACACAGCGGCGGATGAAATCAGTTCAGACGGGTATTGATCGAACTCGATACTGCGAGTACCACTCGTCGATACCTGTTCACGGCCATTTAAGGTTGAAAAAACAAAACCGCCAGACATACCGCGAATGTTAATTTCCGCCGCTTGTCCACCGGTACGTACCGCTGAAATACCGGGTAAGCGGGTCAGCGCATCCGCCATTGATACATCGGGTAAGGCGCCAAGATCATCTGCCGATAATTGCTCTGAAACTGTGTCGCCGTAACGCTTAGCATCGAGGGAATCAATCAGACTTTTGCTGTAACCTTTAACCTCAATACGTTCGATATTTGCCGCTTCATCGCTGGCTTTTTTGTTGGTTTCGACACTCTTGGTATTCGTGTTGGTATCGTTTTTTATATTGTCGTCTTGAGCTTGTTTGGCCTCCTGTTGAGTTGGCGTAGTCTCTGCTGCAAAGGCTAACTGCGGTGTATACACCACACTAAAGCCTGCTGTAGCGAGAGCCATGGTCAAGACGCTGAGTTTACAATGACGCATTTGGCATTCCCCTATGTCATAACGACTTGTTTTAACCCGATGTTCTATTCACCACATCAATCCAAGAAACATAGGGCAATCAAAGTGTCATACTAACGGTGTAGCGTTTTTCGCCTCAATGGGATGCATACGTATTCATAACCTATCATTCACAATATATTAACCATAAATTTTTAGCCTTTGATTTAAAAGATTTATATTCAAAGCTAAAAAAATACAAAAACACAACCTAGTAACAATCTGCACCTCCGTTAGTCCAAGATCACATATTTATATTCGAATCTAAATGATATCGTTTATCATTTGAATTAACTAAGTTATACTTCTCGCGGTTAGCTATCCCCTGTTAATAGAAATGCATTCACCGTTAAGCCGAGTCTTCTGCCGTTAAACCAGAAAGCTTAAGCGCACGTTGCAGAATTAACCGTAACGGATAGCCATAACGGACCCATATTGGCTCGAAATGAGAAGTGGCACTTATGTCTAATACACCCGCGTTTGAAACGTCAACGCAATCATCTGCAGTGCAAACGCGCTCTTTCTCACTGATTTCACGGGGGATTGTGCAAATTGCGCGATGGTTTAAGCAAGAGCAATCGCAGTTTGCCTTCAAAGTCTTTGCCCGCGCGAGCGCCGCCCTACTGGCGGGTTATATTGCGGCGGCCACCTTGGCTTGTCTGCTCACAGTCGTGCTACCTATGCCCCGCTTCGAAAGCACAATAACGGCCAATATGTTGGCTTTTCTGTTTTATGCCATCGCCATTATTTACGCCTTTTGTGTACGTAAAACCTGGCATGCATGGCGAGATTTAGGCCTAGTGAGTTTGTTATGTTTTGGTTTGCTTCAGGTGTGTGGACAGTAAGATGAAAGAGACATTTTTTAGAACCTTATCTTGGCTACATACTTGGGCAGGTTTGCTCGTGTGTTGGGTGTTATTGTTGATCTTTTTTGCGGGTAGCTTGAGCTATTTCCGCCATGAAATCAGCCTGTGGAACGAACCCGAATTACACCAAGGGGTTTATCAAGACTATCAAGCCGATACGCTCGCAAATCAGCTGGATAAAGGCCAAGATTATATCGCAGCGCATTCGCCCGAATCGGCGCAGCGTTGGATGATAGGTTTTCCGACCGAACGTAAGCCCTTTCAAAGTGTGAGTTGGCAATTGCCACCAGAAAAAGGTCAACGTCGCGGCAAGACTGAAGAACATGTCGCCCTCGCCGATGGCAGCGGCATGATCTCAGAAGTGCGCGCAAGTCGTGGCGGCGATTTCTTCTATCGTCTGCATTTTGACTTGCATTATATGTCCGCAATTACAGCCCGATATATCGTCGGTGTTTGCACTATGTTTATGCTAATTGCCCTTATCAGCGGCATAGTGATCCACAAGCGGATCTTCAAGGATATGTTCAGTTTTAGACGCGACAAGGGCGCCCGATCTTGGTTGGATGCGCACAATGTGAGCTCTGTCATCGCCCTGCCCTACCATCTGATGATCACTTATACCGGGCTTATCACCCTGATGTTGATCTATATTCCCTGGACGGTGGATACCGCCTATTCGGGTGACAACCAAGCCTTTTTAAAAGAGCTGAACCCCGCCAGACAAACCGAGAAAGCCACGGGGATTAGCGCGCCACAGGTGCAACTGAGTCAATTACTGCCGCAGGTGCAAGCCGCTTGGGGCGATGCGCCAATTAAGCAAGTGATAGTGTCATACCCTAACGATCAAAATAGCCAAGTGACCTTTTACCAAAATACAGGTAAAGACGTGACCGATGAGGCCAACATCTTGATATTTAACGGGGTAAATGGTGAGCTTAAGTATGCCAGCCCGCATGAAGCCTCGGGAGCATCCGCTACCTACGACACTATGATGTCGCTACACACGGCGCGTTTTGCCGCCCCGCTATTACGCATATTGTTCTTTTTCTGCGGCCTATTGGGTTGCGCTATGGTTGCTACAGGCACCTTGATGTGGGCCATTCGCCTACGTCAAAAACAACAGAAAACCATAGATAAAGGCGAGAAACCAAGCTTAGGATTACGTCTCGTCGAAGGGTTAAACTTCATGTTTATCTTAGGATTACCTTTAGGCGCGGTGAGCTTCTTTTACGCAAACCGTCTGCTATCGACAAGTTTTGCAGGCCGCTCTGAATGGGAAGTTCACAGCTTCTTTATCGCGTTAGCGGCAATGGGAGTGTGGGCTTTCTTTGGCCGTTCACGTCGTCATTGGCAAACGGCATTGATACTCACAGGCAGTTTGTGCTGTGCACTGCCTGTGCTCAATGCCTTCACTTCGCCGAGTAATCTCATCGATAATATCCAATCCCATCAATGGCCTTTAGTCGGATTTGACGTGCTCGCCATTCTACTTGGCGGCGCTATGCTAATTGCCAGCAAAAGACTAACTTTAATTGCTAAAGCCCCTGCCAAGCGCCCAACAAGACCCGCATTCAATGCGAAGAATACCAAGGCGAATAAGGCGCGCCGCAACGAGTCACAAACATCCCTAGCCAACGAACTTACCTCGCCGTCTTCATTGGAGGAAGCCAAATCATGATGCCAGAATTTATCCCTGTACTTGGGATCTTAGGCTTAAGTTATCTCTCACTTGCCCTGTTCGCCTTAGCTAAGTTTGGGCATTTTAAGGATGTGTTTAACCGTCCACCAGCACAATGGCAAAGCCATTTGCTAACCTTGTTTGCTTGGTTATTACTGGCATTTAGCTTAAGTGCCTGCGCGAGCGATCAAGGCTGGGCCTACGGTAGCATTTTGTTTATGGGGATTATTTCCCTCGCGGCCATGCTGGTCATACTGACGTTAAGCTACAGTCCACGCCATTTACCGATTGGTATCGTGGCTGGCAGCGTACTCACAAGCAGCCTATTACTGAGCGCCGGGCTATAACTTCTGTTGCACTAAGCTATAACTTCCTGCCGCACTGAGCCACAGGTCATGGCTAAGTGCGCACCGCTAGGCTATAGTGCCCTGATGTCCTTCAGATAGGAGAAAATAATGGGCTTTAACTTAACGGTTAACTGGCAAACCTCGCCCGCCGAAGAAGGCGAATTTTGTCGAGACCACAGTATTACCTTTGGCAGCGGCCAGACGATTCAAGCCTCGTCGGCACCGGAATATAAAGGCAATGGGCAGAATGTGAACCCAGAGGAAAGCCTGCTGGCGGCGTTATCCTCATGTCATATGTTGACCTTTCTCGCGATTGCACATCTTAAGCGCTTACCGGTGACGTCCTATGTGGACAATGCCACTGCAGAGCTGGGTAAAAACGAAACGGGCAAGTTGGCCGTCACTAAGATGGTGCTGAATCCTAAGGTCATGTTTGCCGAAGGGATTGAAGTCAGCCAAGAAACCCTTGAGAAAATTCACGAAAAAGCACATGTAAATTGCTTTATCGCCAATAGTTTAGCGACAGATATTCACATCAAGTTCTAAGATTTTTGCTGATATCTACGGCCCGCTAATGGTTTCCTAAGCGGGCTTTTTTATTGCCGCACCGCAGATTATTACCAGTCTGACTCATTGTCATCACCGAATCACCGTCGCCGCCCCCACACAGAGTCTTACCATCCGCATCCCCGAAACCTTTTCCATGGTTCAGCTCATGTCCAGCTTTTAAACCGTACGATGGCTAACTTAGTGCCAACTGTTGGAGTTAAACGATGCACATTCAACCACTGCGACATTCCCCGTCTGTCAGCCCACAAAAAAATGTCTCCAACGCTGAATTTGCACAGGTTAACAATGCCACTCAAACCAGCACACCAGTCTCAACGGATACAGTAACGCTTTCTCGCGATGCAAAACAATTGGCGGCGAATGCGAAAAAACCAGCTGAAATGCCAGCACTGAGGGATAACATAGAAACCTTAGTCGAATTGAAACACGCGAAGATGAAATACCAAGTGATCGCCGATATGACCAATATAGCAACAGGAACAAGCCAAGGGATTTCGGCGCCAACGGCCTATTACCTAAGCCATAACGAAGACGCAAGAGCGATGACAGTTAATCACATTGCCCAACAACAGCAAGTGAACACTATGCAGATTTACGCAGAAACGAGTAAGAATATTAATGAATGGGCATAAAAATGGGTGTTGTCTCGGGAACTAAGAGACAACACCCTAACTTTGTACGCGACTATGCTAACTGAGATACCTTAAATTTTAGTTAAATACTGAATTTAAATATCAATTACTTAGCTTTAATATCCTGTGCCATGCCTTTTGCCGGCAGAGGTTGCGCTTTTAAGGCTGGAACAGGCTGCTTAACCAACTCATCCTTCAAATAACTTATCGCAGTCTCAAGCTGGGCATCTTTACCGTTAAAGGTGGCAAAAGGTAAGTTATCGACTTCGATATCCGGCGTTACACCATGCCCTTCCAGCACCCAGCGACCATCCATTGCATACTGTGGATACTCGGCCACTCGCGCCATACCTTTATCGGTCAGCGAATTTCGCCCAGATAACCACACGCCAGCCCCTGCCGTTTGTTTACCAATTAGCGGTGCAATACCCAGCGCTTTAATTCCCGCTGAGAAGGTTTCACCGTCGGAATAAGTCAACTCATCGGTTAACACGACTAAATGGCCACGGAAGGTTTGCTGCATATTGGTGTTTGGCGTGCCGTGAGTCGGTTGCCAAAACGCCCAAGCGCGGCGCAATAACTTCTCAATAATCCAACTGTCGATATTGCCGCCGCGGTTACGGCGAACGTCGATAATCAAACCGTCTTTATCGTAATTGGTATAAAACTCACGGGCGAAATTTTCAATATCTCCGCCGCCCATGGCATATAAGTGCAAATAACCAATCTTGCCCTTACTCGCATCCTCGACCACTGCCGCGTTATGGCTCACCCAATCTAAATAACGTAATTGGCTGTCCACCATAGCGCTGACGGGCATGACGATGGTTTTATGGGTTTGGCTGCCACGCTTAAGTTGCAGCAATACTTGCTTGTCCTGTTGATTGCGCAATAAACGCGTGACATCAGCCACGTTCGCCACTGGCGTGCCATTGATGGCCAGCAGCACATCGCCTTCTTTGGCATCGACTTCGATACGATTTAACGGTGAAGCGTTAGCTGGCAACTCAGGATCGTTACTGTAAATATGCGCAATTTTAACGCCATCTACAGTTTGCTGTAGGCGCGCACCTAGGCTAGCTGCTTTAGCCGCATCGGGATCTTTGGGGAAATCACCGCCGCGCACCTGTGAGTGTAATGAATCTAATTCGCCCATCATTTGCATGAAGATATCGTTCAGTTCGTTACGGTCAGTCAGGCGGTCAAGCAAAGGTTGATACTTAGCTTTGGTCGCTTGCCAATCGAGGCCCCGCATCTTCTTATCGAAGAAAGATTCTCTGTGCATCAACCAAGCAT
This sequence comes from Shewanella scandinavica, assembly GCF_031932065.1. Taxonomy (NCBI): domain Bacteria; kingdom Pseudomonadati; phylum Pseudomonadota; class Gammaproteobacteria; order Alteromonadales; family Shewanellaceae; genus Shewanella; species Shewanella scandinavica. The sequence goes on from NZ_JAUOES010000001.1 coordinate 251,103, forward strand.
CTTCAAACATTTGTTGCCATTCAAGCTGGGGAGAAATCGCTAATTGCCATTGATCCGTTTGCACTTTGGCATTGTCGGTATCGCCTAGCTTATCGCCACCGTCGACAATCATTAGCGCCTTGTCATTGCTGAACTTACGCAGCATCAGCTTTTTGCCATCGGCAGAAACCGCATAATGGCCAATATCCTCGGCAAAAACCTCAGCTTTAGGGCTTAATGGATCAAACTTGATGGTCATCAGACTCGGTTCAGCATCATCACCCATCGCTTGGTCGAGCAGATAAAGCCTGCCATCTACGGCGCGCAGTTCACTGTAATTACCTGAATCAACAGGCACTTGCCATAGACGCTGCGAAATACCAGACCAATCGATTTTCACCGGATTCGGTTTATCCTTAGCATCCGTTTTGTCAGCTTGGTTAACGCTGAGTTCATTGGGTTTACTAAAGGGGAATTTGGCATTATTAACTAAGGCGATGGCAAAAATTTGGCTGCGTTTATCAAACACTGGGCCCATGTTTCTATCGCCCCAAGGTGAACTTGGCGTGGCGCTGAATTGGCGATTTGACAGGAAATATAACCACTGGCCGTCACTGCTAAAGGTTGGCGAATAGGATTCGTACTTATCGCTGGTGAGCGTCTCGGCCTTATTTTCATCCACAGAGTAAAGGACAATTTGCGGTCTTTGTTTACCAATTTCTGACTTAGTTAATGCGATAAAACGGCTGTCTCCGGACCAGCGAATATCGGCATAAGGCCCAAGTCCCTCACCATTAGTGATGATTTTTTGATTGATATTTTTCTTTAAGTCGAGCAGCCAAACATTGCCATCGTTATCGTCGTGGGCGATAAATCGACCGTCACTGGACAGACTCAGGCTCATTCTTAAGGTATGGCCATCTTTCGTCAGCTGCTTAGCGCCACTGCTGCCATCGGCGGGGAATTGCCAAATTTCTTGCTGACCTGTCATGTCGCTAATCGCATAAACAGACTTGCCATCTTGACTCAATATCGCTTCTCTCACGCGATAAGTCCCTGGCAGCGCAACTTGCACTAAGCGCGAGCCATCAACACCCGCGATTGCCACATGGCTGCGGGCGGTGATCACCACTTTATCGCCAGCAAGTGCCAAATCGGTAGAGGATGCGTAATCCATAGGATCTTTCACCCAGTGCTCACGGCGCTGGGCAAAATCGGACGTGAGTTCGATATTGAGTAATGCGTCTTTCGCGGCCGCGATATCAAATACATGGATATCAGCGCCCTGCTGGAAGACCACTTTGCCTTGATCCATCTGCGCGCCGCGGACTTGCCAGTCTTTAAATTGGGTCAACTGTTTTGCGTCTGAACCATCGACCGCCATCGACCAGAGGTTGTCGTTACCATCACTGTCGCTGATAAAATAGAGTCTGTCTTGCCATAGCATAGGTTGACGCACTGAGCCGTCGTGCTGGCCGCTGAGCAACTGGGCTTCAGTTTTGCTGCCAAGTTTAAAGCGCCATAATTCGCCCTTTGCGCCGCCACGGTACACTTTGGCATTATCGCCAGTGACTTGCAGGCCAAAGCGTGTGAAGTACACATATTCGTTGCGGTCATCAATCACACCTTCAACCGCATCAGCTAAGGGTAAATCTGTGGTCGTGAGGGTTTTAGGATCGACACTGCGTAGCATCCAATTATTCGCGGGGCCAAAACCACTGTCGGTGGAATATAAAATCTCGCCTTTTGGGGTCCAACCTTGAACCCGCACACGGCTATTCTCAAAACTCACCCGCTTGGCCACACCGCCGGCAACCGGGATCACATACACTTCGCTCGCGCCTTCATAATTGGCCACATAAGCAACCCACTTGCCATCGGCGGAAATGGTCGCACCTAGCTCTTCTGCAGGTAAACTCGTTAAGCGAGTCGCCGCTTTTTGACCTAAGGTCTGAGTCCATAAATCCCCTTCAGCGGTAAAGACTAAGGTTTGATCGTGCAGGGCTGGCGCGCGGTAATATCCTTGATTGCTCACCGCATCGGCAGCGATGGCTTGGGCCGCAGTGAACGTGCCTAGGGCAAGCATGCAGCAGGCGACAGAATGGCGAAGTTTCATGTGTGACCTCTATCCTATTGTTATTTTTAGCAATGGACTCTTTGACTACGAGATTTTGCTAGCAGATTTAGCGAAGATATTCTTACCATGGACTTTTGCAAAATACCGCAATCAAGCCCAAAGCATGACAATTTAGCCCACCAAGCTAGCAGAATTTAATAGAGAGTTCAGTAACTTCGAGTCGAAGAAGTTTTAGCAAATGTGTCACATCTTAAATCGCGGGAAAACAACTGAGTAAAAAACAATACTCTTTAGCGGAAAACACCAAAGATCATAGCGTTACCCTGTTGCATAACGATAAAAATCATCAGGAGTAAGACAGGATTAGCTAACGTGAAGGGCTAGTGTGAAGGGCTAGTGTTTAGGACTAATATTAAGAACTAATGTTAAGGGCTAACGTTAAGGCCTGATTACGGGCTGACGTACAGCGTCTTTAGTGGACTGTTTAGGCGGCTCATATTGGATTGTTTCGCCAGTGACATTTGTTGCCATTTATTGATCACGCGTGCAATTTCACCGTTATCCATCAAGGCCTTAATCGCATGATTAAACTGCTCTAACTGGCTTGGAGTCATACTCGCTTTGCTTAGCATTAAATGGATATGGTTTTGATCTAACACTAACTTGAGCGGCACTAGCTTAATATGTTGATGCTGACTAGCAATATAAGGCATGGCCATAGTATCGCCGACGATCATATCCCCGCGACCATAGGTGAGCATTTGTACCGACTTATCTGAGTCAGGGCTTAACACCAATAAATGCTCCTGCTCTAATCGATATTGAGACTCTTGATAATCGGCGCCATACCAACCGCTTGAAGGCACAAGCAGGCGTAACTTTTTGGTAAAAATGTCCTCCCACTTATCGACATTAATCTGATCTTTTTGCTCATCGAGCACGAATAAGCGCAGCTCTTCGTCTCGATAATAACTGGAAAAATGCGCATAAGCCTGACGTTCATCCGTCATTGTCGCCCCCATCAGCACATCTAATTGCCCAGCTTTCAACATCTGGTGCGATCGCTTAGCTGGCACATTAATAAAATTGATTTTGCAACCAAGATACACGGCAAATGCCCGCATCAGATCCACATCTAAACCTTGTGCTTCTCCTTGGGGATCTTGCCAAGCATAGGGAGGCCAGTCGTTATAACCGACTTTAATGGTTTTTTGACAAGGTAAAGGGCTATTAACCTGCAATGTACTTTGAGCAGGCAAGGCTAAAGAAAGCAAAAATAAGACAGGAACGTATTTAAACAGTGACATAGGCTAAGTTACTTGCCCCTTAAGTTGGCGATCCTCTCCTGATGAAGATGAAGCAAAACAGTTCAACGTCAGGCTTCCACAGTGTTTTAATACCTAAATAAGCGTAGTTGGCACTTAGACAGCGCGCCATAAACACCAGTCAGATCATAGTAATTAACCTAAATAGGGCGTGGAGAATAGCAACAAATAAGGACTGTGGCTAGGGCGTTCAATGTCATCGATTTAATTCACTTAGCCTAAAAACTCAGACTGAATAAATAAGCTCAAGTTAAAGTTAAAATTTAAGCTCGCTAAATCTGACACTTATAAATAACAGCAACAACCTTAGTGGGATCGCCCATATCAGTCTGTAACCAAACGATGTGCGTGCCGCCCAATTGCTCTCCCTGAGCTATGGCAGAATCTTTGGCTTCATCTAGATTATTCTCGCGCCGGCTCACTCCAGTGACGATGGCAAAACTGTCGCAGTGGGTCACTTCAAAATCGTAGGCCACATTTATGCGCCGATATAACTCCCGTTGCTCGGCTGCGCACCCTGAGGCTAAAACGCAAACACAGACACTTAATAAAAAAAATCTAGACAAATCACTCAACCCACTGATTAAACACGCGGGTGAACATAAACAATTAAAACCGATAAAATTGTGAACCAGATCACACTTACATAACCGAATGCAATACAATAAGTTACAAATATTAATTTAATATCATGTAGTTAAACAAAAGTTTTTTTATGCTTGCCTGCAACACAGTTTCATCAATTTATCGTTATCTTGCTTACACCTGTAAAGAGTGCACTTATAAAAAATGCATTTGTAAAAATGTGTACTTATTGGCAATGTATTTATAAAAACGTATTTATCAAAATTGTGCTGATAAAAAAGGGAGCTAAGCTCCCTTCTCTTCTGTAACGCTATGTTATCTCACCGCTAGGCCAATACTTTAAGTACAAGCAGCTTAGGTTAAGATTTTGAACAAGTGCGCTTTCAGTCCGGCAAAGTCTGCGGGTAACTCTGCAGATAAAATTGTCTTAGTCGCCACCGTCTCAAGCTCGGCCGGTAGGGGTAAGTCAAGCTTTAGCTCCCTATCTACGACATCCTTAAATTTAGCGGGATGCGCCGTCCCTAGAAATATGCCCACTTCGTCGGGCACTAAGGTTAAAGATAATGCCTTAGCTGCAATCGCCGCATGGGGCTCAGACACATAACCTTGAGCATATAACTCGGCTAATGCCTGTGAGGTTTGCTCCTCGGATAAACGGATCCCCACTAAGTTACTCAGTGGCCAGCCTAACTTCTCACAAATCGCTTCTACTCGCGGCCAGTTACTGGGCTCACTCACATCCATCGCATTGGACATGGTCGCTTGAGTCGGATTGGGCTGCCATTGACCATTGTCTAAGTAACGCGGCACAGTATCGTTAACATTGGTGGCGGCGATAAAGCGTTTAACCGGTAACCCCATGGCTTTGGCGAATAAACCCGCCGTCAGGTTACCAAAGTTACCGCTTGGCACTGAAATCACAGGATCGGCACTGTGGCGCAGCTTAGACTGGGCAACCGCTTCAAAGTAATAGCAAATTTGCGCGAGTAAGCGGCTGATGTTGATAGAATTTGCCGAGTTTAAGCTCAGCCCATCGCGGACTTCTGGATCATCAAAGGCGCGTTTAACCAGATCTTGGCAGGCATCAAAGTCAGACTCGATAGCGACTGTGTGGATATTTTTGCCTAGAGTCGTGAACATCTTCTCCTGTAGCTCACTGATCTTGCCCTTAGGATAGAGCACCACCACATTGACTTTCTCAAGCCCATAAAAGGCATCAGCCACCGCGGCGCCAGTGTCACCGGAAGTCGCAGTCAGAATGGTTAAACGTGTGTCGCCGACAAAGGCATTGACGCATTGCGCCATAAAACGCGCACCAAAATCTTTAAATGCCAGAGTAGGACCGTGAAACAGTTCGAGGCAAGCGCGCTGCTCATCGACGGCAACCAAAGGTAAATCGAAGTTAAAGGCACGCTCAACCAGTTCATCGACCGCATCTTGGCCTAATTCAGAGGCAAGCCATGCACCGAGCACTTTTTTACTGCGCTCAACGAATGGCAGCGCCAGTAACCCTTCAATATCGTCTAATACGGGTATTTGGGTGGGGAAGAATAAACCTCTGTCTTTACCTAACCCCAATTGTACCGCTTCTTTAAAGCTCACTTTCTGCGAAGGGTGTTTTAAATTATATAGTTCCATGTTAACTCAACCTTTTGATGCTAAAGCTTAAATGCGAATTCTGGTGCTTAGTCTTAACTAAATTAACGATTAATCGACCCTGCGCGTGCCTTGCTCATCGAGGCGACATACATGGGCAAAGCCACCCGCCTCGGTGAGATAATGCTGCTCTAACCAGACTTTAGCGGCGTTGGCCGCGGCTAAATCATCGGTTATCGAAAACAAGGTTGGGCCACTGCCCGAAATCCCCGTAGTCAACATGCCTAAATCGGCTAAAGCAACTCTGGCATTGTCGTAACCCGGAATCGCAGCTGCGCGGTAAGGCTCGGCTAACACATCTTTTAATACGCTGATCGCAAGCTTGGCATTCTGCTGGTAAGAGGCATGTACAAAGGCACTTAAATAACGACCAAAATCGATAGTGACACTTTTATCGTATTGATCAGGCATGAGTTTACGCATCATCGCCGTCGAGAGTGAAATCCCTGGATAGGCTACAACCCAATACCATTCTTTAAAACTCGGTATTGCTTCACAAACAGTGCCCGGCACATTGAGCATCAATTGCATGCCGCCCAAATAACAGGGGGCGACGTTGTCATAGTGCACACTGCCGCTGATCTTCCCTTCAAACTCGCCCATCAACTCCAACAAAGCTTGCTCGTTATAGGGTCGATTAAAATGTTCATTCAAGGCATATAACGCCGCCACGACTGAACTGGCACTAGATCCTAAACCACTGCCGACGGGCAGGTTCTTTTCCAGTGTCAGTGCCACGCCTTCACCTGCTTTACCCTGTGCTTCTAAATACTCCTTACTCAGGGCGGTTAAGAAGAATTCGGCACATTGGTACACTATATTGTCTTTTGGATTATCAGGCAGTTTATGGGCCCAAGCGCCGGTTTGTGTCAGGCTCACACCCGATTCTGCCGCCGCGATAGTCACTCTATCGCCGAGTAAACTGCCGTCTATCGGCGCCAAAGCGGCGCCCAATAAATCAAATCCGACTCCCACGTTACCCATAGAGGCTGGAGCGTAAACCGTCAAACTCATACACTCACCTCACGAGTCCAATTCAAAGTTCTTAATACATCGGCAAAGGCACCAGCAGCAGTCACTTCCGTTCCCGCGCCATAACCGCGCAGCACAAAGGGAATAGGTTGATAATAACGGCTGTAGAATGCCAAGGCATTTTCACCGCCTTTAACGCTGTAAAGCGGATCATTTGCATCGACTTCGGCGATACGCACACGGCAGACGCCATCTTCAATTTGCCCCACATAACGCAACACTTTACCTTGGTCTTTGGCCTGCGCCACTTTAGCGGCAATAGCAGCATCAACCTGCGGCAAACGCACCATAAAACTCTCAACATCACCTGAATCATCAAACTCGTCGGGCAATACAGATTCAACCTGCACGTCACTGAGTTCTAGCTTTAGTCCCACTTCACGGGCAAGAATGAGCACCTTACGTGCCACATCCATACCGCTCAAATCATCACGGGGATCGGGCTCAGTAAAACATTTTTCCCGCGCAAGACCTGTCGCCTCGGAAAGCGTCATACCTTCATCGAGCATGCCGAAAATAAAGGATAAAGAGCCCGATAAAATACCGTTAAACTTATGCAGTTTGTCACCCGCAAATAACAGTTTTTTCAGATTATCGATCACAGGCAAACCCGCGCCGACTGTGGTTTCGTATAAAAATTGGCGGCGCTGTTTTAAGGCCGTTTGGCGCAGTGCTTGATAATAGGCATAATCGCGAGTGTTCGACTTTTTGTTCGGCGTGACCACATGCAAACCTGAGTTCATCACATCCAAATACAGATCCGATACTTGCTCGCTCGAAGTACAATCCACCAGCACTGGATTAAGCAATTGTTGCTCTTTCACCCATGCCAGTAACGCTGGGATATCGCAGGCTTGCTGACTATCGGCAAGCAAACTAGACCAGTTGCTTAAATCGATACCCGCGCTGTCGAGTAACATCTTGTTCGAATTTACTATGCCACAAACACGGATACTGATGTGCTGCTCTTTGAGCATGGCGGACTGTTGTTTTATCTGCTCGAGCAGGCCCGCGCCCACGTTGCCGCATCCCACTAAAAACACATCTAAATATTGCTGCACATCGAAAAAGCCTTGATGACAAGCCGCCACCGCATGCTTAGTCTTACGCTGCTCGATCACAGTCGAAATCGAGCGCTCGGACGATCCTTGGGCGATGGCGATAATGTTCACGCTTGCCTGCGCTAACGCTTGGAAGAAACGCGCCGCTACCCCTTTGTGGGTGCGCATGCCATCACCAATCAATGAAACAATTGCCAGCTCATGACGCATAGCGATAGGCTCAAGCAAATCACTTTTTATTTCTAATTCAAACTCTTGCTCTAAAGCCCACTTCACTTTGGCCGAATCAGACGTGGCCACACAGAAACTAATGCTGTATTCAGAAGAACTTTGGGTGATTAAAGACACTGACACGCCGCTGCGGGAAATCGCCGCTAAAGTACGGCTCGCCATGCCAACCATGCCTTTCATACCAGGGCCTGATATATCGAACATGGTCTGGTTATCTAAATTGGAGATAGCTTTAACCTGCAAGCCGGTTTCATCGGCTTGATTGGAAACCAAAGTGCCGGGCGCATCAGGATTAAAACTGTTTTTGATATAACAGGGAATATGGAACTGGGCGATGGGTGCAATCGTCTTAGGATGTAATACCTTAGCACCAAAATAGGAAAGCTCCATTGCCTCTTGATAGCTCAATTGTGACAACAACTTGGCATCGGCAACTACCCTAGGATCGGTATTATAAACACCGTCAACATCGGTCCAGATTTCGCAGCTCGAAGCATCCAAACAGGCGGCGAGCACGGCAGCAGAATAGTCAGAACCATTACGGCCTAACGTCACCACTTTGCCCTGTTCATCAGCGGCGGTGAATCCCGGCATCACCCATACGCGTTTTTCACCTAATGCCAACGCGCGAAACCTTGGCTTACTCACAGCGATATCAACGACAGATTCTAACGGACGACCACGACCTAAAAATAAGGCGCGTGGGTCAAGCTGAGCCGACGTGATCCCCTTTGATATCATCACTTGTTCCATCAAGGCTGCAGATAAACGCTCACCTGCGACCACAATTTCGGCGCGAATACCATCGGGACACTCTTGCAGTAATCCGATACCACGTAATCTATCCTGCCAGATCACTAGCTGGGCATTGAGTCCAGAAAAAAGCTGTTCGCTTTGCTCACTCGACAACACTGAGTTAACGGCGTCTTGGTACAGCGAAGTAAATACCCGCTCAACGTGCTGCAGCACAGGTAAATATTCTTCACCTTTAACGGCTACGTCGACCATTTCTAATAACGCATTGGTCACAGTTGCAGGGGCCGATAGCACTGTGGCTACGGGTTCTAGCTTAGATGACTTGGCAACGATATCCGCAGCCATCGAGAATCGCTGCCAATTTGCAAGCGAGGTACCACCAAATTTCATTACTTTCATCTTGTTCTCCTGTACCGCGCCCGACTTAGAAATAAGAGCTATAAACAAAAAAGCCCGCTTCTTTGTGGGAAGCGGGCTCATTGTTAAAATTCTTTAGGGTGTATCAGCCCGCCCCCACTGTTGTTGTAGTGGTGGTTGTAATAATGGTAGTTACTACGAAACCTAGGCTATGCATGTGTTTGGGCTAATCCATGTTAATTTCTTGATAAACAGAATTGCTTTTTTTACCCGCGCTTGTCAACCCCTAAAATGGATTATTTATCCGCAAATCTTCACACTCGATAAAATACTGTATCAAGATTAGTTAATATAAAGTTTTCTAGGGGTAAAAATGCGATTTATGCAACAGATAACTGTTGACGTTAACGTAATAAAGCGAGAAAACTATTGGATAATCACTTATTTTTCAGATAATTATTTATAGTTCACTTTTAACTAATGCGTTATTTGTTCTATCTCATCACTCAGGCCAAATTGACAGGCTAATGAGCAAAAATCACATTACACATGCTGCAATGCGTAAAACAGGCTTTAATCTGCCGAAAAAAAAGCTGTGCGATATCTAACATAAGCCACTTCAAATTATCGCCAGCACTAAAAAAGCACGTTATTATGCGCGCACATTCCGAATTGGAGGCGATATGAAGATCACTCAACACAGCGCGGTAACCATTCATTACCGTTTATCAGATCAAGAAGGCAGACTATTAGAAGACTCTTTCGACTCTGAACCTATGCTATATCTGCACGGCACTGAAAACCTGATCCCAGGTTTAGAAGCCGCATTAGATGGTAAAACCAAAGGCGAAAAACTCGATGTCACTATTAGTGCCGAAGAAGCCTATGGCCCTTACCACGATGGCCTACGTCAAGCCGTGCCATTAGAAGCCTTTGGTGATATCGAAGATATCGTTCCAGGTATGCGCTTTATCGCCGAAACTGAAATGGGTCAACGCCCAGTTCAAGTCATGGAAGTGAAAGACGATGTGGTTATCGTCGATGGCAACCATCCTTTAGCGGGCCAATCGCTCAATTTCAGCGTCGAAATCGTTGACGTTCGCGAAGCCTCTGCCGAAGAAATCGCCCATGGCCACATTCATGCCCAAGGCGGTTGTGGAAGCCATGGACATGATCACGATCACGGCGGTGGATGCTGTGGCGGTTCAGGCAAAGAAGAAGCTGGCGGCTGTTGTGGTGGGTCAGACCACGATCATGGACATCACCATGAAGATCACGAAGCCTGTGACACACCTAAAACAGGTTGTGACGGCAATGGCGGCTGTGGTTGCCGCGGTTAAATACAGATTCTTGCCCAAGGTGAGCTAGAAATAGCTTATCCCTAAGCGATTGAACTGCCATAGTTTAACCTTTGAAGATGCGCGCCCTTAATTTAAGGTCGTGCATTTTTTATACGCAAGCGTTTATACTATTCGTAATAGATAAATAACTGACTGGTAAATTGAAGTATTCAAATTTTATATGAATATTTTCAATTAGATATTGATATCAACCTGAGTTAAGCGACGGAGTGCTTATGTTAACCAAACCCCTTTACGAGATTTTGCCTTTTGGCTACATGGCGCTCGGCAGTTCGAGTTTCATTGCACTCGACATCAACTATGCCCTAGCTGCGGCAACGGTAGTGTTCGTCTTAGGCGCAAGGATCTACGTTATGCGTTCTCAAAACCGTCGAACAGACTCGGTAAGACGTCGTAAGTCGGGCTATCTTCCCGAGATGATTTATAACTTCTTACCTTTTATCTATCTCATAGCGGCATTGGCTATCTTTAAATTCCTTCCCAAAGACCTTTACCCAATTCTGGCCATCTGCTTACTTAGTTATGGCTTATATATTCTGGTGCGTCGTTCACTCTATCGTCGCCATAAGCTGCCCATCACGCCTTAAGGCTGTTACCAAAACAAGCACAAATGATGTCCACAGGGCTTGTTTTCATAAGAGTACTAACCAATCAATTTTTGAACTTTCGCTCTATGGTCGGGAGACATATTTTTCAAGTAATTAGAGCAACGGGTGATCGTCGCAATACTCACTTCATATTCTGCAGCTATGTGCCTTTGGCTCATATCCCCATCCAATAACAACTGAAATACCTTTAAGCGTCCGGCAACGGCACTACGCTCTTCTTCGGTTAACAGTAAATGAAACAACACAGAAAGATCTTCATAATTGCTGTGGCTCAAAATCTTTTCTAATACTAGATCCCAGTTTGCTCGCATAATAACCCTCATAAGTACTGTTCAAGCATTACATTGGCAGTCTAACAGATTTAACTCCAGCACGGTCTACTTGATTGCTCTCCTCAAACGGATACTAAACCACAGCTAAGACGCTCAATACTGACACTGTGACACCTACACGCATATCTAACACCAATAATATTAAATATCTATTCATTCAGTGGGAGTTCAACGCGCTTTAGACAAGGCGAAGGCTTGAAAGCATAGTGGTCTCTGTCAAAAGCCTTGAACGCAGCATGAAGCGCGTTTCCATGCCGTTAACATCTGCCGCCCTTAGGAGGCCTCATAAACATCCCACTCCCGTGTTGCATTGACTTCTTCTACGCCAATGCGCCTTGGATTGAGATGGCTGTGAGGCTCTGAACTGATTAAATACTTCATGTGATTGGTATAAGGCAAAAGATGGTGATACCAAGAGAATTAGGCAGAAGCGGAGAAAGCCAAAACGGGTTAAACCGCCACAGATTTAAAAATAAAAAAGCCCTGCAATTTCTTGCAGGGCTTATCTATATGGTGCGCGTGGAAGGAGTCGAACCTCCGACCGCCTGGTTCGTAGCCAGGTACTCTATCCAGCTGAGCTACACGCGCAAACTCGTTTTTGTACTTCTAATAGATCCAATCATGATTGAGTCTAGGATAAGCACTTTTATCTCGCAAATTTATTCTATTCCCCTCGACTAAGAGAATAGAATGGCGGAGAAGGAGGGATTCGAACCCTCGATGGGAGTTAAAGCCCATACTCCCTTAGCAGGGGAGCGCCTTCGGCCACTCGGCCACCTCTCCGCATTTAACGCTTTAAATCAACAAGACGAATCTCGTTAACTATATTGGTGCGCGTGGAAGGAGTCGAACCTCCGACCGCCTGGTTCGTAGCCAGGTACTCTATCCAGCTGAGCTACACGCGCATGTTAAACGGTAAAACACTAATACGAGCTAAATCATATTAATTTAAATTGGTGCGCGTGGAAGGAGTCGAACCTCCGACCGCCTGGTTCGTAGCCAGGTACTCTATCCAGCTGAGCTACACGCGCATGTTAAACGGTAAACATTAATACGACCGAAATCATATTAATTTAAATTGGTGCGCGTGGAAGGAGTCGAACCTCCGACCGCCTGGTTCGTAGCCAGGTACTCTATCCAGCTGAGCTACACGCGCATTTTAACATTTTGCTATAAGCAATTATCTACAAAATTTCTAACTGAAATTCAAAACTGATGAGTTAAAGATTAACTAATGCAGAGATGGTGCGCGTGGAAGGAGTCGAACCTCCGACCGCCTGGTTCGTAGCCAGGTACTCTATCCAGCTGAGCTACACGCGCGACTTGTATCTAAATTTACTCTTACATCAAACACTAATAAAAATGGTGCGCGTGGAAGGAGTCGAACCTCCGACCGCCTGGTTCGTAGCCAGGTACTCTATCCAGCTGAGCTACACGCGCACTGTTTTCTATCGGTAAGAAATGGCGGAGAAGGAGGGATTCGAACCCTCGATGGGAGTTAAAGCCCATACTCCCTTAGCAGGGGAGCGCCTTCGGCCACTCGGCCACCTCTCCGTTTTCTTGGCGCACATATTACTGTTTGACGAAAATAAGTCAAACCCTTTTTCCGAAACAGATTCCATTTGAACTGTTTTTAATCACATTGCTGTTATATCAAGCCAATGTATTGATTTACGCCAATCTTTCGGTCTAAAAAATAAAAAAGCCAGTTAAAAAACTGACTCTTCTGTTACCGTAATACTCTTGCCAAGACAAGGTACTAAAAGTTACCACCTTCCGATGGTGTACCTGATTTTTCAGATTGAATGCGTTGGTAGATTTCTTCACGGTGAACAGAAACCTCTTTTGGTGCATTCACACCAATACGCACTTGATTGCCTTTTACCCCTAGCACTGTAACTGTGACTTCATCACCAATCATCAGTGTTTCGCCAACACGACGAGTCAAAATCAGCATTCGATAGCTCCTTTATTTCTTAATTCAGCTTACACACGGCACTCATCCGGTAGATGGGCTTATTATAAGGTCAGCTTAGTACAAATTAATAGTATTCAATACTCAAACGGTTATTTAATTACACCTTATTTAGCTCGAAAGCGTGATGTAACGCCCGAACCGCCTTGTGTAAGTCCCTTTCATCGATAACGGTTGACAATTTACTCTCTGACGTCGTGAGTAACTTAGCATGAATAGTTTCATTACCCAAGACTTCTAACATCTTAGTCAATAATCCCATTTTTGCCTGTAAACCTTTGCCAACTAAAGATACTTTTGCACGTTGCCGTTCGATAATCAATGGTCCGAGAGCAAGGCTTTCGCTTAAGCCTTCGAGCTCATTAAGCAGAGTATCAACCTTAGCTTCAGCGAGCATAAAACTGACTCGACCCGAAGGATCATCCTCGTGGATCCTCAATGGGGAAATAAATTCCACATCGATTTCCAATCGCGTTAAACAGCCTAATAACGCTTGATAGCGTTCACTGGTAGTAAACAGCCCTTCAATCGTCAGCGTTGCCAGCGCCTTATTAATCGCAATACCTTGAACTAACGAGGCAATAGTGAGTTCAGACTCGTCGCCAAATTGGATTAACGTCCCCTGCCCAGCTTCAAAACTCGACAAGACTCGCAATGGCACACGAAAACGCTCGGCGTATTCGACTGAATCGGGATGCAATACTTTAGCACCGAGCTTTGCCATTTCGAGCATCACATCAAACCCAATCACATCGAGACGACGGGCACTGCTATCGATATTCGGATCTGTGGTAAATACGCCCGCCACATCGGTAAAAATCTGGCATTCATCGGCTTCTAACGCCGCAGCTAAGGCTACAGCTGTGGTATCTGAACCACCGCGTCCTAAGGTTGTGACTTCGCCTTGAGGATCGATGCCTTGAAACCCTGCAACGATAGGCACAACACCGTCGGCTAACAGGGATTGCAAATACTCAGTATCCACTCGCTCGATGCTGGCACGGCCGAATTGACTATTAGTATGAATTTGTACTTGATCGCCCGTAAGGGATTTCGCTTTTATGCCGCGACGTTGTAGCGCCATCGACATCAAGGCAATGCTCACTTGCTCACCCGTTGACACTAACATGTCTAATTCGCGCGCCGAGGCCCGCGGATTAATTTGTGCTGCCAGTGCAAACAAGCGATTAGTCTCACCCGCCATCGCTGATAAAACTAAGACTTGCTGCTCACCATTGTGAGCTGACTTTGTAATCTGCTCAGCGACTGCTTCGATACGTTCAATAGAACCCACCGAAGTGCCGCCGAACTTTTTCACAAAAAGCTTGCTACCACTAAGCTTTCGTTTTTGGGGCACAGCAACCTCTTAAGCTAGACGCTCAGTAATCCAAGGTAATACTTGAGCCAATGCCGCATCCAGATTTTCTGGCTGGCTACCGCCCGCTTGAGCCATATCAGGACGACCACCGCCTTTACCGCCCACTTGTGCAGCGACCATAGCGACGAGCTCACCCGCTTTGACTTTACCGATCAGATCGTTACTCACACCGGCGATCAGGTTAACTTTCCCTTCATGCGCGGTGCCAAGCACGATAATGGCCGATTTCAATTTCTGTTTTAATTCATCTTGCAAGCCGCGTAATGAACTTGCCTCAACGCCGTCTAATTTTTTGATCAGCACGTTAACGCCATTAACTACAACGGCATCGCCCACTAAATCTGCACTCGCTGCGGCAGCTAGCTTGTCTTTCAGCTGCGCCATTTCTTTTTCAAGTTGCTTCATTTTGTCGAGATGGGCTTTTAATTTAGCGACAACTGAGTTGGCATCGCCTTTCAATAAGGCCGCAGCTTCTTCCAGTTCAGCTTGTTGCTGCGCCACATAAGCCATAGCAGCGGCACCAGTCACGGCTTCGATACGACGAACACCTGCTGCAATACCCGCTTCTGAGGTAATTTTGAATAAACCGATATCGCCTGTGCGGCCCACGTGGGTACCACCACACAATTCGATAGAGAAATCGCCCATAGTCACAACACGCACTTGTGAGTCATATTTCTCACCAAAGAGTGCCATAGCGCCTTTCTCTTTAGCTTCATCTATGCCCATTTCAGCGGTTTTAAGTTCATGGTTACGACGAATTTGAGTGTTAACTAATTCTTCAACTTCTTTTAATTCAGCGGCTTTTACGCCTTCGAAATGGGAGAAGTCAAAACGTAAACGCTCAGGATCAACCAATGAACCTTTTTGCGAAACGTGAGTACCGAGCACTTGACGCAGTGCAGCATGCAATAAATGTGTAACAGAATGGTTTAACTGAGTACGGTGACGCAGTTTTTTGTCGACTTTTGCTTCAACAACTTGGCCAACACTCAAGCTACCTGTAGCCAACACACCTTGATGGCCCGTTGCTTGACCATACTTTTGCGTATCGTTTACCGTAAACTCAACACCGCTCGCAACCAGTTGGCCTTTATCGCCCACTTGACCGCCAGATTCAGCGTAGAAAGGTGTTACATCGAGCACGACAACGGCTTCATCACCCGCTTTGATCGCCGTCACTGACTCACCATTTTGATAAATCGCGGTGACCTTAGCTTGACCCGCTAATTCGGTGTAACCACTGAATGCAGTTTCAGCATCAATTTTCAGCGCAGCGTTATAATCTGCACCAAAGTTACCGGCAGCTTGTGCGCGGCTACGTTGTTCAGCCATGGCGACTTCAAAACCTGCTTCATCGACAATGATGTTGCGCTCGCGACATACGTCAGCGGTCAAATCCATTGGGAAGCCATAGGTGTCATACAGCTTAAATACGGTTTCGCCGTCTAAAGTGTCACCTTTCAACTCGTTTAAGGCCGTATCTAAAATACCTAAACCACGTTCAAGCGTACGGGCAAATTGCTCCTCTTCCGCTTTCAGTGCTTTTTCAACAATCGCTTGAGTCTCAGCTAACCCTTTAGCCGCATCGCCCATAACCGCAATCAAAGATGGAACCAACTTATAGAAGAAAGCTTCGGTCGCGCCCAACTTGTTACCATGGCGAACTGCGCGGCGGATAATGCGGCGCAGCACATAACCGCGGCCTTCGTTCGACGGCATAACGCCATCGGCAATAAGGAATGCACATGAACGGATATGGTCGGCAATGACGCGCAGTGACTTCTCGGTTAAATCGCTTACGCCGATGATTTCTGCCGCTTTAGCGATCAAAGTACGGAATATATCGATTTCGTAGTTAGAATGTACGCCTTGCATAATCGCGGCGATACGCTCAATCCCCATGCCAGTATCCACCGATGGCTTAGGCAAAGGCAGCATTTCACCTGATGCTTGACGGTTGTACTGCATGAAAACGATGTTCCAGATTTCGATGAAACGGTCGCCATCTTCTTCTGGGCTACCAGGACGGCCACCCCAAATGTGATCGCCATGGTCATAGAAAATTTCAGTACAAGGGCCACAAGGACCAGTATCACCCATTTGCCAGAAGTTATCTGACGCATAAGCAGCACCTTTATTATCGCCGATACGGATAATATTCTCGGCGGCAACACCAATCTTTTTATTCCAAATTTCAAAGGCTTCATCGTCTGTTTGATAAATAGTGACGCACAGACGTTCTTTCGGCAGCTTTAACGTTTCAGTTAAGAATGTCCAGCCAAAACGAATCGCTTCTTCCTTGAAATAATCACCAAAACTGAAGTTACCCAACATTTCGAAAAAGGTGTGATGACGTGCTGTATAACCGACATTATCTAAATCGTTATGCTTACCACCGGCGCGCACACAACGTTGAGCAGTGGTCGCACGCGTATAATTGCGTTTGTCCATGCCAAGAAACACGTCCTTGAACTGGTTCATGCCTGCATTGGTAAATAAAAGTGTGGGATCGTTGCCTGGCACTAATGAACTACTGTCCACAACTTGATGACCATTGCTGCGGAAAAATTCGAGGAAAGCGCTTCTAAGCTCTGCTGTAGTTTGATACATGAAATCATCCTGAATTGGGTAAGCATTACCAGCTACGCCTTAGGCTAGCCGTATTTCTATTTGCCCAGCATTATAAGCAGACTGAGGAAGGACGACCAGCCTTGATTGGTGATATATACCCAAACAACCTCAAGATACAGAATTCAGCGGAGATTTAACGCACTTTAGGCAAGACGGTTATTTATAGACCTAGTGGGCTAAGTTAAGAATAACCAACACTGCATAAAGTGCGTTAAAGCCCACGTAAGAGTGGCTAGAGTCAAAATGGCAAGGTAAAGAGTAATTGATGACGATATGAATTTTGCGCGATTAAGGCCAGTGTCGAGTGAATTTAACTCGATATCAAACCTAATTGTACTAAGCCTATTGAGTGATATTTAAAGGAGCTTTGCAGTCTTAAGGTTACATCGCAATCGATGAGTTGAGGCGATTAATAATCGTCGTCGAGATCATTGGGATCTGAATCTAACGCATAAGTGATTTGATCGTAGCTAAAGCCTTGGCCCATTAAAAACCGCACTCGTTTAGCCTTTTCCTTCGCGATGAGATCCCGGGCTGTAGAGCCCTTCACTTCTGTTACGCGAGGAATTCCATATTTTTTAGTGGCTTTATCTTTTGCTAGCTCAAACCAGTCACAATTACTATTGGTTATCGCCGCTTCAATGCAATCTTTAGCCAAGCCTTTTTGCGCTATCGCTTGACGAATGCGGATGGCGCCGTGGCCTCGACTAATGTGGCTACGGACCAACAATTCGGCATAACGATTGTCATTGATAAAACCGGAGGATTCACACGCATCGAGTACAGGTTCGATATCGTTAAATTCGAAGCCTTTTTCGAGCAATTTATCGCGGATTTGTAAGCGGGAATAATCGCGGCGCGCTAACAGCGCGACCGCGATTTGACGGGCTGACTGACTCAGAATACTTCGCCTGTTTCTAAATCAACATTATCTTCCGTGCTAGCATCAGCTTTGGCAGCCAGTGCACTAGGATTGCTCAATAGCAACTCACGTAATGTCTTGTCAATTTCAGTAGCAATGGCTGGGTTTTCAGTCAAATATTTACCCGCATTAGCACGGCCCTGACCAATTTTATCGCCTTTATAACTGTACCAAGCACCCGCTTTTTCAATCAACTTATGGGCTACGCCTAAGTCAACTAACTCACCAGTACGGTTGATACCTTGGCCATAAAGGATTTGAAATTCGGCTTGCTTGAACGGTGCTGCAACCTTATTTTTCACCACTTTAACGCGTGTTTCGTTACCGACAACTTCATCGCCGTCTTTAATGGCACCAGTACGACGAATGTCTAAACGAACAGAAGCATAGAACTTCAGCGCGTTACCACCGGTTGTCGTTTCTGGGTTACCAAACATCACACCAATCTTCATCCGGATTTGGTTGATGAAGATAAGTAAGGTGTTAGATTGCTTTAAGTTACCCGCAAGTTTACGCATGGCTTGGCTCATCATACGTGCCGCTAGGCCCATGTGAGAATCACCAATTTCACCTTCGATTTCAGCTTTAGGCGTTAATGCCGCCACTGAGTCGACAACGATAACGTCAACAGCGCCAGAGCGAGTTAATGCATCACAAATCTCAAGCGCTTGCTCGCCGGTATCCGGTTGTGAACACAGCAGGTTATCAATATCTACACCTAATTTTTTAGCATAGATAGGGTCTAGTGCATGCTCAGCATCGATAAAGGCACAGGTTTTACCTTCACGTTGCGCTGCGGCAATCACTTCTAAAGTCAGTGTCGTTTTACCTGATGATTCAGGACCATAGATCTCAACGATACGACCCATTGGCAAACCGCCAGCGCCTAAAGCAACGTCCAGAGATAGAGAACCGGTAGAAATGGTCTCAACATCCATAGAGCGATCTTCACCCAGCTTCATGATGGAGCCTTTACCAAATTGTTTCTCAATTTGGATCAATACCGCAGCAAGTGCTTTCTCTTTATTTGGATCGACCTTCATTCCAGTTCCCTCATCAAGACAAGCCTTAAGCTGTCAAAAGTAATATTCAATTTACAAACGGGTAATTCAAAAAGCCGCGCTTTTTGTCTTAATTCTGCGGACTAGTATACTGTACAATCATACAGTATCAAGACCTATGGCTGAATTATTTTTAACTAATGGGATTTTTTAATATGGCTAAGGTTTTAGCGAATATCAAATCCGATATTGCATCCCTTTGACGAATATCCGTCATCAAGGGCTCAATTTTCGGTAAATTATTGCTAAGATTGGCGCAGCAAATTTTGCGTGGTCTTTTTAGCTGAAAATTGTACAGCAGTCTTCTGCTTCCATAGCGCTTAATCCCACATAACCACGGCAGTCACAACGGACGATAACGATTTAATGAATGTAATTGATACCGATGATTTAGAAAAACATACTCCTATGATGCGTCAGTACTTGACCATGAAAGCAGAACATCACGACATGTTGCTGTTTTATCGCATGGGTGACTTCTACGAGTTGTTTTATGACGATGCTAAACGTGCTTCTGAGCTGTTAGGCATTTCACTCACAGCACGCGGTAAAAGTGGTGGCGATCCTATCCCTATGGCGGGACTGCCTTACCATGCTGTGGAAGGCTATCTTGCAAAATTAGTTCAAATTGGTCAATCGGTTGCGATATGTGAACAAATTGGCGACCCAGCAACCTCTAAAGGGCCAGTTGAGCGTAAAGTGGTGCGTATCGTCACGCCTGGCACCTTGACCGACGAAGCCCTGCTGCAGGAGCGCCAAGACAATCTATTGGCAGCGGTTTATCAAGGTAAAATTGGTTTTGGTTATGCCACTCTGGATGTTTCATCCGGACGTTTTGTGATTGCCGAACTCGACACGCGAGAGTCATTAGAAGCTGAATTACAACGCACTAATCCCGTTGAAATTCTCTACAGTGAAGACTTTGGCGAACTAGGTCTACTAAACGGTTTTAAAGGTAAACGTCGTCGCCCTGAATGGGAATTTGATTACGACACTAGCATCAAGTTACTACTGGCTCAGTTTGGCACGAAAGACTTGCATGGTTTTGGTATTGCAGATGCACGTTTATCACTGCAGGCTGCAGGTTGCTTGATGCAATATGTCAAAGACACACAGCGCACAGCCCTGCCCCATATCAATGCCATTACCCGCTTTAATCAAACCGATAGCATAGTGCTCGATGCGGCAACGCGCCGAAATCTAGAACTCACTCAAAACCTTGCTGGTGGTCGCGATAATACCTTAGCTGCAGTATTGGATAACACGGCAACGCCTATGGGTAGTCGTATGTTGCAACGCTGGATCCATCAGCCGCTGCGAGATCCAAAACACATCAAAGCACGCCAACAGGCGGTGACTGAATTACTCGATACCACCGCCCACGAAGGTCTGCATGAGCAGTTAAAGGCACTTGGCGATATCGAACGTATCATGGCAAGACTCGCGCTGCGTACCGCTCGCCCAAGGGATTTTGCCCGTTTACGTCAAGCGTTGGGCTTACTACCTGAATTACAACAGAGTTTAAGCACACTGAGCGCGCCGCACACGACTCAATTACGGCAACACTTAGGTGAGTTCCCCGCTGAACAAGCCTTGCTTGAGCGCGCGATAGTCGATAATCCTCCCATGCTTATCCGCGATGGTGGGGTGATCCGTGAAGGCTACAACAGCGAATTAGATGAATGGCGCGGTCTTAGCGAAGGTGCGAGCGATTACTTAGTACAACTCGAAGCCAGAGAAAAAGAACGTACTGGTATCAACACCCTTAAAGTCGGCTATAACCGTGTACACGGCTATTACATTGAAGTGAGCCGCTTGCAATCCTCGCAAGTGCCGCTCAATTACCAACGACGTCAAACCCTTAAGAATATGGAGCGTTATATCACGCCCGAGCTTAAGGAGTACGAAGAAAAAGTGCTCTCGAGCCAAGGTAAAGCGCTGGCACTCGAAAAGCAGTTATGGGAACAATTATTTGATCTTATTCTGCCAAAATTGCATGAATTACAAGCTTCTGCTCGAGCGGCGGCTGAGCTTGATGTGTTGAGTAACTTTGCCGAACGCGCCGAAACCTTAGGCTACACTTGCCCAGAGCTGAGCCAAGATATCGGCGTACAGATAGAGGCTGGTCGTCACCCAGTGGTGGAGCGTGTGAGTCAAACACCGTTTATCGCGAACCCAGTCACCTTGCACAATCAAAGGCGTATGTTGATTGTCACCGGACCTAACATGGGCGGTAAATCGACCTATATGCGTCAAGTCGCCTTGATCACGCTGATGGCCCATGTTGGTTGTTTTGTGCCAGCAGATCGCGCACTGATCGGCCCTATCGATCGTATCTTTACCCGTATTGGCGCCTCTGACGATCTGGCCTCTGGCCGTTCAACCTTTATGGTCGAAATGACAGAAACCGCCAACATTCTACACAACGCCACCGCCAGTAGCTTAGTGTTAATGGATGAAATCGGCCGCGGCACATCCACCTATGATGGTTTATCGCTTGCTTGGTCGGCGGCAGAGTATTTAGCCCAGCAAGTCGGCGCTATGACCCTATTCGCCACCCATTATTTTGAACTAACTCAGTTACCTGAATTAATGGCTGGTGTTTACAATGTGCACCTCGATGCCATTGAACACGACGATACCATCGCCTTTATGCATGCAGTGCAAGAAGGCGCCGCCAGTAAAAGCTACGGCTTACAAGTTGCGGCGCTTGCCGGCGTACCAAACAAAGTGATTAAAGCCGCTAAACATAAGTTGCAGCAATTGGAGAGTCGCGATCATCAAGCTGAAGGAACGAGGACGCCTATTCAAAGCTTACTCGCGTTACCTGAACCGGTTGAGAATCCAGCGCTAACGAAGTTAAGTAGCATTAATCCCGATAACTTAACGCCAAAACAGGCGCTTGATTTGCTCTATGAGCTGAAACGCTTGAGCTAGATCTAAATAAAAGCCTAAAAATAACAACGCCCACTCTATAGTGGGCGTTTTACTTTATGACGTGATCTCACACTAAGTGCATTTTCTGGATAACTTCTCTGAAAGGCACCAGAAGACAGACATTAGTTTCTAAATAAAGCTTCAACAGATAAACCTTGAGAACCCAATAAATCACGTAAGCGTTTTAATGCTTCCACTTGGATTTGACGAACACGTTCACGGGTTAAACCAATTTCAGCCCCCACATCTTCAAGCGTAGAAGGTTCATAACCTAACAAACCAAAACGGCGGGCTAACACTTCTCTTTGTTTAGTGTTTAATTCATTGAGCCATTTAACCACTGAATTAGAAATATCTTCATCTTGCACTTTATAGTCAGGGCCAACGTTATCGTCATCGGCTAAAATATCCAGCAGCGCCTTGTCATTATCGCCCCCCAAAGGCGTATCGACAGAGGTGATTTTCTCATTCAACTTCAGCATACGGCTGACATCTGCACTCGACACTTGTAGTTTTTCGGCAATTTCTTCGGCCGTTGGTTCGTGATCGAGTTTTTGTGCTAACTCGCGAGCGGTACGCAAGTAAACGTTGAGTTCTTTAACAACATGAATAGGCAAACGAATCGTACGAGTCTGATTCATAATAGCGCGCTCAATGGTTTGTCTAATCCACCAAGTCGCATAGGTTGAAAAACGGAAACCTCTTTCTGGATCAAACTTTTCAACGGCACGAATTAAACCTAAGTTGCCTTCTTCGATAAGATCAAGCAGTGCTAAACCACGATTGTTGTAACGACGGGCAATCTTTACGACCAGACGTAAATTACTTTCAATCATGCGATTGCGGGATTTTGCGCAGCCTTTTAAGGCTTTACGGGAAAAGTAAACTTCTTCTTCTGCGCTAAGCAGTGGGGAAAAACCAATCTCACCAAGGTAAAGTTGAGTGGCATCAAGATTTTTTTGCAGGTCATCTTGAACCTGTTGCTCTATTCCTAGCTCTTGAACTAAGTCGGATGCAACTTCTTCTTTTTCAAGATCGAAGTCAACGGTTTCTACGGAAAAATCTACTAGTGCTTCTGCGGCAGTGCTTTTTATGCGGCTCATGATTAAATCTCCCAAACCTGATTAAACTGCTGAATTAGTGCAATTTCCTATCCTCCATTTGCCAACAAGGCCCCAAGCAATCATTGTTTGGGTAAATAAGTAAGTGGGTTTACAGACTGTCCATGGTAACGAATTTCAAAATGTAACATTACCCGATTGGCACCTGTACTGCCCATTTTCGCAACTGTCTGCCCTGCGAGGACATGTTGCTTTTCTTTGACTAAGATCTTGTCCGTATGAGCATAAGCACTAAGGTAATCGTCACTATGTTTAATAATCACTAAATTACCGTAACCCCTAAGAGCACTTCCTGCATATACCACCCGCCCATCTGCAGCAGCTTTGATGATATCTCCCCGATTTCCCGCGATCTTAATGCCTTTATTTCCCTGCTCATTGGCAGAGTAAGTCCCGATTAACTTCCCTCTTACTGGCCACTCCCACTGACTCACACTGGTTGGTAGTGTCGAAGTCGGTGGAACCATGATTGAGTTAACGCTTTGTTGGGAACTTGTTACAAGGTACGCGGGCTTAGCTTTCTGATCAAGTGTTTTTTTCAGATCATTACTTGACTTAGCGCCGGTTTGAGAAACTTGATTATCTTTTTGTTTTATATCGTTTTTACTAGAATTATTACCCGATGAGCTCGTTTTATTTCCATCTAAAGTCGTAGATTTGGACTGACTGCTCGACTTAGTATTCGTTAAATATAAAATCTGTCCGGGGTAAATTGTATAAGGGTTATCTAATTGATTAAGTTTAGCTATTTCAGAAAAATCCTTTCCTGCTCCCCAAGAAATAGAGTAAAGCGTGTCGCCTTTCTTAACTTTATATGAATTCGATTTAATGTGGCCTTTGTTGTTTTTAGAGTAGCTATGGGAAATATTTTCGACGGGCGCGGGTCGGCTGGCCTGAAAGCTACAGCCTGCAAGCAGAAATATAAAGCAGAGGTTTAAGACTAAACCCGCATTCAACAATAAAAACTCCTTGGTGAGGCTGTATTACTGTTTATGATGAGAAAACAATGCCCTCGTTGCAAGACAAGTTGTTCAGTGGGGACAGTAGCACAACACAAGGTTAAGCTAACTCTCCATTAATCAAAGGGACAAATTTAACCGTTTCAATTGTTTCCGAACTGAAGCGGTCCGCAGTACGAGTGATTCGCATCAATTGCTGGGTATCTTCGCCGACTGGCAGAACTAACACTCCGCCCTCCGCTAATTGAGACAGTAAGGCCTCAGGTATAGTCGAAGCGGCAGCGGTCACCATAATGGCATCGAACGGGCTACGATTCGCCCAACCTAACCAGCCATCACCATATTTAAACGACACATTATGTAAATCTAGTCGTTTTAAGCGCTGTCTCGCTTGAATTTGCAAACCTTTGATGCGCTCGATAGTACAAAGCTGCGGCACTAATTGCGCCAAAATTGCCGCCTGATAACCCGATCCTGTACCCACTTCTAATACGCGCTGGGGCCTCTTATGCAGTAAGAGTTCGGTCATACGGGCGACGATATAAGGCTGCGAGATGGTTTGCCCTTGGCCAATCGGTAAAGCGGTATTTTCATAGGCTTTATGGGCTAGCGCATTATCGAGAAACATTTCCCGCGGCGTATGCGATATCGCCTTTAACACGGCTTGATTGCGGATCCCCGCATCATGAAGCTTTTTAGCTAAGTTCACCGCCGATGTTAAGGCAACTCGAGTCATATTTTATCTACCCAATTTTGCAATGCCGTTAGTTGTCCGTAGGCAGTTAAATCAACCGTCAAAGGCGTAATTGACACATAGCCATTGGCGATAGCATGAAAATCAGTGCCCTCTGTGGCGTCCTGCTCTTGTCCTGGTGGGCCGAGCCAGAAGATCTCACGTCCAGCGGGATCTTGCGTTCGTACTATGCCTTCAGCCTTATGACGAGCGCCGAGACGGGTCACTTTAATGCCTTTGATTTGATCAAGCGGCAAGTCTGGCACATTCACATTTAAAATCTGATCTTTTGCCAAAGGCTGGGCTAACAAGCCTTGGACTATTCGCCGAGCATAAACCGCCGCCGATTGATAATGTTCAAATTTTCGGCCATTGAGCGAAATCGCGACCGCAGGAAAACCTAAAAAGCGCCCTTCCATCGCGGCAGCAACCGTCCCCGAATACAAGGTATCATCGCCCATGTTCGCGCCCGCATTGATACCAGACACCACCATATCGGGTTCGCCATCGTACAATTCTCGGATAGCCAAATGCACACAATCAGTCGGTGTACCGTGAACAGAAATGTAACCGTTATCTAACCTATTAATTCTTAATGGATTAGTCAAGGTTAATGAATTGCTCGCACCAGAACAATTACGATCTGGCCCCACTGTTAGCACAGTCGCAATTTCAGCCAAGGCCTCAGTTAAGGCTTTGATCCCCGGCGCATTAACCCCGTCATCGTTGCTCACTAAGATGCGGATCATGACTCTGCTTCAGTGTTAGGCGCAGCTTCAGGGTTAGTCTCTGCTGCGACGTGGGTATTCGTTACCTCGGGCGCAGGCTCTTGCACTAGTGTCGCTTGCCATTGCTGCTCTTTAACATCTTGATAATTGACTAACTCTCTTAATAAAGATGTTGCAAAACTACCCGCAGGCAGCACAAACTCCAGCACAAGACCATCGGCGGTTTGTTCGTATTTCAGACCTTGGGGCTCAAGCAGTAACGGACGACGCTCTTGTTCTAATCCCGCATGTTCAAGGCCATAGCAATCGTCGGCCAATTCACTCATGGCCAAGGTTTCCACTGCTGCAGCTTCACCTTGGGGTAGCATCATGCCACGGCCCCATAAAGGTGCTGACAGTTGAATGTCTTTTTCAATCAGACGTTTCAACACGATGAGATCCCATTCAGGCGTAACAAAGAAGCTTTTACTGCCCGCCAACATCACACAATCACCTGCTAGCGGCTTAGTGCCATGGTTGGCTAAACGGTATGACACCACAGTGTTAAACAGATTTGAGCGCACCGCAGACAGATACATGCTGCGCTTATTTCTGTCTTTGACTTTTTTACCCGCCATCATTTGGCGACCAAATACTAAGTTTTTACCATCGTGACCAAAGCGTTGCTCACCAAAGTAATTGGGCACGCCCACTTGAGCGACCTTTTCGATGCGGCTGATAATGTCTTCGACTTGGGTGACATTTCTAAGGGTAAGAATAAAACGGTTACCGACTAAAGCACCAATTCGCAGTTTTTTGCTGTGACGACTGCTCGACAATATAGTCAAACGCTCGCTATTGAGATCTTTCCAAGTAGGCGTTTCTTTGCCCGGAATACGCACACCGAACCATTGTTCTGTGATGGCATTTTTATCTTTTTGCCCAGCGTAGGTCACTTCCTTTGGATGCACCTTAGCAAACTTAGCGATCATTTCAGCGACTTGTACTGTATTTAGCCCTTCTTTGCGTACATGCAGCATGTGATGTTCACCTTCACCCGTAGGGCTAAAAGGCAAAATCTCTTTCACGATAAAATCGCTATTTTGGGTTCTTAGATCTGCTGTACCTAAAGGCTTGCCATACAGATAATGTAATTCGCTCATGGGACTTTTTTACTCTTAAGTTAATCGTGTTTACGGGTCATCAATACCACGGCTTCTACCGCAATACCTTCTTTACGCCCGGTAAATCCTAGCTGTTCAGTCGTGGTCGCTTTGACGTTAATGTCGTCAAGTTCCGAGGTTAAATCGGCGGCCAATATTTGGCGCATTGCCTCAATGTGCGGCGCCATTTTAGGGACTTGCGCTATGATAGTGACGTCAAGATTACCCAGCACAAAGCCTTTCGCCCTCGCTAAAGCATAGCAATGACGCAGCAATACGCGGCTATCAGCACCTTTATAGGCGGTATCTGTGTCGGGGAAATGTTTACCTATGTCACCCAGCGCCAGTGCGCCGAGGATCGCATCGGAAATCGCATGCAGCACCACATCACCATCTGAATGTGCGACTAGGCCAGTTTCATACGGCACTTCGACGCCGCAAAGAATGAGGGGTCGTGCAGCACCAAATTTATGCACATCGAAACCATGGCCGATACGGATTTTCATTTAATATTCCTAACGTATTATTTTACTTGGATTATGACTATTTTGCGGCACGCATTAAAAACAGTTCGGCCAATCCCAAATCATCGGGGTGCGTCACTTTTATATTGTCAGCACGGCCCGAAACGAGTCCAGGTGAAATGCCTGCCCATTCCATCGCCGAAGCCTCATCTGTCACGACCGCACCTGCCGCCAGAGCGGCATTGAGGTAATCTTTGAGTTGCGCGGCCTGAAATAACTGTGGCGTCAATGCATGCCATAAATTATCGCGGCAGACAGTGGCACTGATTTCACCCTGTTTATTGGCGCGCTTCATGGTATCGCGCACAGGCATAGCCAAAATAGCACCTTGGGGAAATTGCACTCTGGATGCGAGTAGCTTGTCGATATCCGTCGCGGTTAAACAAGGTCTTGCCGCATCATGCACTAAGGCCCAACTGTGCTCGGGCGCAATTTGCAGCGCCGCCAACACAGAATCTGCGCGCTCACCGCCACCTAATACTGTGGTCAATTTAGGATGTGCGGCCTGTGACAGGGTATTGAAGATAGTATCATTCGGATGTAAGGCAACGATGACGTGGGAAATGTGCGTGTGAGACAACAGCTTATCTAAAGTATGGCCGAGAATACTCTGGCCGCACACTTCAAGATATTGTTTAGGTCTGTCGGCGCCCATGCGGCTACCAATGCCCGCAGCGGGAACGATAGCCACCACAGCTTGAGTGCTATGCTCAGATTGGCGCTGCAATTCAGTTTGCATTACCGGCTCAGATTGACTGCCTGGATTGGATTCTTCGCTTAATCCAAGATCTAAATGTCCTAGCTCTGACATCCTAACTCCATATTACTGGGATGGACTCGATACTGAGCGATCACCACCCACGACGCGATAGAAGGTTTCACCTTCTTTGACCATGCCAAGTTCGTTACGCGCACGTTCTTCTATGGCTTCGGTACCACTTTTCAAATCGATGATTTCTTCCTTCAGCACTTGGTTACGCTCATTGAGTTTGGCGTTACCTTCTTGCTGCGCGGCAATTTGTTTTTGCAGGACGAAATATTCAGGAAGACTATTATCTCCCGACCAAAGACGAAATTGCAGTAAACCGAGTAGCACTATGAGTGCAATGACAAAAAATTTCATGGAGGAATTAGCGTCAGTATCTTGGATTAAAAAAATATACAGCAGATAGTACAACAAAAAAGGCCACCAAGTGGTGGCCTTTTTACATCAAAGTTTAAATTACGCTTGGCCTTTGATCTCTTTCAAACCACGGTATGGGGCTTTTTCACCTAATTGCTCTTCGATGCGCAGCAATTGGTTGTACTTAGCAACACGGTCAGAACGACACAGTGAACCGGTTTTGATTTGGCCAGCTGCAGTACCTACGGCTAAGTCAGCAATGGTTGAATCTTCAGTTTCACCACTACGGTGTGAAATCACCGCTGTGTAACCCGCTTCTTTCGCCATGCGAATGGCCGCTAAAGTCTCAGTCAATGAACCGATTTGGTTGAACTTGATAAGGATTGAGTTTGCAATACCGTTTTCGATACCACGGGTTAAGATTTTAGTGTTAGTAACGAATAAATCGTCGCCCACTAATTGGATCTTGTCACCCATGATTTGAGTTTGATAAGCCCAACCATCCCAATCTGATTCGTCTAAGCCGTCTTCGATAGACACGATTGGGTATTGATCAGCCAATGATTTTAAGAAATCAGAGAAACCGTTCGAGTCGAATACTTTGCCTTCGCCCGCTAAATCGTATTTGCCGTCTTTGTAGAATTCAGATGCAGCGCAATCTAGCGCTAAGGTCACATCCGTACCTAACTTATAACCAGCCAATTCAACCGCTTCTTTAATAACAGCTAACGCATCAGCGTTTGAGGCTAAGTTAGGTGCAAAACCACCTTCGTCACCCACAGAAGTGCTTAGACCTTTGTCGTGCAATACTTTTTTCAGCGTATGGAAGATTTCAGCGCCCATGCGCAGTGCTTCACGGAAGGTTTTCGCGCCAACTGGTTGCACCATGAATTCTTGGATATCAACGTTGTTATCCGCGTGCTCGCCACCGTTTAAGATGTTCATCATAGGCACAGGCATAGAATATTGGCCTGGCGTGCCGTTCAATTCAGCGATATGCGCGTATAAAGGAATACCTTTAAATGCTGCAGCCGCTTTGGCAGCCGCTAAAGACACAGCCAGAATCGCGTTTGCGCCTAACTTGTCTTTGTTTTCTGTGCCGTCTAAGTCGATCATGATTTGATCAAGCTCAGCTTGTGCAGTGGCATCTTTGCCTAATAACGCAGTGCGGATTAAATCGTTTACGTTGGCAACAGCCGTTAATACGCCTTTGCCTAAATAACGGCTTTTATCGCCATCACGTAATTCTAACGCTTCGCGGCTACCGGTAGATGCGCCAGAAGGCGCCGCAGCCATACCCACAAAACCACCTTCTAAATGCACTTCGGCTTCAACAGTTGGGTTACCACGAGAATCCATAATCTCGCGACCAATCACGTTAATAATCTTAGCCATAACACCCTCGATTTAAGTTTAAAGATAAAAGAAAAAACCAATACCTATGGGAATAAATGGAAGTCACATACCGCAGAAAATAACAAAATTCCATTTACGGTTTGCGTCCATACAGATGCAACTGATACGCATGCTGTTTATACCCAGAGGTATTAAATTCTTATGTTTCAAGTAGCGACGAGTGTAGCAAAAGGCCGGCCCCACTGTCGCGGGTCCGGCCTCAAATATTCTTACTTCAGATCACGTTTTTGATGCGCACTTGCCGCAGCAATAAACCCTTCGAACAATGGGTGACCATCGCGCGGAGTTGAGGTGAACTCAGGATGGAATTGACCTGCAACAAACCATGGGTGATCTTTTAATTCGATCATTTCCACCAGCTTACGATCAGAAGACAAACCGCTGAAGATCATGCCAGCTTGTTCTAAACGCTCTCTGTATTTGTTGTTCACTTCGTAACGATGACGGTGACGTTCTACACAGCTAGTCCCTTTGTAGGCTTGGGCCGCTTTCGAACCATCGAGTAAATGACACAATTGAGCGCCTAAACGCATAGTGCCACCTAAGTCAGACGCTTCATGGCGCTGCTCAACATTACCTTCTTCGTCAATCCATTCAGTGATCAAACCCACGACTGGGAATGGTGTTTCTTTATTGAATTCAGTTGAATGTGCATCAGCCATGCCAGCAACATTACGCGCAAATTCAATCAGGGCAACTTGCATACCTAAACAAATACCGAAATACGGTAAATTGTTTTCACGGGCAAATTTTGCCGCCAGTATCTTACCTTCAACACCACGCTCCCCGAAGCCGCCTGGTACTAAGATACCGTCTAAACCCTGTAAGACTTCTTCGCCTTTAGCTTCTACGGTTTGTGAATCAATATACTTGATAGTCACAGATACGCGGTTTTTAAGGCCTGCGTGTTTTAATGCTTCGTTGACTGACTTATAGGCATCTGGCAGTTCAATGTATTTACCCACCATACCAATAACGACTTCGCCGTTTGGATTAGCTTCTTGATAAATCACATTTTCCCACTCAGACAGATCCGCTTCACGGCATTCTAAACCGAAACGCTTAACCACTAAGTCATCCAAACCTTGTGAACGTAACAAAGCTGGGATTTTATAAATACTATCAACATCTTTTAATGAAATAACCGCACGCTCTTCAACGTTACAGAACAGCGAAATTTTGGCTTTTTCATTAGCAGGAATCGCACGATCACCACGGCAAACCAGCACATCTGGTGCAATACCGATAGAACGCAGCTCTTTCACTGAGTGTTGAGTTGGCTTAGTTTTCACTTCGCCTGCTGCACCTAAGAAAGGCACTAAGGTTAAATGCATGAACAGAGTACGATCACGGCCCAGCTCAACACCGAGCTGACGGATAGACTCTAGGAACGGCAAGGATTCGATATCACCCACAGTACCGCCGATTTCGACGATAGCCACATCATGACCTTCGCCACCTGCTAATACTTTTTCTTTAATCGCATTAGTGATGTGTGGGATAACCTGAATGGTTGCGCCCAAATAATCGCCACGACGTTCTTTACGTAATACTTCTTCGTAAATACGACCGGTAGTGAAGTTGTTACGACGATTCATCTTAGTACGGATGAAACGCTCGTAGTGACCCAAGTCGAGATCTGTTTCTGCACCGTCTTCAGTAACAAATACTTCGCCATGTTGGGTTGGGCTCATGGTACCCGGATCAACGTTAATGTAAGGGTCCAGCTTCATGATGGTTACATTGAGACCGCGGGCCTCTAAAATTGCAGCTAATGATGCTGCTGCAATGCCTTTACCTAGTGATGAAACCACGCCACCAGTAACGAAGATATACCTTGTAGTCATGCTGAACCTGAGAAAATGAGTTTGAAAATACGTGCTTGTAAGAAAGCACTAGGACGGGGCAGTAGTATACCAAAGGCGGCGCGATTCGACAAACACCAATCGGGATAATTTGCCGTTTATCTTGTCTCTGTCGCTTTTACTTGGTCCCAATAGGCATCCAGCTCCATTAATGTGTGCTCTTGCATACTTTTACCGCTCTCGCTCGCCAACTGTTCTACGCCGCGAAAACGCCGTTCAAATTTAAGGTTGGCTTGGCGCAGCGCTTGCTCTGGGTCGACCTTAAGATGACGGGCTAGATTCACTACGGCAAATAGCAAATCGCCCATTTCGGACTGCACTTTCGCTTGGTCTTGCTCGGGTTGATTCACTTCATGCAAGACTTCATCGATTTCTTCGTGGATTTTAGCGACCACAGGTTCAAGTTCAGCCCAATCGAAACCGACTCGCGCCACCCTCTGCTGAATTTTGATTGAGCGCGACAGCGCAGGTTGGGTACGCGGAATATTATCTAACGCTGAAACCACAGTTTCAGCTTGGGTTTCACCCGCCACTTGCTGCGCCTTTTGTTCACGTTCAGTCGCTTTAATCGCCTCCCAATTGGCTTTCATCCCTTGGGCGCTATCGCCTATTTGCGGATTTTGCTCACCAAAAACATGGGGATGACGGCGGGTTAACTTGTCGCTGATTTTCTCAATCACAGTAGCAAAATCAAACTTGCCCTGCTCTTTACCAAGCTGACAATAAAATACGATTTGAAATAATAAATCCCCAAGTTCATCGGGCAACTCATCCCAGGCTAAGCGCTCTATGGTATCGGCGACCTCATAGGCTTCTTCTAAGGTAAAAGGCACTATGGTTTGAAACGTTTGCGCTTTATCCCACGGGCAACCTGTTTGTGGGTCGCGCAGTTTTTCCATTATCTTAAGCAACGGCTCAACATCTGTAGCAGAAAGGCTCGTTGCAGAAAGTCCCGAGGTCGAAAATGAAGTTAATGGCGCAGTGTGGGAAGTCATGCTGATATCCTTAAAAGATAAATACTTAAACGGACTAATGCTGAGGATGAACAAAAAGAATACGCCTCAGCAGTGCTTATTAATGAAAGGCTATAATAACGCGATGATAAGCGAGGTCACATAAAAGCGCTATTTTGATGCTGAAATCAGATCTTAGGGTTCTTATTTAATAGGTCTTATGTTAACTAAAAGTGCATTCGCGCCATGTAGTGATGATATTCACCCCATGAGCAATAAACTGACGACTTAACGACCCTACAAATTCTCATCTATGTCCTGCATACAAGTATTTAGCGCAAGCCATCTTAAATGATAAGATACGCAGCAATATTTCAATGAAGCTAAAACTCACTGAGTGAAGACCTAACAATTTCGGCCTAACTATATATGTGATGAATGCATGTAATAAATGCTCGTGATGAGCGCAGCGTGATGAATACGGTCATTCGATTTATTTGATTATGTTAGGTGTATTTCTATTCTGTCGCCCCAAATTGGGCGTACACCCTTATAGATTTGAGCATTACTGGAGACAAAATTCATGACAAACGCGACTGTGGATACCACGCCGTTAACGACTAAGCCATCTCAAGATGGTTTCCACATGCCCGCCGAATGGGCAGCGCAGCAAGCGGTGTGGATGATTTGGCCATATCGTCCTGACAACTGGCGCTCTGCGGGCGCTTATGCTCAAGCGACCTTTGCTAAAGTGGCCGATGCCATTGGTGGAGCGACGCCCGTGTATATGGGTGTTCCTAAAGCCTTTTTAGCTGAAGCTAAAACGGTAATGCCATCCCACGTCACCTTGGTCGAAATGGACAGTAACGATTGCTGGGCGCGTGACACTGGGCCAACTGTGGTCGTTAATGCCGAGGGTGAATGCCGCGGTGTTGACTGGGGCTTTAATGCTTGGGGCGGCCATAACGGTGGTTTGTACTTCCCATGGGATAAGGACGAACAGGTTGCCGCACAAATGCTCAAGCAACATGGATTTGCCCGTTACAGCGCGCCGCTGATCCTCGAAGGGGGTTCTATCCATGTTGACGGTGAAGGCACCTGTATGACGAGTGCCGAATGTTTACTCAACGCCAACCGTAATCCTGAACTGACGAAAGAACAGATTGAATACTTACTGCGTGACTATTTGAATGTTAAGCAGTTTATCTGGTTACAAGATGGCGTGTATATGGATGAGACCGATGGTCATATCGACAACATGTGCTGTTTTGCTCGCCCAGGCGAAGTGATTTTGCACTGGACTGGTGATGAGACTGATCCCCAGTATCCTCGCTCAAAAGCT
Organism: Shewanella scandinavica; assembly: GCF_031932065.1. Classification (NCBI taxonomy): domain Bacteria; kingdom Pseudomonadati; phylum Pseudomonadota; class Gammaproteobacteria; order Alteromonadales; family Shewanellaceae; genus Shewanella; species Shewanella scandinavica. Next base: position 285,276 of record NZ_JAUOES010000001.1, read on the forward strand.
GCGCTAGATGTGCTGCAAAAAACCGTGGATGCACAAGGCCGTAAGTTAAAAATCCATCTATTGCCACAACCGGGTCCGCTGTATTGCACCGAAGAGGAATCACTGGGCGTGACAGAAGGAACTGGCGTGCCACGCACGGCGGGTGAGCGCTTAGCGGGTTCTTATGTGAACTTTTTAATCACCAATAATCGTATCGTTTTCCCGCTACTCGATCCTGCAACCGACGATATCGCCGCCCAAAAGCTGCAGGAAATTTTCCCCGAGTATGAGATTCTCGGCGTGCCTGCCCGCGAAATCCTATTAGGTGGTGGCAATATCCATTGTATTACCCAACAGATCCCCTCTGGAAAGTAAGTCAACTTAAGGAGAACACTATGACCATTGATGTCACTGTTGTTGCAACACAATTGGCTTTCAGCGGGAGGCAGTCAAATGTTTGAAGTCACTGAAGTTTCCATCGCCGAACTGCGTGCCGCCCTCGAATCTGGTCGCACCACAGCAGTTGAGCTGGTGAAGTCTTATCTGGCACGGGTTGAGGCGTATGACGGCCCAGCTACGCAGACCAAGCTCAATGCGTTAGTGGTGCACAATCCCGATGCGCTCAAAGAAGCCGAGGCGTCAGATGCGCGCCGCGCCCGTGGTGAAACCTTAAGCCCACTTGAGGGTATTACGTATACCGCCAAGGATAGCTATTTGGTGAAGGGACTGACGGCGGCGTCTGGCAGCCCAGCCTTTAAGGATTTAGTGGCGCAATACGATGCCTTCGCCGTTGAGCGCCTACGCGCTGCGGGGGCCATTTGTTTAGGCAAAACCAATATGCCGCCAATGGCCAATGGCGGCATGCAGCGTGGTCACTATGGCCGTGCCGAAAGCCCATACAACGCGAACTACCTTACTGCACCATTCGCTTCGGGCTCTTCCAATGGGGCGGGCACGGGCACGGCAGCAAGTTACTCTGCTTTTGGTCTTGCTGAAGAAACTTGGTCAAGCGGTCGTGGTCCAGCATCTAATAACGGTTTGTGTGCCTACACTCCGTCACGGGGCGTGATTTCCGTGCGCGGTAACTGGCCGTTAACGCCGACCATGGATGTAGTGGTGCCTTACACTCGCACTATGGCAGATATGCTCGAAGTGTTGGATGTGATTGTAGCTGACGATCCTATCACCCGTGGCGATCTCTGGCGTCTTCAGCCTTGGGTCGAAATTCCTAAAGCATCAAGTGTCCGTCCAGCGTCTTATCTGGAGCTTGCCGCTCAAGCCGACACGCTTAAAGGTAAGCGTTTTGGTGTGCCGCGCATGTACATCAATAAGGATGAATTGGCGGGAACCAGCGAAAATCCGGGCATTGGTGGCCCAACGGGCCAACGTATCCACACTCGCCAATCGGTTATCGATTTGTGGGAAGCGGCTCGTAAAGCCTTAGAAGCTGCCGGCGCCGAAGTGATTGAAGTTGATTTTCCGCTGGTATCAAATTGTGAAGGCGACCGCCCAGGCGCGCCGACCGTGTTTAACCGTGGCATAGTCACGCCTCAGTTCCTCCATGATGAATTATGGGAACTCTCAGGTTGGGCGTTCGATGAATTCCTGCGTGCTAACAATGACCCTAAACTCAACAAACTTGCTGATGTTGTTGGGCATTTGATTTTCCCCCACGACTTAGGCACCTTGCCAAACCGTGAAGGTGACTTAGCGGCAGGCATGGAAGAGTACGTCAACATGGCTAAGCGTGGTCTTAAATCCTATGACCAGATCGACAGTATTCCCGATGGTCTGCGTGGCTTAGAGAAGACGCGTAAGCTAGATCTCGAAGACTGGATGGACGGGCTAAAGCTTGATGCCGTGCTGTTTCCAACCGTGGCAGATGTCGGCCCTGCCGATGCCCATGTGAATCCGGCTTCAGCCGATATCGCTTGGAGCAACGGAGTTTGGGTGGCAAACGGAAACCTCGCGATTCGTCACTTAGGGGTACCGACTGTGACTGTACCTATGGGCGTGATGGCCGATATTGGCATGCCAGTCGGTTTGACCTTCGCGGGCCGTGCCTATGACGATAATAACCTGCTTAAATTTGCAGGTGCATTTGAGTCAACAGATGAAAGGCGCATGATCCCGCCACGCACACCAAAGCTTGGTGAATAAGCGCTAAGACAATGCATAAACCTAAGCACTAACTGTAAGCATTAACTGTAAGCACTAAATGCATGAGCTTAGAAATGAAAACGGGATTGGCATCAATTTGCCAATCCCGTTTTTTTAATACCGACGTCGATACCCTTTCAACAAAGCTAGACTCATACTGCTATAAAACATGCTGCTGTAAAAAAGATAGCAGCACTTATCGCGTCTTATCTTAATGCCAAGAGTTCTTTTCTGACGATCTCTGCGCCTGCACTTAAGGCGTTGAGTTTGCCTCTTGCGACTTGATGGGATAAAGGCGTCATGCCGCAGTTGGTACAAGGATAGAGCTTGTCGGCATCGACAAATTTAAGGGCTTTTCGTAGGGTGTCAGCCACTTCCTCTGCGGTTTCAATCGTGTCGGTGGCAACATCAATCGCGCCGACCATGACTTTTTTACCGCGAATGAGTTCAAGCAGCTCCATCGGCACATGGGAGTTGTGACATTCTAGCGAGATAATATCGATATTAGACTTTTGCAGTTTAGGAAACGCTTCCTCATATTGGCGCCACTCTGAGCCCAAGGTTTTTTTCCAATCTGTATTGGCTTTGATGCCATAACCATAACATATGTGTACCGCGGTTTCGCATTTAAGCCCTTCAATGGCTCGCTCTAAACAGGCAATGCCCCACTCGTTTACCTCATCAAAAAACACATTAAAGGCAGGCTCATCAAATTGGATAATATCAACCCCCGCCGCCTCTAATTCTTTGGCTTCCTCATTTAGAATTTTGGCAAATTCCCAAGCAAGCTTTTCGCGACTTTTATAATGGTCATCATAAAGCGTATCTATCATGGTCATTGGGCCAGGCAGAGCCCATTTAATTGGTTGCGTAGTTTGCTTGCGTAAAAATTTGGCATCTTCAACAAACACGGACTTTTGGCGACTCACTGGGCCAACAACCGTGGGTACACTCGCATCATAACGATCGCGAATTTTCACGTTTTTACGTTTTGAAAAATCAACGCCGTTGAGGTGCTCAATAAAGGTAGTGACAAAATGTTGCCGCGTTTGCTCGCCATCACTGACAATATCAATCCCTGCGTGTAGTTGATCCTGTAATGACAAACGCAGTGCATCGTGTTTACCGGCAATTAATTCCTCACCTTGTAATTTCCAAGGAGACCAAAGTGTTTGAGGCTCTGCCAGCCACACAGGTTTAGGCAAACTACCTGCCGTTGAAGTCGGTAACAGGGTTTGGTTAAGCAATGTTTTGTTAAGCGGTGTTTTATTAAGTAGTGTTGTCATGATATTGATGCCGTATTGGGTTAATTATTGAGCGTGACGATTAAGTGCAGAGCGACTAAACGAAATTAGCAGACCATTGTTCAAAAAACTTTTGGTAGGGTTTGATAAAGTACTCAGCGGCAAATTTGCCTTGCTCATTCGCCAATTGGCTACGTTCTGCTCGATCATAAACAATTTGAGTCAGTGAATGATCCAGATTTTTCAAATTGGGTTGATAGCATTTACCTGCAACAGCATTGGCGTTATAAATCTCAGGGCGATAGATTTTTTGAAAAGTTCCCATAGTGCTGATGGTGCTTATCAACTCAAGATGGGTGTAATCATTGAGTAAATCACCAAAGAAATAAAAAGCTAACGGCGCCACACTATTGGGCGGCATAAAATAGCGCACCTGTAAGCCCATTTTTTTGAAATATTGCTCTGTTAAAGACGATTCATTTGGCTGATATTCAACCCCTAATACGGGATGCTGATTCTCAATTCTATGGTAGGTTTTATTATCCGAAACACTGAGACAGATAACCGGTGGCTTATTAAAATTCTGTTTATAAGCATCAGAATTAACAAAAGACTGAAATAGCTTGCCATGTAGACCACCAAAATCATCTGGAATACTAAATTTGGCTTGGCCCTTATTATGCTCTGCCAGTAATACGCTAAAGTCATAATCGCGTACGTAAGATGAAAAGTTATTGCCGACAATACCTTCAATACGTTTATTGGTTTTATGATCAACAATATTGGTTTTCAAAACTTCAATTGATGGGAAGGTTTGACCGCTGCCGTCAATATCCAAATTAACGGAGATAATTTCAAGTTCGACAGTATAACGATCGCCTTTAGGGTTATCCCAATGCGCTAAGGCATTAAAACTGTTATCAATCATCTTTAACGCGTTGCGTAAGTTCGCTTGGCGATGGCTTCCTCTGGCCAAATTAGCAAAGTTGGTCGTGATACGCGTCTTGTCTGAGGGATGATAATTTTCATCAAGACAAATGCTGTTAATCGTAAATGTAAAATGCTTATTCATAGTGATCCAGTATCCCATTGTCTGATTTCAAACCTGAGTTTATGCCCTGCGCTTCTAGCTTCTAGACCCGACTCTGATAGACATTATTCGTGTTCTGTCTGAGGTTATATTTAACTTAAGTGCCAATAGCTTAAGTTCTGATGGCTTAGCTAGGGTGAAACTTCAAGCTTGTCTAATATTTCGCTTGGAGTCATTTATACGTGGTTCGGCACATGAACAAAAACGGTTTTATTTCACATAGAACATGAGCCATATTCATGATCGATTAGCATGGCGTTGTTGATTAAATAATTCCATAGAGCGTAATAGCCCCAAGGAGACTGGCCGATTAAGTAATTTGCAGGCAAAAGGGCATACTCAGAAATGCTGGGACACATTTTTCTTAATTAGGAATGAGGTGAGCAGTAATCTCATGGCAAATAGCACCATCAACTTTAGCTAATATCGTTAAATTTATTAACGGCCCCTAACACTAATATCCAGCCACTCACTTCCTGCACGACTTGTTCTTATCACTCTAATAATCCGCAAGATTGCTTTTAGAAACAACCATTGATATGGTAGATTTTTAACCAACGCCACCAGCAAAAACCTAGTGAAAACTATTGCTGTTCAGCATATCTCGGAGATGGATTTTTATGGTTGTTGAGCAGCAACTGGAACGTGCGCGTCTTGAATTACTTGATATGGGTCTTCGATCCAATCCTCAGCTGAATTACCGCAGCGGTAGCAAAGCCCTCGACATTATTGATGAGCAATCTGCCAAGATATTTGAAATGCTGGTTGAGCAAGAAAACACACTCAGCTTTTTACCATTGCCAGAAGCTTATCAACAAAAAATTGCCGACAGCGAAGATGAAGGATCATTCTTTCAGACCGACGATGAATCGGAATTGCCACCTCTTGATTTATACCTCGAACAGAAAAAGGGAGCGGCCCGCTTCACCGACAAATACCTACAAACCGGATTAGTGCCCGCCAAGCTGGATAAAGCCCTGCTGAAACTGGAAACCGAAGCCCATACCATGCTGCAAGAGCAAGGTGTCGAGGTTCTGTATTTAGCACTTGGTTTTTTACAGTGGAATGAGCCAACAAACTCATCGGTTTCAAGATATGCGCCTTTAATTCTGATCCCTGTTCAACTAATGCGCTCATCAGCCAGAGATAGCTTCAAATTACGCTACACAGGCGAAGAGCTGGGTTCAAACCTGACCTTAGCAGCAAAACTAAGGACTGAGTTTAAGTTAATGCTTCCCGCCTATTCTGATGAGATGGTCATCACAGATTATTATCAGGAGGTAGCTGATGCGATTACAGCGCAACCTTCATGGCGGGTGCATCAAGATAAAATTGGTTTAGGGCTGTTCTCTTTTGGCAAGTTTCAAATGTACATGGACTTGGACCCTACAGGCTGGCCGGAAGGAAAAAAACCATCACAGTTACCTTTGATTGGCCGCTTATTTCGTGATGGCTTTCCCCACGATGCAGAGATCAATCCAGCAGATCTGAATCATCCAGAAAAACTCCACTTGGTAAAAGACGCCGATTCCAGCCAGATTGAAGCAATCTTGGCGATGAAGTCTGGCGCAGACCTGATCATTCAAGGTCCGCCAGGTACAGGTAAATCCCAAACTATCACCAACATTATTGCCGAAGCGGTTGCGCTCGGTAAAAAGGTGCTGTTTGTTGCACAAAAAATGGCAGCACTTGAGGTGGTAAAAAAACGCCTTGATGAAACTCATATGGGCTACGCCGTACTCGAACTACATAGTCACAAAAGTACCAAGAAATCTGTGCTTGGTTCTATTGCTGAGTCACTTGAGCAAGGTCGGCCACAAACAGCAAACCGGGAGCAAGAGTTTTCAGATTTAGCGGAATCAAAAGCCTCGCTGGATGCTTATGTGCATGCCATCCGAGCCCCTATTCTGCGCAGCGGTATCAATTACATTGAAGCGTTGGGCTCATTGCTGCAATTGAAGACAAAGGATCCCGACAACTCCTTACCAGCCCTCCCCTTTAGCTACTTCGAACAATGGATAGCTGAGGAATACAGTAATGCGAGGAAACTGGTTACGGAATTAGTACAGCAACTAGCACGCATTGGCATACCTGCAGCGCATCCATTTGCGATGTCTGGTCGCACTGACTTTTCACCTGCATTGCAGCAGGTACTAACCTCTACTTTGGTAGAAATAAGCCAGTTGCTTAGCCAACTTGATACGCAAACTCAAACCGTCAGTGTTTTTCTGCAGCTTGATAAACCACAAAGCTTGCAACAAGTCGCACCGCTGATTTCAACAACGAGCTGGCTATCCGAAGTGCCAGATCTTAAAAGCGTTAAAGTAAATAACCCCATATGGGCTTTAGAAAAAAAGCGGATCGATAACGGCCTGACCTGCCTAGCTAATTTCTTATCACTCAAAGCCAGCTGCGAACAGCACTTTATCACGCAGGCGCTGGATGCCGATTTGCTGAGTATCCGCCAAGGCTTGATTGGCAAAACAGATAAATGGTGGCGTTTCCTATCGTCCAGCTATCGCCAAGCCAAAGCACAGCTAGCAGGGCTTTGGCTTGGCGTTCTGCCCGCTTCGTCTACCGACTGGCTTACTGCATTAGATACTGCTTTAACTTACCAAAGCACGAAAAAAGAGCTAACTAGCTACCACTCCCTGTTATCTGAAGCTTTTGGCGCGCAGTGGCAAGGCGAATTTTCGGAGCATAATGAATTAACGCAAATTCACAGCTGGATAAACACCTTTTATGCAAAGGTAAACCGTGTTGAATTGTCGCAGTCATTGGCTGAACTGATTGATAAAGGCGTTGATAAAAAGCTGCTGCGTGACCAGACAAACTCACTGACAGCGCTTTGTAACGCTATTGCAGTGCAGGCACAAACGCTGCAAGAGCTGATACAAATCCCCGACAGCAATCCAAACCATGATTTAGCTGTAATGCAATTTGCGCAGCTAAATGCTTTGTTAGAGGGCTGGAAAAACTCAGCCTTATTTTACGATTTTGCGCGCTACAACCAGATTATTAAGGCGTTTGAGCCTTATAACATCAAGGACTTCACTAAACTGGCGTACTCATGGCATGCAGCCCCTGACATGCTAATGACGGTATTCGAACTTAGCTATTATTCTGGTCTGGTTAACAATGCCTATGACAGCTCAGAAGCAATACGGCAATTTGACCGCAATAAACATGAACAAAGCCTACGCGACTTTAAACGTATTGATGGTAACAGTTTATTTTTCGCCCAAGAGTTTTTAGTAAATAGTCTGTACGAGCGCTTGCCGAAGAAAACAGCTAAAGGTGAAATGGAATTAGTACTGCGTGAGCTAGGTAAGAAAAAACGTCATATTCCTATTAGGAAATTGCTGGCTGAAGCAGGTAACGTGATCCAGCAAGTAAAACCTATTTTTATGATGAGCCCTATGTCCATCGCCACCTACCTAAAACAAGGTGCGTTAGATTTTGACCTGGTGATTTTTGACGAAGCGAGTCAAATTCCAGCACCCGATGCCTTAGGCGCAATGCTGCGCGGGCAGCAAGTAATTGTGGTAGGTGACAGTAAGCAAATGCCACCAAGCAACCTGTTTGGTAAAGCCGTTGAACTGGAAGAGGAGGAACTGGAAAGCAGCGCCACCGCAGAAATGGAAAGTATTCTGGCATTAATGGAAGCCCGTGGTGCGGCAAGCAAAATGCTGCGCTGGCACTACCGCTCTCGCCACGATTCACTGATCGCAGTGTCCAACGACCAGTTTTATAAAAACAAGTTAGTGGCCTTTCCAAGCCCAGGCTTTCACCCCGATGCAACAGGGCTGAAGTTTCATTATTTACCTGAAACGCATTACGACAAAGGCAGCTCTCGCACTAATACAGGCGAAGTAAAAGCTGTGGTTGCAGCAGTACTGAATCACGCTTTAACTAAACCTCACCTATCGTTAGGCGTGGTTGCGTTTAGCCTTTCGCAGCGAGATGCTATCTTGCTTGAGCTGGAAAAAGAGCGCCGCTTACAGCCAGAAACTGACGAATTCTTTGTACAACATGCAGGTGGTGATGAGTTTTTTGTAAAGAACCTGGAGAACGTGCAGGGTGACGAACGCGACGTTATTTTGATCAGCATTTGTTACGGCAAAACCAGCACAGGCCAGCTGAGCCAGAATTTTGGCCTTCTGAACAAACCAGGCGGCGAACGGCGGTTAAACGTACTGATTTCACGTGCGCGATTGGCAATGGAAGTGTTTGCCAACTTCAAAGGTGATGAACTGAAAGTTGGCGCAGACAGCCCTTTTGGTGTGCGTTCACTGCAAATCTTTTTGCAGTTTGCCGAATCAGGCCAATTGAACAAAGCCTATGAAAAACAGCAGGAACAAAACTTTGCTTTTGGCGCCCTACTGCATCAGGCAATCCAGCGTTTAGGGTATCAGGTAGCCACCCGAGTCGGCAGTCAAGGTTATTACATCGATTTAGCCATCAAGCATCCTGAAGACCCCAGTAAATTTGTATTGGCGCTGGAATATGACGGCGCTGGCTATTATGGAGCAACTTCGGCACGCGACCGCGAAAGGTTGCGGCAAAGTGTACTGGAAGGCCTTGGCTGGAGCTTTGAACGCATTTGGTCCACTGACTGGTTTCGAGATCCAGAGGCAGAGTTACATCGCCTGAAAGTACTCATAGACAAAGCCATAACCCAACATGACGAACTGATGGTAACAATGGCAGCACAAGCCACTAGCACCAGACAAGTGAAACACAAAGTAGCTGTGCCAGAGGCCATTGCAACGCCAATAATGCGGGTAGAAGAAGAACAACCAGAATTTGAAGCCTGCACTACGCCCTATAAAAAAGCTGATGTGTCTAAGCTCAATATTCCGCATGTCGATGATTTCAGCGCCATCCCTTTAAGTATGTTGGTGTATGCAGTGGAGCGTATTGTTGAAACCGAATACCCAATATTCGCCAGCCTAGTTGCTACTCGTTTAGCTAATGCTGCTGGCTTGACAAGGGTTGGCGCCAAAATTAAACGCACTGTAGACCAGGCCATTACAGGCGCTGTTGCCAAAGGATTAATCCAGCTAGATAGCGATGAAGTGTTATGGCCGCATGGCCGCAGTACAGTCAAGTTAAGAAACTGGAACAGCGTCGACACCGCGACCCGTAAGCTGGAAAACGTCTGTGATGCCGAGCTCACCAACGCCTTATTGCTGACAGTGCAAGACGCCCATGCCATTAGCGTGACGGATGCAGCTTCTGCAGCTCTGGGCCTATTGGGCTTTCAACGGGCAACAGCTCAGGCAGCTGAGCGAATGAGCAAGTTGGCACAGATTCAGTGTGATAAAAATGTGCTGGTTTGTGAGAATGAGCGGTTGAAAATATCAATAGCCAAGCCTTCGTTGCCCTGAAAAAAGATAAAACATCAATTAGAGAAAAGTGGGAACACCCGTAACACTTTTTATTGCAAGACATCGAATGGGAATAGGCTGCCAATCAAGAAATTAACGAGATGATCGCCCCATGTACGGGGCGGTCGACCACCACGGGCTGACTTGAACAACATCCAAGTTTAACTGCCAATTCGCCGTCCATGGCTCTCGTTCATAAGCTCAGAAACCCTAGGTTTCAATTCACCGCGTCGGGGAGCAAGTGCCATGGCAAACCATTATGAGAGGTTTTCAGCAACAGCGAAGCTTACAAAGACTAAATGGGCTGGTCATCCCGCTCAATTTCCATAAAAAATAGAACTTGGACAGCCCTATTTTCATAGAAAATACCGACATCGTAAAATACTTCCTTTAACTTGCATATAGGCCCTCTTTGTTGTGGTTGGATGATTCTTAGTCGAAAGATCCGAGCACTAAGAGGGCCTCTAGTTCTAACTTTCTAATCCTGAGTTCAGGTTAAATTAGCAGGGCTCAGGGCATGTTTACGCAAATTTCGTAATACCACAGGTCTGCGTATGGATGTGATACTTGCGCCCCTAAAGTAAATACGTTGCCATTCTCATCGGTTACTGAGCCTGTACCTATAGGCACTTCACCTTTGTTAATGCCGTCCCACATAAATCTGTTGGTACCGTAACTTGTGTTACTGTAAACAAAAGTTTGTCCAGTAAAGCCTGCATCGTTACGACCTTGGTTGTCACCTGCAAAGGCACATTGGGGAGTAATTGCTGCTAATGGTACAAAGCTGAAATTATCGAACTTGGCGCTATAACTGGAAGACCGCGTAGTCCCCCATGTCAGAAGTTCAAATAAATCACCGGTATTAACTTCGATACCCTGAGCTGAACCAGAAGCACTGCCGGCTGTAGAGAGATTGTAAGACACGCCATTTATCAGGTACTTGATGACATCTCCATATTGACCAGCAGAGTAGATGGATATCATCCAGTCAAAGTTGATGGTTCCCTTTACGGGTATGGTGATTGATGCCGTTACACCACCTCCACCGGAATTGACTACTGCTGTCAATGCCGAGCTGCTCATGCTTGAAGCTGCAACACCCGATATGCTCCAATGAGCCGGGGCAAAGGCTCCTGTAAACCCATGAACCGTTGCATCACTATAAGTTCCGCACTTGTAATGATACCGAATAGTATTACTGGTGGGTCTTTCCAGTCGAAGGTAGCTCAGTACCTTATTGTTTGGACAACTCACATTGTGTCTATCGAGAAAAACTGCGTTACCAGCACCATCGTCATCTGCAGCAGTAAAATAATCCGTCACATTACTCAGCGTTTGATTGCCACAGCGGTAATTATAACGAGCTGTGCTTGCGGTCGGACGTTCTAAATGCAGATATTGAAGCCCTTTATTCTCACAATTTATAGTGTGTCGATCCAAGTAAATAACATTGCCCCCACCATCATCATTGTCAGTAGTAAAGACGTTAGTGCTGTTGTCATTGCCCATTTCGGTGCACTGATATTCATAAGCAATTTCGGTTAATGAAGGTCTGAACAAGTGAAGTGAACTCATTGCATTAACGCCGCAATCGACATGGTGCCTATCAAGGAATAGGAAGTTTCCTTGACCATCATCATTTGCAGGGGTCGACATTTGATAGGTTGCCGCGATGGCGAAGGGTGAAAATAAGGCAATTAGGGTAAAAACCAATACCGCTAAGTTTCTGTATGCCCTACTTATAAAATTTATCTGACGTAGTGTGAGATTTTTAGACTCGATCTGTGTTTTCATTACCCTTTCCTTTTGGTAGATGTTTCATCGATTTGGTTTACACAATCATATAGGTAGTCTGGATCACCTATAAGAGAAACAAATGTAGTAGAAGAATGTTAGTTTCACCACTAAGAAAAGTTCGGGCAGATAATGTTCAAAAACGGGAAAAAGAGAAAAAAGCTGGGACTAACACATCTTTCGTTAGTCGTATTTATTTTTTGAACAAAGCCACTTACTGAAGTTCTAAAAACTAGAAATGCAAACATTTTGTAATTCTGCCAATAGTATTTTCTGGCTGGTTTGCGACAGCTACATTCGGTGCCCTTCCCATTTTTTTGCATTATTTTATGCAAGTAACGGCACAATTGAGTTAACGGTTATTGAAATGGAAAGTGCCGTTTTAAAGGCAGATGTATTCAAAGAATCCTTGCACAAGAGGTGCTATTTTTCATCAACGACCCTATCTGTTTATCAGCATCCATTTATGCAAATCTTGATTTAGGCTCGAAAGTAAAAACTTTGGTGCTAATATCGCCTTTTGGTATTGAGGTCGTAGAACTTGAAAACTAACAAGCGCCTTAAACATCGTGGCCTGCGGCCACTAGACTCGCAACAAGTTACTCGCCGTTCGAGCTTGTTATATTTGAGATATTCAAAATGAAAGTTGAAATTGTTGATTACAATAGTGTATGGCCACAGAAGTATGAAAGTGAAAAGAAGCTCCTGCTTAGCGTAGTTGGAAATGCTATTGATAATATTCATCATATTGGTAGCACATCAATCGAAGGGTTAGCAGCAAAGCCAATCATCGACATCATAATTGAAAGCCCATCACTAGACATTCTAGATAGCTGCAAAGATCAATTTGAATTATTAGGTTATGAAGCTTTAGGTGAGTTCGGTATGTCAGGTAGACGCTACTATCGCAAAGGTGGAGAACAAAGAACTTATCAAATTCATGCCTTTGTTACAGATGACAAAAATGTACACCGACATATTGCTTTTCGGGAATACTTAAAAGCTAATCCAGAGGTGCTTACTGAGTACGAAGAACTCAAAAGAAGAGTTGCACGGGAATGTAATAACGATATTAGCGTTTATTGTGATGGAAAAAATGATTTCATCCAAGAGCATGAAGCTAAGGCATTAGAGCGTTGGCAACTTCGCACATAAAAAACCAAATAAAAAAGGCGGCAGGTGAAATTCATCCTGCCGCCCTAATCCTTGATGACTTTATTTCTAGCCTCTAGATGACTTCTCTATATCTTTTATATTGCTAGTAATTTCGAGGCTAATCGCTTCGAAAAGCATTGCGAACCCTAAAGCCGTCTTGCCTCTATCACACTATCGACTTGAGTCAGTTTAGATAACACTCGCGATAAACCATCGAGGTTATAAAGCTCCAGTTCCAACTCAATCGCGGCGGTCTGATTTTTAGTGTCCGATGACGAACTCATGGCCAGTACATTGGATTTTTCGGCCGCCAGCACTGAGGTTAAGTCACGCAATAAGCCACTGCGATCGTGGGCTAATACCCGCAGACGCATGCGATAACCGCCGGAGTAATTTTCGCCCCAGACCACATCGACACCGCGCTCTGGGTGAACCCGCATTAACTCTTTAACTTGTTCACAATCAGCGCGATGCACAGAAATGCCACGGCCTTTAGTAATAAAACCTAAGATTTCATCACCGGGAACTGGCTGACAACAACGGGCGATATGGTTAAGCAAGTTACCCACACCGTTGACTTCAACCTGACCACGGCCACTGGAGGTCGGCTTATGCTGGCCTTTCTTAACTAATTCTTCGACGGCATCTTCTTCTGACACTTCGTCGAGTCGCAGACGGCTTTGAATATGGTTAACCACTTGATGCAGACGCACATCACCGCCGCCAATGGCCGCCAGTAAGTCATCCATGCTCGCCATATTAAAGCGCTCGACCGCGATGGCCGCGTCTTTAATTTTAAGGCTCACCCGCGCGAGTTCTGATTCAAGCATTTCTTTGCCAGCGACAATATTCTTGTCTCTGTCCTGCTGCTTAAACCAATGCTGGATTTTCGAACGCGCCCGCGAGGTACGGATATAACCTAAGTTAGGGTTAAGCCAGTCGCGCTTAGGATTGGGCTGTTTCGAGGTGATGATCTCGATACGCTCGCCCGTTTCGACCTGATAAGTAAACGGCACAATACGGCCATCGACCTTAGCACCAATACATTTATGTCCCACTTGGGAGTGAATGTAATAGGCAAAGTCGAGCACGGTTGAGCCCAGTGGCAAGTCGACGACTTCACCGCTTGGGGTGAACACATACACTCTATCCTCAAACACTTGGCTGCGCACTTCTTCGACCAAGTTGCCACTTTCGACCACGTCTTCCTGCCATTGCAGAATTTTACGCAGCCAGTTAATTTTTTCTTCGTAGCCGCTTTGCTTACCGGATTGATTATTTCCTTCTTTGTATTTCCAATGCGCAGCCACACCCAGCTCTGCATCTTCATGCATGTCTTGGGTACGAATTTGAATTTCAACGGTTTTGCCCTCAGGCCCCACAACAACCGTATGAATCGATTGATAACCGTTAGGTTTAGGGTTAGCGACATAGTCGTCAAATTCCCGCGGAATATGGTGCCAAAGCGTATGCACTACGCCTAATGCACCATAACAATCCTGCAAACGCTCAGTCACGATACGCACGGCGCGCACGTCAAACAACTCATCAAATTTAAGGTGTTTGCCCTTCATCTTGCGCCAGATACTGTAGATATGTTTCGGCCGGCCGTAGACCTTAGCGCGAATTTGGTCTTCATCTAATCTTTGTTGTAACTGACTGACAAACTTGTCGATAAAGACTTCACGATCCAGTCGTTTACCATCTAATTGCTTAGCGATGTCTTTATAGGTATCTGGATGCAGGTAGCGAAAAGAAATGTCTTCCAGCTCCCACTTTAATTGACCTATACCTAAACGGTTGGCCAGCGGCGCATAAATATCGGCAATTTCGCGGGCCAGTAGTACGCGAGTTTCTTCATCGGCATTTTTCACCGCCCGCAGCAAACACACACGCTCAGCCAGCTTAATCACCACAGCGCGCACATCTTCAACCATCGCCAATAACATGCGGCGGATGTTGTCGATTTGCGGCTCGGTGGAGCGACTGTTGGGATTGATTTTTAAGGCGCCAATCGCATTCATGGTCACGACACTCGCCACTAAACGCGCCAGCGACTCACCAAATTTTTCTTTGATGGCGTCTTCGGTCAGTAACCCAGCATCGAACACCACAAACAGAATCGCCGCTTGCAGAGTTTCAATGTCCATGTTCAGCGGTGCGAGGATTTCGATCATCTCTCGAGCACGTTCGAGCAGTTCTCTCTTCGCCGCAGGACTCTTGGCTGGTAAGGCGTCAATCTGCCCTATCAAGGAGAGCAGCATCTGCGCTTCATCGGCATGACCGACATAGCGAGCCACCCAATCTTCTAACTGAAAATCGGGATCATTAAAGTGCGCTTCGCGAACAGAGACCATCTAATTTATTTCCTTATCCGTGCTCAGAGAGAAAGTGGGCACCACTTCAGCTCTCCTATCTTCAGCATTGGCGCGAACTTGTCAAACCCAACCGACGTAATAATCACATTTTTTACGTTATTCAAACGCTTTGCTTACTTTGCCAGCGCAAATTACTTGGTTAATTCAAACAGTGCCATGGCTTCGATATGGTGTGTTTGTGGGAACATGTCGATAAGTCCCAATTGCTGTAAGCGGTAACCGCGCTCTAACAGTACAGCGCTATCGCGGGCCAAGCTCGCAGGATTACACGAAACATACACGACTTTGCGCGGCTTCATTTTCTTCAGCCATTGCAAGCTTTCAAATGCCCCAGCACGGGCAGGATCGAGCAGTAATTTATCAATTTTGCCCATCCAAGGCTCAAGGGATAAATCCGCGCTTAAGTCGCCATGGTAAAAGGTCAGTTTATCAAGATTGTTGGCTTTCGCGTTCACCCGTGCCTGAGTTACCATCTCGGCAACCCCTTCGACGCCAATCACATCAGCGCCCATTTTCGCTAAGGGCAAACTGAAATTCCCCATGCCGCAGAACAAATCCAAAATGCGCTCATCTGGAGCAGGCGCTAACCAATCCATCGCTTGAGCGACCATGGCCTTATTAATCTGTCCGTTCACTTGCACAAAGTTACCAGGGGTGAAGCTTAAACTCACCGCATCCGACTCAGCTTTGTCACCTAACAGCTGATAAACCGGTAACACTAACTCAGCGCCAACGCCTTGGAATTGGCCTTCGTTGTCCTGCAGACAAATGTGAATTTGATGCTGCTCGGCAAAGGCTGACAGCTTAGCGAGATCTTTATCGTTGAGCGCCTTAGTGATACGCAGCACGGCAAAGTGACCATTATCGGCGGCAATCAACTCAAGGTGGCCTAAGCTGGCTTTAGCCGACAATTGATTCAGCAACTTAGCAAAGGGGACGATTAAGTCCGATAACGGCTTAGCTAACACCTGACACTGGCTGATAGGCACCACATTGCTGCTACTAGCGGCACGAAAACCTAAGCTTAAGTGTTTGGTATTTTTATCAAATAAAGTCGCAAGACGGGCGCGGCGACGATAATGCCAACCTTCACCCGTTAATGCGGGCGATAACGCGCCGCCTTCGGCGCCGGCAAACTTAGCCATAATATCCAGCAGCGCCGCTTCTTTATGCTCACGCTGGCCCGATAATGACATATGCTGTAAGTCGCAGCCGCCGCAGGTGTGATAGTGTGGACACTCGGGCTCGACGCGCTCAGAGCTAGGTGTATCGACTTTAATTAACTTGGCGCGGGCATAATTTTTCTTTTGCTCGGTGAGCTGTACCGTCACGGTTTCATCGGGCAGTGCGCCGGGGATAAACACGACTTTACCCTGATGTTGTGCTATACCTGCCCCTAAGTGATCGAGCTGATTGACACTCAGCGATAACTTAGCCGACAACTGTTTGGAACTATTTGGTTTTACTTTAAAAAATTGCGCCATTTCGGCCTCTAAATCAATAAAATACTGGCAAAGACCGCCCTCTTTCTGGCAGTCTTATAAAATTATCTTAGTCTCTGTCACAGGAAACACCGCCGCTGCTATGAACCCAGTCAACAACATGACCAAATACAGCCTACGTTCTTGGGTTCTTGTACTGGCGCTCGCGCCAACAATCTTGGTCGGTATCCTTCTGGGCAGCTACTTTACCATAAACCGTTTTTATGAGCTCGAAGATACGCTCGTCGAACAGGGCAGCAATATTATCGAGCCGCTGTCGATTGCCAGTGAAATCGGTTTAGTGGCCAATGATCGCGAGGCGACCAAACGCTTACTCGCCGCGGCGCAGCTCAACAAGTCCACCTTAGTGAAATCCATCGCGATTTTCGATGCCAACAATCAGCTCTTTGTGACCTCGCACTACCACAAAGACTTTGAAATTATGCGCTACAAAGAAGCGCTTAACACACTGCATAAAACCGAAATTGAGCATGTGGGCGACAGTCTGATTTTACGGACACCGATTTTCTCCACCGGGCCCAGCGCTGCCCCCGCCAATTACGATATTCAGACAGACGGAGGTCAGCTCTTAGGTTATATCTCCATCATAATCAATAAAGAACGTGCCTTACTCGAGCAACATAGAGCCGCCGTCGCCGCCTTTATTATTGTATTGATCGGGGTACAGTTAAACCTGCTGTTCACTTTCCGGCTGGTGAAAAACGTCACTCAGCCCATTACTGAAATGGTGCGCGTCGTCGCTAAAATCCGTGAAGGTAAATTGGACGCCCGCTTAGATGGCAACTTGATTGGTGAGCTCGACTTACTCAAACGCGGCATCAATGCCATGGCAGGATCGCTATCGGAATACCATGATGAGATGCAGCAAAATATCGACCAAGCCACGTCGGATCTGCGGGAAACCTTAGAACAGATTGAAATCCAAAACGTCGAGTTAGATTTAGCCAAAAAACGCGCCTTAGAAGCCAGCCGAATTAAATCTGAATTCTTAGCCAACATGTCACACGAGTTACGTACGCCGCTCAATGGGGTTATTGGTTTTGCGCGGCAATTGGTGAAAACCCCTTTGCATTCGAGCCAAGTGGATTACATCAAGACCATTGAGCGCAGCGCCACTAACCTGCTGGGCATCATCAACGACATTCTCGATTTTTCTAAACTCGAAGCCGGTAAAATGGTGTTGGAAAACATGCCCTTCGGTCTAAGGGAAACCATAGGCGATACCATCACCTTGATCTCGGGCAGTGCTCAGGCGAAGGGCCTAGAACTGGTTGTCGATATCGCTCCTAACGTGCCCGACAATGTGAATGGCGATGCCATGCGCGTATGCCAAATCATCAATAACTTGGTCGGTAACGCGATTAAATTCACCGACTCTGGCAGCGTGATGGTCAAAATCGAACTGCAAAGCCAGTCGGAAGAACAAGTGGTACTGCGTTGTGATGTGGTCGATACCGGTATTGGTATCGATGAAAGCCAGCAGGACTTTTTATTCCAAGCCTTTGGCCAAGCCGATTCGTCGATTTCCCGCCGCTTTGGTGGCACAGGCTTAGGTTTAGTGATCACTAAGCGTTTAGTGAATCAAATGGGCGGCCAAATCGGCTTTACCTCATCCCCGGAGAAAGGCTCAAACTTCTGGTTCAGTTTGCCGCTCGGCTTAGGTCAGTTCCAAATCGGTGACTCACTGCCGCTCGAAAAACTCAAAGACAAAACCATACTGTTTTATGAGCCACGCGTGTTAACTCATGCAGTCTTGAGTCGCCAATTGAATCAATGGGATACCAAAGTGACTCACCATCAGCATATCCCAAGCTTGTTGACTACGCTCACCACGACTGAAGCGCCATACGACTATGTTCTCTTGAGTTGCCATGGGTTTAGCGATGCAGGACAACTGGTAAGCATACTTAACTTGGCAAAGACCAAAACCGATTGCCTTGTAGTGCTATACGATTGCCAAGAACAAGACGCCTTGACCCAATTTATCCGCCCGAATGCCGATGTGGTGTTGTCTCTGCCCGTGAGTGAGCACCAGCTTGCCCGCAACTTACTCTATCCACCGATGGAATACGACATCATAGCCCCAGTGACCATAGCCACGCCGGCGGCGCGCCAATCATTAACTGTACTGGCGGTGGATGATAACTTTGCCAACTTAAAGCTAATCGACACCTTGCTCAGCGAGTTAGTGACAACGGTAGTTGCAGTCAACAGTGGCGATGAAGCGGTTAAACAGGCGAAGACGCGCACCTTCGATTTGATTTTTATGGATATTCAGATGCCAGGCACAGATGGAATCAGCGCCACGAAGCAAATTCGCCAAGGCTCGATGAACCGTAACACGCCAATTATTGCCGTGACGGCCCATGCGATTGCCGAAGAACGCGAGTTGATTTTAGGCAGTGGCATGGATGGATATTTGCCTAAACCTATTGATGAAGCGGCGCTCAAAGACGTTATCCATCGCTGGATCACTCGGCCTAAATTCACCCATTTTGACCTGCATACGCTGAACTGGGATTTATGCTTAACCCAAGCTAATCACAAGGCAGACCTCGCCTTAGACATGCTGAGAATGTTGCTCGACTCCTTGCCGCAAACCGTGACGACAATTCAGACGGCGCTGAGTCAAAACGATCATCCCGTCATGCTCAGTACTATCCATAAACTGCATGGTGCGAGCTGCTACTGCGGCGTGCCAACAACCCAAAGATTATGCCAAGAAATAGAATCGGCGCTAAAACGTGAAACAGCGGTCGAAGATCTCGAACCCGAAATACTAGAGTTACTTGATGAGTTAACTAAGGTAGAATCTGCGGCAAATCAAGTGATATCACAGCTATCAGCGGAAATAACAGATGACCAAAAAAACGGGCTTCTTTAAACGTCTTAAGGCGTTAACATTGCCACAAAAACAACTCTTCGCCACTGCACTTTGCCAACGCATGTTGCCCAACTATCAACTGTTTTCCGAAGTCTGTGAGTTTGGTGACCCTGCTGTGTTGAGCACTGCATTAGAGCTACTGTGGCAATCCCTGTACGATCCTAAGCTTAAATTCAATATCGATGTGCATCTGCAACGTCTTGAAGATAACACCCCAGAACCCGCTGATTTTGAAGCCTATGGCGTCTATCCAGCCATGGACGCTGTGGTCGCCATATCAACCTTATTGGGTGCGATTCAAGGCAAGATTGAAGAAGATATCGTCAATATCAGCAAACTGTCATCGAGCACAGTGGCTAACTATATCGAAGCCATCAGCGATGTCGATTTAGTCGATGAAGCATTAGATGATTTTGTTTTTGCCCATGAAGTTATGGAAGAAGAGAAAGAGTTACAAAATTCTCTGCTGGAAATTATCGAAGAAAATCCAAAGATCACTGCGGAACTGGTCAAAGGTTTACGCAAAGACATTATCGAAGCGGGCGTATCAAATATCGGCATCAGCGTCGCTTAATTGATGGGGTGCTTGGGGTAACTCAAGCACCCTTATTCCTAAACAATATGTCTAAACAATATGTCTAAACAATGTTTCTAAACAATGTTTCTAAACAATGTTTCTAAATAATGTTTCTAAATAATGTTTCTAAACAATAAGCCTCTAGTCTCGACTGCAATCACTTTCAAGCAAGCCCAAAACGAGTAAGACCAAAGCTAGCAAGTTCCATCAGCCAATATTGAGTTATTCCAATGAAAAAGATTGTTTATCAAGGATTTGTCTTAACCAATAGCGAAGGACGAACCGACAGTTGGAAACTGACCATCAAAGATCAACAGCGTATCGGCTCTTTATTCGAACTGCGGCGTTTAGTGGGATACTTCTTGGAACTCGGCATATTACCTGCGACACGCTCCAGCCTGCAGGACGCGAAACAAACGCAAAATACCATGAGCAAAAACACGGTAAAACCTAAAAGACGTTAAGCATCCGTTCCCCTCGTTAAATCAACGCATAGAGAATAACTCTGGCGCCTTTGACTGCATAAACTCAATAAAGACTCTTACCTTTAGCGGCTGCTGGCTGCGCTGATGATATAAAATCGAAATCCGCCTCTGCTCGCCAATCCATTCTGGCAATAATACTTTAAGTTTCCCTTCTTTAATCTGCTGTTTTACAAATAGTTCGGGACCATACAAGATCCCGCCATGGCCTAAGGTCGCCTGAATCGCACCGTGTAAATCCGTGAGGGTCAACTTAGTTGGGCCATTAAAATAGAAAGACTCGCCGCTCGGATGCTTTAAATGCCAATTAAACAGCGGCCAGACTTTTATCAGCTGATGGGCTTCGAGATCATCGGGATGCTCAAGTTTAGGTGCCTGAGCCAAATATTCTGGTGTGGCAAACAGGCAATAATCCAGCTCACCTAAGGTACTCGACACCCAAGAAGAATCAGGCTGAGCCCCGCCGACAATCGCCACATCTATGCCCTTGTCGATCAAATCGACTAACTCATTGCTCTGGGAAATGTGTAAACGGATATCGGGATACAGGCGGCCAAATTCATTCAATGCTTGAATAAACACGATGGAAATAATCGAAATTGGCGCGGCGATGCGCAGGGTGCCCTCGGGTTTATCGCTGCCCGCACCACTCAGTTCATCAAATTGGGCAACCACACTCTGGTAGCGTTGAAAGAGTGCCAACCCTTCCTCCGTCAATCGTAACTTGCGGGTGCTGCGCATAAAAAGCTGCTTATCGAGCTTCTCTTCCAACTTCGCTAACTTGCGGCTCACTGTGGCAATGGGCATATCAAGCTCCTTCGCCGCCTGTGAAAAACTGCCCGCATTGACTAAATGCACAAAAAGGTAGACAAGTTGTAGTTCAGCGCCTAAATCATCACTCATTGCATGTCCTAATTCTGTTCTAGCTGCCCACTTTAGGCACTATATAAAGTCATCAACAATCACAGCGTACGCTAAGTCATTGTGTTTTAAACATCAATTAATCCACTTATACGACCATAGCGCAATAGCCTTAGACTGAAATGATATGTTATTTTGTGGCGAGTTTTACTGCGCTGGCGCTAGTTCTGGTTCTAACGTGACATAAAAAGGCAAGCGCCCACCTAAAATCAGAGCGATAGTAGAAATGACGGTGGTGGCTGAGTTTATTCAAATTTAATCGTAAGGATGAGTGAGGGAAATGACCATTTTAACCCCTCTGTTTGCCGTCTTCGGGATCATGTTGCTCGGCACACTAGTGCAAAAATTAAAACTCTTGCCCGTCGATACGGATCAAGTACTAAACCAATATGTGTACTATATTGCGTTCCCTGCGATCATGCTTATCGCCCTCGCCCAGCAGCCGATTGGCGAGATTTTGCAATGGGGATTTATTGCAGGCTACAGCACGGCTATGGTGATTACTTATCTTGTCTGCCTTGGGCTCTCGCTGCTTGCTAACCCTAAACAGCATGCGGTTGCCGCCATTCGAGCCCTCAATGCCACCTTTGGTAATACGGCATTTATTGGTATTCCACTGCTCATAATCCTCTTTCCGCAGCAGCAAAGTGCGTTAGTCGCTGCCGCGATTGCCAGCTTATTATCCGTGCTGATGTTTGCCGTCGCCTTAGTCTCGATGGAACTGGCCACTAACACCCAAAGACAACACCACGCCTTAGTCATAATGATGATGGCAGTCGGTAAAAACCCTATTGTTATTGGTAGCTTAATTGGCGTCGGCATTTCGGCGCTAGAGATAAAACTGCCCTCAGGGCTGGCGCTCATGATTCAGCAAATTGGCAATACCTCAAGCCCGTGCGCGCTGTTTGCCATCGGTATGGTGCTCGCCAAAGCGATGCGCTACCAGAAAGATAGCAGCGTATTTAGCCCCAAGAATTTTATCGAACTGAGCCTTATCAACCTCTTCAAGCTAGTTGTCCAACCGGCACTCGTCTACTTTATGCTTAGCCGTTTTGGCGTGAGCGGCGACTACCTGATCATGGGCGTGATCTTGAGCGCACTGCCCACAGCCGCTAGCGTGTACTTGCTCGCCCAGCGCTATAACACTCAAGCTTCAACCAGTGCTCAGGGCATTCTATTTGGCACCTTAGTCACTTTTTTTAGTTTGCCTATCTTAGAAAGCTTAGTAAGAACCCATGCATAATCAGTCAATTAAAAATATTTACTGCCGATAATGCCGATTATTTACCCAAGCCACTTTACTGTATATAAAATCAGTATATACTGTTTATCAATACAGTGGTTTGGTATGTTTTTCGACAGGAATTCACTATGCTTTGCCAACTCAGCATTAATAACTTCGCAATCGTCCGTTTTTTAGAACTGGATTTTCGTCCCGGTATGACCAGCATCACAGGTGAAACCGGTGCGGGTAAATCGATCGCCATCGATGCGCTAGGCCTGTGCCTAGGCAATCGTGCCGATGCCAGCAGTGTTCGCCCCGGAGCCAATAAAACCGAGGTCAGCGCCCGCTTTTCCTTGGACGATATTCCACTGGCAAAACGTTGGTTAGAAGATAACGATCTTGAACTCGATGATGAGTGCATCCTACGTCGAACTATTGGTAGCGATGGCCGCTCGCGCGCCTATATCAATGGTAATCCAGTACCGCTGACGCAGCTCAAATTACTGGGTCAGTTGCTTATCGGTATTCACGGCCAACATGCGCACCATGCAATGTTGAAGAGTGAACACCAACTCACTCTGCTCGACAGTTATGCCAACCACAGATTACTTATCGATACGGTTGCCGCCAGCTTTCAACGCTGCAAACAAATTGAGGCCGATCTAAAGCACCTCGAAGCCTCCCAACATGAACGTATTGCCCGTAAGCAATTAGTGCAATATCAAGTAGAAGAACTCGATGAGTTTGATCTTAAAGTCGATGAGTTCGATGAAATTGAGCAAGAGCACAAGCGTCTGGCCAATGGCACTGAGTTGATTGATACCTGTCAGGCGAGTCTAGATATACTCACTGAAGGCGAAGAGAACAATATAGAGTCGCTGCTTAATCGAGTCGTTTCCCTCGCCGAAGATCTGCAAAGCTACGATCCTGCATTAAACAATATCAACACTATGCTCAATGATGCCTTAATCCAAGTGCAAGAAAGCGCAGGCGAATTACAGCACTATTTGAGTAAGCTTGAACTCGATCCAACCCACTTTGCCTATTTAGAAGAACGGCTATCAAAAGCCATGCAACTGGCGCGTAAGCACCATGTCAGCCCAAATAAACTGGCCGAACATCATCTAGCATTAAAGGCAGAGCTGAGCACCTTAGACAGTGACGAAAGTAAGCTCGAAGAAATTCAACTACAGGTCGATGCCAGCAGAGCCGCTTACCTTAGCAACGCACAAAAACTCAGCCAAAGCCGCGCTAGATATGCCAAAGAACTCGACAAACTCGTGACTCAGTCAATCCACGAACTGAATATGCCTAAGGGTAAATTTACTATCGAAGTCAATTTCCACCCAGAGCAAATGTCAGCCAACGGCAGTGACAACATCGAATTTATGGTCACCACTAACCCTGGCCAACCCTTACAACCGATTTCGAAAGTCGCGTCTGGCGGTGAGCTTTCACGGATAGGCTTAGGGATCCAAGTGATTACCGCGAAGAAAGTTGCCACGCCAACATTGATTTTCGATGAGGTGGATGTCGGGATTTCCGGCCCCACCGCCGCAGTGGTTGGCCGCATGTTACGCAGCTTAGGGGAATCGACCCAAGTACTGTGCGTGACTCACTTGCCGCAAGTTGCGGGCAATGGTCATCAACACATGTTCGTCGATAAGTTTAATAAGGCGGGCAGTACAGAAACTACAATGAAGTCGCTCGATCGTGAGCAACGCATTCAAGAACTAGCAAGACTGTTAGGTGGCGATACTATCACCAGCAATACCCTAGCGAACGCAAGGGAACTGCTGCAATAGTAGAATCAAGCAGAAAAGGGATAAGGGATATTCAGCTAATCCCTTCATCCCTTCAATCAAGCTTCAATCAGAAAAATGCGAAATCAAAAGCTAAGGGTTAGTTGTTGGCCATGTTAACTATCATGCCAATTTAGCTATCATGTTAGCTAACACACCAGACTAGCCCTTGCAGACAGATAAAGGCAAATACACCCGCTAAAACATCGTCAATCATAATGCCAAAACCACCTTCGACTTTGGCATCGAGCCAACGGATTGGCCAAGGTTTGATGATGTCAAAAAAGCGAAATAAACCAAAGCCCACTAATAGCCAAATCCAGCCCGCTGGTGCCGCTATCATAGTGATCAACAGTCCAGCCACTTCATCCCACACAATCGCGCCATGGTCGTGTACGCCCATGTCATGTGCCGCTTTACCACAGATATAAAATCCTGCAAATACACTGACTAAAGTTAAGCCGAGATACCAAGCAAACGGTAATGGCGCCATCAGTAAATAGAGGGGAATAGCAGCTATGGTACCGAAAGTACCGGGCGCTTTAGCGGCGAGTCCGCTACCGAAACCGAGTGCCAAAAAGTGGACAGGATTTTTTAATGACAGGCGCGTTAACGCCTGATCCTTTGACAACCATTTCATTAGAAGTGCTCGAAACCGTGATACGGAGGCGTAAACGGCTCACCATTGAGTTGTAACTTGAGCTTACTGCCCGCACAAATTTGCCCAACACGAACAAACTTGGCCCCTGCATGGCTCAGCGCTGTCTCAAGCGCGCCTTTTTGCGCCTCAGGAACGGTGAACAGCAATTCGTAATCTTCGCCGCCTGTCAGCGCATAACCTAAGGCATGCTCCTCGCTGACGGTATCTTGCATCGCGCGCGAAAGCGGGATGCAATTAACATCTACAACCGCACCAACTGCAGAAGCCTTAAGTACATGACCGATATCCGAGATAAACCCGTCGGAAAGGTCGATAGCACTGGAGGCAAGCGAACGCAATGCTTGGCCCGCTAAGACTCTTGGTGTTGGACGATAATGGCGATTGATCAGGAATTCTTTATGCTCAGCTCTGGCTTGCTGCGCACCGCGAATGATATCCAGACCTAAGGCCGAATCTCCGAGCGTGCCCGTGACATAAATCCAATCACCAGCTTTAGCACCATGACGCGTGAGTGCTTTACCCTGTGGGACTTGGCCGTGCACTGTGATATTAATCGCCCGTGGGCCACGAGTCGTATCGCCGCCAATTAAGGCGATGCCATAGTAATCGGCCGCTTCAAATAAACCTTCGCTAAAACCGCTGAGCCAAGTTTCATCGACTTCAGGTAGCGTTAAGGCAAGCGTCATCCACGCGGGTTCAGCGCCCATGGCAGCCAGATCAGATAAATTTACCGCTAAGGCTTTGTAACCTAAGGCAGCAGGAGGCATATCGGGGAAAAAATGGGCATTTTCGACTAAGGTGTCACAGGAGATAGCAATCGACTTGTTTTCTGCTGGTTGCACTAAAGCGCAATCGTCACCGATGCCAAGCTTCACATCACGGCGAGTGGGGCCGCGGTTGCTAAAATAACATTCAATTAATTGGAATTCTTTCACTGTACAGTTTGGCACGACTTACATCGGCCACCTTTGTTAGCAATGAAAAACGGTATCCTAAGATACCGTTTGTCTTTATTACTTGCGTGCAACCAGTTTGTCGAGCAGTCCGTTCACAAACTTATGACTCTCGTCCGCACCGAAAGCTTTTGCCAACTCAATCGCTTCGTTAATCGCGACCTTGTATGGCACATCTTTACGGAAAGTCAGCTCATAGGTCGCTAAACGAACTATGGCTTTCTCTACTGGAGACACTTCATCAATCGGGCGTTCCAGATGCGGGATGATCAGCTCATCCAATTGGGTTTTCTTCGTTGCAACGCCTGAAAATAGCTCACGAAAATAAGCTACATCAACACCGTCGAGACTTTGTTCAGTTAAAAACTCATGCTCGACATCGGCAATATTATTCCCGCTTAGTTGCCATGAATAGATGGCTTGAACGGCTAAACGGCGGGCCTTGCGGCGCTCAGAAGGCTTCATTATTTTTCCTACTATAACAACTGTTGTTCAAGTTCTTGCAGAACATTGACCATTTCAAGCAGACTTAAAGCAGCTTCGCCGCCTTTGTTACCCGCTTTGGTACCTGAACGTTCAATAGCTTGTTCAATGGTATCTGTGGTCAAAACACCGAAAGCAACAGGCAGATCAAATTCTAAAGCAACTTGAGCTAGACCTTTATTACATTCGCCTGCAACAAAATCAAAATGAGGAGTACCACCACGGATCACCGCACCTAATGCGATAATACCGTCGAATTTACCACTGGCAGCTACGCGACGCGCAGCTAGCGGCAACTCAACCGCACCTGGTACACGGACAACAGTGATATTGTCGTCGCTGACTTGGCCAAAACGTTTCAGCGTGTCAAGTGCACCTTCAAGCAAGCTCTCAACTAAAAAGCTGTTGAAACGCGAAATTACAATCGCAACTTTGGCATTTTTCGCTTCGATATTACCTTGAACTACGTTCATTATCTTACCTAATTTAGCTAAAGCACCCAGCTCGGGGCGAAAAGTGGCGACATGATATCACAGCCAATTGCCCAGAGCCCTATGCAAATTATCAGAAATTGTTAATTTTACTTCAGTGTAACTTTGGGTTTTAGTCCGCCACATACTCAGTCACTTCAAGGCCAAAGCCCGAAAGTGAATGGTAACGTTTAGGCGAGCTGAGCAGGCGCATCTTAGTCACGCCAAGGCTAGCGAGGATTTGCGAACCCACACCCACACGGCGCGACGTCCCCTGCCATTTTGCAGAAGCAGGCGCTTGGCCTTGATCTTCAGCTTCAAAGGCTTTCACCTTAGAGAGGATTTCACAGGGATGTTCTTGATTCCCTAGTAAAACCAATACGCCACCTTCTGCAGAAATACGCTCCATCGCCTTTTCGAGTGGCCAGCTGCGTTGCTGATCGCGCTCTGAATGGAGTAAATCGTTGAAGGTGTTTTGCAGATGCACGCGCACCAAACAATCGCTCTTCACCTCACCTTTGACCAAGGCAAAATGCAGTTGATTGTCGATAGTGTCTCTGAAAGTCACCATGTCGAACTCGCCGAAACGGGTCGGTAGTTTGCATTTAGCTTCACGCACAACCGTGGTTTCTTTGGTGTTGCGATACTCGATCAATGCCGCGATAGTGCCGATTTTGATACCGTGCAACTCGGAGAAAATCTCTAAATCTGGGCGGCGTGCCATAGTGCCGTCTTCGTTCAAAATCTCAACGATAACGCCCGATGGCTCAAGTCCCGCAAGACGGGCTAAATCACAACCAGCTTCAGTGTGGCCTGCGCGGGTTAATACGCCGCCGTCCTGTGCCATTAACGGGAAGATATGCCCAGGTTGCACTAAATCAGACGCTTTAGCCTCTTTAGCCACGGCCGCTTTTACCGTTACCGCGCGGTCGTGGGCCGAAATACCGGTAGTCACGCCTTCGGCTGCTTCAATAGAAACCGTAAAGTTAGTCGAGAACTGGGCGTTGTTATTCGTCACCATTAAGGGCAGATTTAACTGCTGACAACGGGCTTTGGTCATGGTCTGGCAAATGAGCCCACGGCCATATTTCGCCATAAAGTTAATCGCTTCTGGCGTTACCATTTCGGCCGCCATGATCAAATCACCTTCGTTTTCTCTGTCTTCGTCATCCATCAAAATAACCATTTTGCCTTGACGAATATCTTCGATGATCTCTTCTATACTGTGCAGCGCCATTGTAGGACCTTATGATTTTGCTGTTATTATGAAATTCTATACCTAAATAACCTAAGCTGCCGATAAGCTTAAATTAAATAATCTGCTCCTGTGCACTAACGCACAAAGCCGGCACGGGCTAACATTTCCATGGTAACGCCACCGCTCTTACTGTCTTTGCCATCATAATTCATCAAGCGTTCAAGATAACGGGCGATCAAATCCACTTCGATATTCACCATATCGCCCGCTTGCAGGTCGATTAACGTGGTTTCCCCTGCGGTATGCGGCACTATGGTAAGGCGGAATCGACTGCCGTCCACTTCGTTAACCGTCAAACTCACGCCATCAATGGTAATGGAACCTTTATGGGCAATGTAACGCCCAAGTTCTGCAGGTGAGGCTAACCAAAACTCGATGGCTTGACCACGCACTAGGCGTTGCTCAACCATAGCAATGCCGTCTACATGGCCGCTGACCATGTGCCCGCCTAAGCGTGTCGTTGGGGTGACGGCTTTTTCAAGATTCACCTTAGTGCCCACTTTGTAGTGAGCAAAGCCGGTGAGACTCACTGTTTCGGCAGAGACATCAGCCACATAACCGTCGGCTAATTGCTGCACAACCGTTAAGCACACACCGTTAGTGGCAATACTGTCGCCTAAACGCACATCGTTTAAATCCAGTTTGCCGCTCGCCACGGTAAGACGAATATCATCGCCTTTACGCTCCAGTTTGCGCAGGGTGCCAACGGCTTCAATAATCCCAGTAAACATGGTTAACTCACTTAATTAAATAAAGAAGTATCAAGCTTAACGCTCAAGATTAAACGGGTATCTGGCCCTAATTTGCGCTCATCGACCAACATTAATGCAGGAATTTGCGCCATGGTTTGATAATCGGGTAGCTGCAATAGATTACGCCCTTGCCCACCGAGGATTTTCATCGCTTGGTATAGCACTAACTCATCGGCCAGCCCCCCTGCTAAAAAAGCGCCCGCTAAGGTTGCACCCGCTTCCACCAGCACGTGATTACAACTTTGACCTAAATAGCTTAATAGTTCAGTTAAGGATACGCGACCTGCAATTGCAGGTAACACGAGGCAACTCACATGGGAGGGCAATTGTGCTTGAAACTCTGCTGGATAAGCCACGGTCGAGACCAAGAGTATCGGCGATACGATAGCCAAACAGGCAGCCGATAACGGCAAACGGGCGCGACTGTCGAGTATCACTCTTAATGGCTGCAGTAATTGCGCCTCGGTTACGCTGTCTTTTATGTCGCCAAGTTCTTGATATCGCACATTGAGCGAGGGATCGTCAGCCAGTATGGTTTCAATTCCAGTCACCAACGCGCAGGAACGTAAGCGTAAGCGCTGAACGTCGCGGCGAGATTCAGGCCCGGTAATCCATTTAGACACACCGTTAGACAGCGCGGTTTTACCATCAAGACTCGCAGCTAATTTGACTGTAACTCTGGGTAAACCCGATTCCATGCGCTTCATAAAGCCTAAATTCAAGGCATAAGCTTCATCGCGGTGTAACCCCACATCCACTTCAATACCGGCGTCGCGCAGCATTTGAATACCGCGACCAGCCACTTGCGGATTAGGATCTTCAACCGCCACCACCACACGCTTAACGCCAATATTGATCAGTGCCAAGGCGCAGGGCGGCGTGCGGCCATAATGACTGCATGGCTCTAAGGTGACATAGGCTGTTGCGCCGCGGGCGTGTTCGCCAGCCATGCGTAGCGCATGCACTTCGGCGTGGGGCTCACCCGCTTTTTGATGATAACCTTCGCCGACAATCTGATTATCTTTAACGATAACGCAGCCCACACTGGGATTGGGTCTCGTGGTGTAAAAGCCTTTGCGCGCCAATTGAATAGCGCGGCTCATCATTTGGGTATCGAGTACGGACCAACTTATGTTCAAGCTCATGTTCAACCCTGTTGTTAAAGGTTTCGGCTTTCACCAGTCTTGTAAATCTGTGTTTAAAACCTGTCTTGCAGAAGCTATTAATCAAAGCCTCTATTAAAGCTAGCGCAACCAGAAGACTGAACGACAGGCCACAAAAATCGAATAACTACTTTTGCAGTTTAGCGATGGCTTCACCAAATTCAGACACGTCTTCAAAGGCGCGGTACACAGAAGCAAAACGTATGTAGGCGACTTTATCTAGGCTCATCAATTGCTCCATCATCAAGTTACCGACCATTTCTGAGGGCACTTCCCGCTCGCCAGTGGCGCGCAGGGTAGATTTGATTTTGCTGAGCGCTTGCTCGATTTCATCCATAGACACGGGGCGTTTTTCAACGGCGCGCAACATGCCACCTTGGAGTTTTTCTTCATCGAAGGGTTGGCGTGAACCATCACGTTTAATCACCCTAGGCATGACTAATTCGGCGCCTTCGAAGGTAGTAAATCTTTCATGGCATTCGGTGCATTCTCTGCGACGGCGCACTTGATGGCCTTCCGCCACTAATCGAGAATCGATGACTTTAGTATCTGTCGCGCTGCAAAATGGACAATGCATTGAGCCTCCTGCCAGTGAATGCGAGTAAAGCGATGGCTTTACCTGTTAAATCTCAGCTAAACGCAATGGATTTAAGCCTAAGATTTTACCAATAAAAATGGCCGCTTAATGCGGCCATGGGATTTTATCCTATTTATGGGCTGAGGTTAACTACCGGATGCTAAGTACCTGATGTTAGTAACTGATGTAAGTAGCTCATGTAAGTACCTAGTCAGCAAGCGATCACTCTCAGCCAATCATCTACTTAAGCACATACGCACTTAAACCTAGATGCGTCAGCAAATTAGCCGTAAACAGGGAAACGTTCACACAGTGCCAATACTTGGCCCTTCACACGCTCAATCACAGCAGGATTGCTTGCATCATCAAGGATGTCACAAATCCAGCCAGTCAGCTCTTTCGATTCCGCTTCTTTAAAGCCGCGGCGCGTAATGGCTGGCGTACCGATACGCACACCTGAGGTCACAAAAGGTGAACGTGGATCGTTTGGTACTGAGTTTTTGTTCACGGTAATGTTAGCGCTACCTAAGGCGGCATCGGCTTCTTTACCCGTTAAGTCACGACCAATCAGGTCAACTAACATTAAGTGGTTGCTGGTTCCGCCAGAGACGATTTTGTAACCGCGCTCAAGGAACACTTCAACCATAGCTTTAGCGTTATTAACCACTTGCTGTTGGTACACTTTAAATTCTGGCTCTAGGGCTTCTTTGAACGCAACCGCTTTACCAGCGATAACGTGCATTAATGGGCCACCTTGACCGCCTGGGAATACCGCAGAATTCAACTTCTTATACAAGTCTTCATCATCAGTAGCAGACAGGATCACGCCACCACGAGGACCGGCTAAGGTTTTGTGAGTCGTTGACGTCACAACGTGTGCGTGTGGTACTGGGTTTGGATAAACGCCAGCAGCGATAAGACCGGCAACGTGCGCCATGTCGACAAATAGGTAAGCACCTATTTTGTCTGCGATTTCACGCATTTTTGCCCAGTCAACGATACCAGAATAGGCAGAGAAACCGCCTATCATCATCTTAGGCTTATGTTCTACGGCCAGACGTTCCATTTCGTCGTAATCAATTTTACCTGACTCGTCGATACCGTAAGGAATGATGTTGTACAGTTTGCCAGAGAAGTTAACGGGTGAACCGTGGGTCAAGTGACCACCGTGGGCTAAGTTCATGCCCAGTACGGTATCGCCAGGTTTTAACAATGCCATGTAAACAGCGCTGTTTGCCTGTGAACCTGAATGAGGTTGTACGTTAGCGTAAGTTGCGCCAAACAGTTCTTTAGCACGTTCAATCGCTAAGGTTTCAACTACGTCCACATACTCACAACCACCGTAGTAACGCTTGCCTGGATAGCCTTCAGCGTACTTATTGGTTAACTGTGAACCTTGCGCTTCCATCACGCGTGGACTGGTGTAGTTTTCAGAAGCAATCAGCTCAATATGCTCTTCTTGACGCAGAGTTTCATTCTGAATTGCCTTAAACAGTTCCGGATCATAATCTGCGATATTCATATCTTTTTTCAGCATTGCTTACTCCAGCTGCCAATTCTTATAGGTAGGGTTGCGCGGTATTCTACTCGGATCGCGACCACAATCCCAGTATTTGAAACATGAAATTCCTGTGGATAGTGCTTGAACTTGGCTCATTGTCGAGTTGAGTTCGGCGCGCAATCGAGTAGAATTAGCCGCATCATTAGTCACTTAAGATAGAGAAAAATGGCTCAGTTTGTTTACAGCATGCTGCGGGTGGGTAAAATTGTTCCGCCTAAGAAGCAGATCCTTAAAGATATTTCTTTAAGCTTTTTCCCCGGCGCCAAAATTGGCGTACTCGGCCTCAACGGTTCAGGTAAGTCGACACTACTGCGCATTATGGCGGGTATCGACACCGAAATTGAAGGTGAAGCGCGCCCCATGCCGGGATTGAAAATCGGTTACCTGCCGCAGGAACCTAAACTCGATCCGAATCAAACCGTGCGTGAAGCGATTGAAGAAGCGGTTGCAGAGGCAAAAAATGCCCTAACTCGCCTCGATGCCGTTTATGCTGCCTACGCCGAGCCGGACGCCGATTTCGACGCCCTTGCAAAAGAGCAAGGCGAACTCGAAGCCATTATTCAAGCCCAAGATGCCCATAACTTAGAGTACGTCCTTGAGCGCGCCGCCAACGCCCTGCGTCTGCCAGATTGGGATGAGAAAATCGAAGTATTATCCGGTGGTGAACGTCGCCGCGTGGCGATTTGTCGCTTGCTGCTTGAAAAACCAGAAATGCTGTTACTGGACGAACCCACCAACCACTTGGATGCTGAATCTGTGGCGTGGCTTGAGCACTTCCTGCAGGAATATGCTGGTACTGTGGTCGCGATTACCCATGACAGATACTTCCTCGACAATGCCGCTGGCTGGATTTTAGAACTCGACCGCGGTGAAGGAATTCCGTGGGAAGGTAACTATTCTTCATGGCTTGAGCAGAAAGACGCCCGTCTGAAACAAGAATCTGCCACCGAAAGTGCTCGCCAAAAAACCATTGCCAAGGAATTGGAATGGGTACGCCAAGGTGCGAAAGGCCGTCAGTCTAAGGGTAAAGCCCGTATGGCACGCTTTGAAGAACTGAACACTAACGATTACCAAAAACGTAACGAAACCAACGAGCTGTTTATTCCGCCCGGACCACGTTTAGGTGACAAGGTTATTGAAGTAAATAACCTGACCAAGTCTTACGGTGACCGCGTACTCATCGACAACCTGTCGTTCTCTGTGCCTAAGGGCGCGATCGTCGGTATTATCGGTGCCAACGGCGCGGGTAAATCGACCCTGTTCCGCATGTTATCCGGCGCTGAAACGCCAGACAGCGGCAGCATTGAGCTGGGTGATACTGTGCAATTGGCATCGGTTGAGCAGTTCCGCGATTCGATGAATGATAAGAACACCATTTGGGAAGAAATCTCCGGTGGTCAAGACATCATGCGTATCAACAACATGGAAATCCCGAGCCGCGCTTATGTAGGCCGCTTCAACTTCCGTGGTGGCGATCAGCAAAAAGTTATCGGCACCTTGTCTGGTGGTGAACGTAACCGCGTGCATTTAGCCAAACTGCTGCAAGCGGGCGGTAACGTCTTATTACTCGACGAACCCACCAACGACTTAGACGTTGAAACCCTGCGCGCACTGGAAGAAGCGATTCTGGAATTCCCAGGTTGCGCTATGGTGATTTCGCATGACCGTTGGTTCCTCGACCGTATCGCGACCCACATTCTGGATTACCGTGACGAAGGCCAAGTGAACTTCTACGAAGGTAACTACACAGAATACTCGGCATGGTTGAAGAACACCTATGGCGCCGATGTGGTTGAGCCACACCGCTTGAAATACAAGCGCATGATTAAGTAGATCTAGAATCTAGTCAAGCATGTATCTGAGGAGTTTAACTCGAAAGGGTTAAGCTCCTTTTTTATGGCATCCCCTTACGCTATAAGTGCCGCAAGCTTTGGCACTATTTCAAGCTAACACTATTTTAAACTGGCACTATTTCAAACTGGCAAAATAAGCCACCAGCATGTCCATCATCACCCTAAGTGCAGGCTGCATGTGTTTGCGGGATTGATATACGCCATACACACCCAGTGACTGCGGCATGAACTCAGTTAACAAAGGCACTAACTGACCCGAATCTAAATAGGGTTTCGCCGCCCATAGCGGTTGCATAGCAATTCCCTCACCTGCCAGCGTGGCATTGAGCACCACCATGGAATCATTAGCACTAAAATTCCCATTCACAGGCACATTAAACGCCTGACCTTGGCTCATGTTCAACACTTGGTTTGCAGCCTGACCTTGGTTTAACTTAGGCTCGGAGTTCAACGCTTGAGCCAGTTTATCTGCTACATCGCTTTGATAAAACCGCCACATCACATCGCCAAAGTAGGAATAGGTTAAGCAATTATGCTGGGTCAAATCTTCGGGATGCAGCACGGCGGCGCGCGCGGCAAGATAACTCGGTGCAGCGCACACCACAGATTCACATTCCCCCAAGCGCCTTGCGATAAGGTTAGGATCGAGTTCATTGGTGATGCGAATCGCCAGATCAATCCGCTCGGCGACCAGATCGACAGTTTGGCTACTCACGTGGATATTCACACTCGCCTGCGGATAACTGGCTAAGTATTGGTGCACTATGGGCGCTAAAATCTGATGCGCCAAAAACTGGGAGCAGCTAATGCGCAATAATCCGCGCGGAATCGCCACCGAAGCATGACTCACCGCTGGCACTTCGTTCGCCAGTTCGAGCAGTCGATGGCAGTAATCCAGCACTTGCTCACCCGCTGGCGTTAAGCTGAGGCTGCGCGTCGAACGATGCAACAATCTAGCACCGGACCATTCTTCCATTTCGCTCAAGTAACGGGTCACCATAGAACGCGACATATCTAAAGCATTAGCGGCGCTTACCATGCTGCCGCGCTCGACAATAGTGACGAACACTTTAGCCGCTTCGAGTCTATCCATGATTTATCTCCACTCACATTTTCGCGTACCCGCATAACAATAACTCAGAGTTCAAGGTAAGTCAGAGTCCAAGGACGCACGCGGTAATTCGTCCGATTTATGCAACAAATATGGGCAGATACTCGCATTTATCTATTGATTATTGCAACCTATACTTAACTCACTTTTTGCAGCAGCTGCAAATCAATGAATGCTAAATCGAACCTTTTTACTCTTTCATCCTGTGACTATAAGTGAGCCAAAAATGAACACATCGACCTATGCTATACGCAACACAGTTAACGCCACATTGAAGGCCTCGTCTAAAATCAGCCTAGCCGCTACCTTACTGCTAGCGGGACTCGGCGCGGTCAATGCGGCACCATTGCAAGTGAGCCATTTTAATCCGGGCGAAAACAGCATCTTTGCCGTGTCATCGAGCTTTATCAGCGGCGAACACGAAATGATGTTAGTCGATGCGCAATTTCAAAATAACGATGCCCAAACCTTGGTTGATACGATTAAGGCCAGCGGTAAAAAGCTGACTCAGGTATATATCAGCCATAGTGACCCTGACTTTTATTTCGGCTTAGCCGTGATTAAAAAGAATTTCCCCGATGCACAAATTGTCGCGACTCAAACCACAGTCGATGCCATTAAAGCCTCAATGGAAGGCAAGCTCGCCTACTGGGGTCCGATTTTAAAGGACAATGCGCCAAGTGAATTAGTGTTACCTAAGGCGATTCACAGCGACACTTTCACCATCGACGGTGAGCAAGTGATTATCGAAGGTTTCAATGATAAACACCCTAAACACACTTTCCTGTGGGTGCCATCGGCAAAAACCATTACAGGTGGCGTAGAAGTATTTGATAACACGCATGTTTGGATGGCTGACACTCAAACTACCGCAGAGCGTCAGGAATGGTTAACTCATTTAGATGCGATGGAAAAACTGCTGCCGACCACAGTGATCCCAGGGCACTATTTAGGCGAAGTGCGATTTGATACCCGTGCCATCGGTTTTACCCGTGACTATGTAAAAGCCTTTGAAGTCGCAGCAAAAGCCTCGAAAGATTCAGCCGAATTAATCCAAAAGATGCTGGCGCTATACCCACAAATGCCAGCCGATGCAGGGCTTGAAATCAGCGCCAAAGTTTACATGGGCGAAATGACCTGGCCTATGTAAGTCCAGCCATACCTATCTCGGCGATGAGGTACAGCTAGTTAGGTGTAAAAGATAGTTAAGTGCAAACAGTTAAAGACAGGCACGTGAGCGATTGCGTGCCATTTTTTTAGCTAAATGACTGCACCTAAATAACGGTACCAAACTAACGATTTTAATCGATGATATCAAAGGGCTTAAGTCGCTAATGTAGCGACGAACTTAAGCCAAAAGGTTTAATACTATGACTCACCCAACAACTCATTCTGCTAGCACGGCCAACAGCACACCAGCGGCCAAAGTGCGTACTCTGCACGCGATTATCGACCCTTTATGTGGTTGGTGTTATGCCGCAGCGCCGTTACTCGATGCTGCAGCCAAAGCAGGCTTTACCATTAAGCTCCACGGCGGCGGTATGCTCACAGGCCCAAGACGCAAACAAATCGATGCCAACTGGCGCGACTATGTTATGCCCCACGATCTGCGCATTGCCGATTTAACCGGACAGCCTTTTGGTGAAAACTACTTTGATGGTCTGCTGCGCGATACCACAGTCGTACTCGACTCAGCGCCCCCCATTAAAGCCATGCTCGCAGTCGAGGCCATGGGCGGCGACAGTTTGGCCTATCTGCACTCAGTACAACTGGCCCATTACCGCGATGGTCACAGCGCCAGTGATGAAGGTAATCTCGCAAGGTTAGCCGCTGAACTTGGGCTCGACCCTATGAGCTTTGCGCAGCATTATGCCCAAGGTGAAGACAAGCTGTATGAGCATATCGTTGAATCCAGAGCATTATTGAATCTGATAGGTGCCCAAGGTTTCCCTTCGATGGCTATAGAGGATGATGACGGCAACATCACCGCCATTAATATCAACCGCTTCTACGGCCAACCTGCCCAGTGGTTAAGCCATCTTGAAGCGCAATTTGAGTCATAATTATGCCAATGCTTAATGGTGTTTCAACAGGTTCATTAATGAGTGAACCAGCTCAGTTAAGTCTTATAGAAACAGCAAGGCAGACTGATGCGAATCTTGCACTGGTTAAAAGCACCTATGAGGGAAGTAGCTCAGCCGAGAACGCCAAAAATCTTCAGCATGCCTTAGCGAGTGACGCACGCTGGACAGAGGCGGCAGGTTTTCCCTATGCGGGCACTTACGTAGGCTTTAGCGCGATAGCCACCAAGGTGTTCGCTCGCCTCGAAACTGAATGGGATAACTATCGCGTCGATATCGAAGACTATGTCGCCCAAGGCGATAAGGTTTTTGCCTTCGGCACTTATTCAGGTACCTATGTCAAAACGGGCAAGTATTTTAGCGCCCGAGTCGCCCATTTATGGAAGATACACAGCGGCAAAATCGTCAGTTTCGAACAGTTTGTCGATAGTCATACCGTCGTCAATGCCATGTAAGTGTCAATGCATGCAACGTTTAATACCATGCAACGACAGTCATCAGCTATAGACATACAAGTGTGAAATAACTGAATAATGAGGCGGGCAAGTTTCATTTAGCCCGCCTCGTGACTTGTCGACCCTAAGCCTTATCCGTATGATTTAGTGTTTTCAATATGTTGAGCACTTGACATTAAGTACTTAAGATTAAGCGTTTGAAATTGAACACTTGAGATTAACTTCGCAAAGTTACACATTCGAATACTCCTCAACTCAAGTGTCTAAAATGACAGAATGAATAACTAAAACAAGAACAAGGATGCGGTCTAATGCGAATCAATTCGATGCCAGTCGGGGCTCACCCAATCACACTCTCTATCACCCGACTGAGTCGAGCCAGCCAATGGATACTCAAGCGACATAGAAAATTCACGCCACTGTTATGGTTTGTCACCGCACTCCCTTTTGTCACACTCTCCTTTAACTCATTAGCGGCCAATACCAGTGAGGCCGAGCCAGAGCTAAAGATTCAAGAAAGCAGCGTCACCGATGGCCCTTATGTGTTTTTAAACGATGCTCAAAAAGACACTGCCTATTGGATTTGCCAGAGTGAGCTAAAACAAACGCCGATTGCGAAGGCGCAGTTAACTCGCCCTGCCAGTTGCGGTGAATTACCAGAGCCCCATCTTCACACACTAGCTGCCACCGTTGAGCCCGATACCTTTACTCATGTCAGCAAAATTGTCGCCCTTAGCGATGTGCACGGCCAATTTGATGTGATGATTAACTTACTAAAAGCCCATAAGATTATCGACAAAGATAACCACTGGGCCTTTGGTGATGGCCATATGGTGATGACGGGCGACATGTTTGACCGTGGCCATCAAGTCAATGAAGTATTGTGGTTTTTATATACCTTAGACCAAGAAGCTCAAGCTGCGGGCGGACGCTTACATCTACTCATGGGCAATCACGAGCAAATGGTGTTTCGCGGCGACTTACGCTATGTCAACGAACGCTATCAAGTCGCGGCCGATTTACTCAAACGCAGCTACGATGCGCTCTACAACAAAGACACCGAAATCGGCCAATGGCTTCGCAGCAAACATACCTTAGTCAAAATCAATAATATCTTGTTTATGCACGGCGGCATCAGCCCTGAATGGATCGAGCGTAAATTACATATCGGCGAGGCTAACCAACTCTTTCGTCAGCATTTAGATGATAAAAAAGCCGATTTGAAAAAGGATGATTTACTCAACTTTCTGTTTTTTACCAATGGCCCGACTTGGTATCGCGGATACTTTAAAGATGAACTGAAAGAGTCGGATATCGATAGCATACTGAACTATTTCAAGGTAGAGCATATTGTCGTTGGACACACATCGCAGGAGCAAGTGCTTGGCCTCTATCACAATAAAATCATTGCGATAGACAGCAGTATTAAGAATGGTCAATCCGGTGAACTCTTGCTTATCGACGCAGGCAAACTCAGCCGCGGTCTGTATCAGGGTGAGCAGGTTTCGCTATAAGACATAAGACACCTCGCTAATCTCTTCAGCATAATATGTGAATGCCCTAGCGCCCTAATGCATGAATAAGCTAGGGCGCGAATGTGTAAATGAGTAAGGGCAAACATGCACGCATCTTAGTATTCATAAGTTCGCCAGTTTTTATTAACTCTGACTATACTCAAGCCAAGTGCGACTCACCTCAGTGCTGGAGTAGAAATGGGGAACAAATTACTCACATTATCTGGCTTTTGCTTGTTTATGCTCGGCTTCATCCACCCCGCATTTGCGGGTCGAGAACTCCATTTAGTCGCCACAAACTACCCTCCTTTTTATGCCGATGCTTTACCCGAACAGGGCGGCGTCGCCCAAGTGGTCAAAGAAGCCTTTAAACGCCAAGGTTACAATGCCAACCTTAAGTTTTATCCCTTCGCTCGCGCAGCCTTACTCGTTAAAACGGGCCAAGCCGATGGCATTATTGGACTCTGGTATCGCAAAGAGCGTGAGCAATGGGCTCAATATTCTGCGCCAATCCAACCCGTACAAATCGTGTTTTATAAACGTAAAGATGCGCCGCTGAGCTTTAGTCAGCTCTCTGAGCTCAAGCCCTACACGATTGGCATAGGTCGCGGTTACGCTAATCCACCCGAAATCTTCGCCGCAGGGCTCACCACCGAAGAAGGTAATTCGGATGAAATGAACCTCAAGAAGCTTTTTTTAAAGCGTATCGATTTAGTCTTGATTGGCCATAACTTAGCCAGATACTTAATCAAGAAAGGCCCAGCTGAATATGACGATGCCTTTGAACAAGTCGGTCAACCCATAGCGACTGAGGTATTTCACTTAGGGGTGTCTCTGGCCGTGACAGATCATCAGCAGTTGGTAACGGATTTTAATCAAGGCTTAGAAAGTATGCGCAGCGATGGTCGATTAGCTTCCATTTTAAGCCAATATCCTCAGGTTGAAACGACTCAAGCCCCAGTCGAAAAAACGCGTACTGAGATCCATCCCTAGGGCACTAGAGTCTTCTCGCACTGGCCCTTTGCACAAAAAAACCGCAAAAGCCGCGTTGAATTGTGTTCAAGGCTCAAAAAACACAATTTCTTTCATTTTCGTTTGCTTACCTTTACAAACTTTTACCCAACTCAGGTAGGTTATTCACTAGAATAGCCCCATTAGAGCTATCACCTTTTTCAACTGCCTTTGCGCGAGATAATAATTACAATGAAAAAAACCATTATTGCCATTGCCCTGCTTGCGGTTATCGCCACAGCGGTGAGTTTTAGTGATGTCCTTCAAGCAGCCAAACCCGAAAGCGCTCCCCACCTTATGCGTACCGTTCCAGTGGTCACGGGTGAAGTCGTTGAATATCCGTTAGCACAATCTATCTCGCTTATCGGCAAACTCGCTGCCGAACGCGCAGTGATCATCGCGCCGCAAGTCACAGGTAAGATTAAGCAAGTCGCCGTGACCTCAAACCAAGCGGTGAAAAAAGGCCAGTTGCTCATCGAACTCGATGATATGAAAACCCAAGCCGCCGTCGCCGAGGCTAATGCGTTTCTCAACGATGAAAAACGTAAACTCAAAGAATTTGAAAAACTGATCAGCCGTAACGCCATCACCCAAACCGAGATTGACGCACAAAAAGCCAGTGTGGATATCGCCCAAGCACGCTTAGCTTCAGCCCAAGCCGATTTACATTACCACTCGCTGATTGCGCCGTTTGCGGGCAATACGGGACTGATTAATTTCAGCGAAGGCAAGATGGTCAGCATAGGCACTGAATTAATGTCGCTGGATGATTTATCTAGCATGCGCCTCGACTTACAAGTGCCAGAGCATTTCCTGTCGCAATTGAGCATAGGTATGCAAGTGGCGGCCACCAGCCGTGCTTGGCCGGATGAAACCTTTACCGGCAAAGTTGTCGCTATCGATCCCCGCGTCAATGAAGAAACCTTAAACCTTAAAGTGCGGGTGCAATTCGACAACCCAAAAAATCGCTTAAAACCCGGCATGATGATGTCATCCACTATCACTTTTCCTGCGATTTCAGCACCTATGGTGCCAGTACAAGCCCTTGAATATTCAGGCACTAAACGTTACGTATACGTAGTTAACGCCGATCACATCGCCAACCGCACCGAAGTGCAGTTAGGTGCCCGTATCGATAACCAAGTCTTGATTGAAAACGGTTTGAGCATAGGTGACAAAGTCGTCGTACAAGGCTTAGTGAATATGCGCGATGGCCTGCAAATCAATGAAGTGACGCTCGATGCCAAGGCATCAGCCCGTGCGACTGAGCTTTCAAGCCCAAAAGCTACGGAGACTAAATAATGTGGTTATCCGATGTTTCGGTTAAACGCCCCGTCGTTGCCATCGTTTTAAGCTTACTGCTGTGCGTATTCGGCATAGTCTCCTTCTCTAAATTGTCGATACGGGAAATGCCCGACGTCGAAAGCCCTGTGGTCACCATTAGCACCAGTTACTCGGGTGCGTCGGCGGCCATTATGGAAAGCCAGATCACTAAAACCCTAGAAGATGAACTGACGGGGATCAGTGGTATCGACGAAATCACTTCGACCACACGTAATGGTAGCTCGCGTATCACAGTGAAATTCCTCCTCGGGTGGAACTTAACCGAAGGCGTGAGTGATGTGCGTGATGCGGTGGCACGCGCACAACGCAGGCTGCCTGAGGATGCGAAAGATCCTGTCGTCTCAAAAGACAATGGCTCGGGCGAACCCTCAGTCTATGTGAATTTAAGTTCGAGTGTGATGGACCGCACTCAGTTAACGGATTACGCCCAGCGCGTGTTAGAGGACAGATTTAGCCTTATCAGCGGCGTGAGTTCTATCAGTATTTCCGGCGGCTTGTACAAGGTGATGTACGTTAAGCTCAGACCCGAGCAAATGGCGGGACGCAATGTCACAGTCACAGACATAACGAACGCGCTGCGTAAAGAAAACATCGAAACACCCGGCGGCCAAGTGCGAAACGACACCACAGTGATGTCGGTGCGTACCAAACGCTTGTACTACACGCCAAAGGATTTTGACTACCTAGTGGTGCGTACCGCCAGCGATGGCACGCCTATCTACTTA
Organism: Shewanella scandinavica; assembly: GCF_031932065.1. Taxonomy (NCBI): domain Bacteria; kingdom Pseudomonadati; phylum Pseudomonadota; class Gammaproteobacteria; order Alteromonadales; family Shewanellaceae; genus Shewanella; species Shewanella scandinavica. The sequence goes on from NZ_JAUOES010000001.1 coordinate 327,831, forward strand.
AAAGATGTGGCCGATGTGGCTGTCGGTGCACAAAATGAAAACTCGACCTTCAAAAGCGACGGTATCGTTAACATCAGCTTAGGCATTATTGCCCAGTCCGATGCCAACCCATTGCTCGTTGCCAAAGAAGTGCACCAAGAAGTCGACCGCGTACAAGACTTCCTGCCCGAAGGCACTAGCCTAGTGGTCGACTTCGACTCTACCGTATTTATCGACCGCTCGATTAACGAGGTGTATAGCACCCTTTATGTCACGGGCGCCTTAGTGGTACTCGTGCTGTATATCTTCATCGGACAAGCGCGGGCGACACTCATCCCTGCGGTAACGGTTCCGGTATCGTTAATCTCGGCATTTATCGCCGCTAACATGCTAGGTTATTCGATTAACCTACTGACATTGATGGCGTTAATCCTCTCAATCGGTCTAGTGGTCGATGATGCGATTGTGGTGGTCGAGAACATTTTCCACCATATAGAAAAAGGCGAAGAGCCCTTACTCGCCGCCTATAAAGGCACCCGCGAAGTGGGCTTTGCCGTTGTCGCCACCACGGCGGTATTAGTTATGGTATTCCTGCCGATTTCCTTTATGGAGGGTATGGTCGGACTCTTATTTACCGAGTTCTCCGTGATGCTGGCGGTGTCGGTGCTGTTTTCCTCCTTAGTAGCACTGACACTTACGCCCGTGCTGAGCAGCAAGTTACTTAAAGCCAACGTCAAACCGAATCGCTTTAATCGTTGGGTCGATCGCGGTTTTGCCCGCATGGAAAGCGTCTATCGCGTCGCCGTTACTCGGGCGATTAAACTTCGTCTACTCGCGCCCTTAGTTATTCTCGCCTGTATCGGCGGCAGTGCTTGGTTAATGCAACAAGTGCCGTCACAGCTGGCGCCGCAGGAAGACCGCGGTGTGTTGTTCGCCTTTGTTAAAGGCGCCGAAGGCACCAGTTATAACCGTATGACAGCCAATATGGATATCGTCGAAGACAGACTTATGCCCTTGCTGGGTCAAGGTGTGCTGCGCTCCTTCAGCGTGCAAGCCCCCGCGTTTGGTGGCCGTGCGGGCGATCAAACGGGCTTTGTGATCATGCAGCTTGAAGATTGGGGCACACGCACCGAATCCGCACAGCAAGCGCTTGGGATTATTAGCAAAGCATTGAAAGACATTCCCGATGTGATGGTTCGCCCTATGATGCCAGGCTTTAGGGGCCAATCGAGCGAACCGGTGCAATTTGTGCTTGGTGGTTCGGACTATGCCGAACTGTTTAAGTGGGCGCAGGTGCTCAAAGAAGAAGCCAACGCCAGCCCTATGATGGAAGGCGCCGACTTAGATTACGCCGAAACCACGCCTGAGCTTATCGTGACTGTTGATAAAGAACGCGCAGCTGAATTGGGTATCAGTGTCGATGAAGTGTCGCAAACCTTAGAAGTCATGCTCGGCGGTCGCACCGAAACCACCTATGTGGATCGCGGCGAAGAATACGATGTGTACTTGCGCGGCGATGAGAACAGTTTTAACAACGTTGGCGATCTTAGCCAAATCTACATGCGTTCCGGTAAGGGCGAGTTAGTGACGCTTGATACCGTGACCCATATCGAAGAAATAGCCTCGGCACAAAGATTAAGCCACACCAATAAGCAAAAATCGATCACCCTTAAGGCAAACGTCAGTGAAGGCTACACCTTAGGTGAGGGCTTAAAGTTTCTTGATGCTAAAGCCATTGAATTATTACCTAAGGATATTTCCATTGGTTACACCGGCGAATCCAAAGACTTTAAGGAAAACCAAAGCAGTATCTTTATCGTATTTGGTTTAGCTTTACTGGTTGCTTACTTAGTCTTAGCCGCGCAGTTTGAAAGTTTTATCAACCCGTTAGTGGTGATGTTTACTGTGCCTATGGGTGTATTTGGTGGCTTCTTGGGTCTACTGCTCACCAGTCAAGGGATTAATATTTACAGCCAGATCGGCATGATCATGTTGATTGGTATGGTGACCAAAAACGGTATCCTTATCGTAGAGTTTGCTAACCAATTGCGTGACCGCGGTTTTGAACTCGATAAAGCTATTATCGATGCGTCATCCCGTCGTTTGCGGCCAATCCTAATGACAGCCTTCACCACTTTAGTTGGCGCTGTGCCGTTAATTTTCTCGACGGGCGCAGGTTCAGAAAGTCGTATCGCTGTGGGTACTGTAGTGTTCTTCGGTATGGCATTCGCCACCTTTGTGACACTACTCGTCATCCCTGCCATGTATCGATTAATCTCGGCAGCGACCCATTCACCGGGATATGTTGAAGCTAAGCTCGAAGCGGCAATTAAAGCACAAGAGTTAGCGGCACAAGAGGCGGCGACAAAGCAGCAGGAGCTTGCGCCTAAAGCCTAGCGCTTCACGCCTACTCATCAATGTAAATAATCACATAACAAAAAGCCAAGGCAATCAGTGCCTTGGCTTTTTCTATTTATATTTAAGCGTTTTTTGCTTTATGGGCTAAGCCCACATTTACACCTAATCCAACACAAAGCAGTGCACTTAACGTAATCACTATACCTAAATGGTGAATGATTCCTGCGCCGCCTAAACCTAGTCCCAACAAAATGTAATAAAACAGTCCGAAGAGTGCGCCAGCAGAGCCCGCATAGGCGCGGTAGTTTGCCAGAGCCGAGCTGAGTATGTTCGGAATCGCTATCCCGTAAGCAATCACGATCAAGAGCATAGGCGCTAAAAAGTAAACATTATTCAGCCCCATAAAGGTCGATTGGATCAGCCAAATACCTAGTCCACCGACAAGTGCAATAGCACTGGCTAAGCGAATCAGTCGTGCACCAGTGTGGCCTCGACCCAGCATTATTTTATTAACATAACTGCCAAGGAATGTACCAAAGCCTAACAGTAAGCCACTGGTACCAAAGGCAAGCGTCGATAACCCTTGCGCCTCAAACATAAATGGCGCCAGTGAAAAGTAGCTAAACCACATCAGATTAAACGCCGCCACCAACAAGGTGTTCTTAATAATCCCGCTGTCACTAAGCATCTTAATCGCTAACTCGCCTATGGCGATTTTCTGAGTATGTACGGGTTTAGTTTCGGGTAAAGATCTTACCGACAAAAATAACAACACGATTGCAGAGACCATGAGTGCGACAAACACCCCTTGATATCCCCAATACGCACTGAGAACACTGCCCAATAGCAATCCGATAACTGGGCTTATTCCAAGTGACATTCCCATCACAGAAAAGACTTTGGCTAATTCTTCGCCGCTATAACTGTCACGCATCATAGTTTGGGTAATCACAGAACCCACTGCCGCGCCAAAGGCCGACAATATGCGGGCCATCAACAACAGGCTAAAGTCACTAACCATCAAGGCTAACGCTGAGCCAATGGCATAACAGACTAATCCCGCGAGCATAGCTTTACGGCGACCAATAATGTCAGCTAAGCGGCCCCAGCAAAATACGCCGATGGCAAAGGCCATAAAGTACACAGATAAGGTTTGCGATGCAGCGGCAACCGACACCGCAAAGTTTTCTGCAATATTAGGCAAAGCAGGGCTATAAATGGTTTCCATAATTTGCGGAAACATCATTAGCAGCACAACGAGCCCTAATGGTGGTTTTATATTCATGATTTTTAGTCCATTTCAGTCATCCAAATGAGTTGGTTTACCGAAATGTCGCTCCATACTTGTCAAAGATGGCGCAGTATAGATAAAATCCAAATGTGTCCATTAGCAACACTTAGACAAAAAACATCAAAAATAGGACAAAATGGCCTTTATTCTACCTGAACAGCAATTTAATCCAGACCAGCTGGATAATCTGGTCATTGGCATTGCCGCAGATATGGGCGAACACGACTCGGGAGTGCATTACCACAGAAAAGCACAACTGCTGTACGCTCCCACAGGCGTGATGAGATTCACCCTAGCCGATACTCAAATGGTGTTACCGCCAACGCGTGCGGCTTGGTTGCCAGCTAGCGTTAAGCACAGCGTTACCATGCGTAATGTGGTTGCCTATCGCTCACTCTACTTTGAACCAGAAACCGTCACTTCATTGCCCGATAAAGTCACTATTTTCCATGTAAACCCGCTACTCAAAGCGTTAATCGACACTATGTCGTTTTGGCCTTGGGACAAACCAAGAAGCACTCAACACAATGCCTTTTTGCTGCTCTGCGAAGAATTGGGCCATGCCGCGGAAGAAAATCTGGCTTTACCCCTCCCACAGGATAAACGTTTAAAAACCTGGCTTGCGCAACTGCAACAACACCAAAAACCGCCAGCCAATCTTAAGGATATGGCAGTAGAAATCGGAGCCAGTGAACGCACAATTAGCCGTATTTTTAGCGCACAGACGGGAATGGCTTATCAAGCATGGCGCCAGCAATGGCGTTTACTCTCGGCCATTGAACAATTGGCGGCGGGGAAATCGGTGGCGCAGGTGGGCTTTAATTTACAATTTTCCAGTGACAGTGCCTTTATCAGCTTTTTTAAGCAATATACCGGCACCACTCCGGCGCAATATTTTAAATCCCCTAACATTTAGCCAAATATCCAATCCCGCGAGTACAACTCTGGTGAGGCAATTTCCCCGCTCAACCGAGAGCTGTACTTTCCATTTAGCGCCCGTTGGCGACTTGCTGTGTTATAGTGCGAGAAGTCTTTTCCCAGATCGAAAAATACGAATCCCTTGAAAAAAATCGCTTTATTTGTGGATGTACAAAACATTTATTACACCTGCCGTGAAGCCTATGGCCGCCAATTTAATTACCGTAAATTATGGCAACACTTAGGTTACGAGGGGGACATAGCGTTGGCCGTAGCTTATGCCATCCACAAGGGGGACGATGGGCAGTTAAAATTCCAGGACGCGTTAAAGCACATAGGCTTTGAAGTGAAGTTAAAACCTTTCATTCAGCGCAGCGATGGCTCGGCCAAAGGCGACTGGGATGTGGGGATCACTATCGATATTATGGAAGCGGCGAGTGAAGTGGATACTGTGATCTTATTGTCTGGTGATGGCGATTTCGATTTATTGCTGCAAAAAATCCATCAAAAATATGGCGTTGAAACCCAAGTCTATGGCGTCCCTACCCTGACGGCTAAATCCTTAAGGGATGCAGCGTCTCAATTTCACCCCATAGATGCCGCACTCTTGCTCTAGTACCCATAAAAAATGCTGCTATCGATCACGGCAACAGCATCTTAAATTCACTATTTTAGCCATCAAAGTTACAACACATCTAATGATAGGTAATGTCCGAATACATAGGTGCGAGACGTTTTAGGAGGGCATTGCGGGTCGATAATGGTATGTGTTGCTCCTTCATCGATTCAATTAAATGGCCCACTAAGGCATCAAAATCCGCCTGAGTAATATTCAACCCTTGGTGACTCAGTGCCATATTTTCACCGTGATACACACAACCGCCATCAGCAATCAGACAAAAATGCTCAATGGCGCGCTCACGAAATAACGCAATATCCGTCTCTTGGAAGTGATGCACTATGCGTGGATCGGTTGCTATACGGGCAAGTAAGCCATCGACAATCGCTGATAAACCAGCTTCACCACCTAACTCTTGATATAAGGTTTGCTGGCTTGAGTTGCCATTATTTGAGTTAACCTGTGGCGCCGATGATTCAGCCGTTTGCACTGCGCAGCCAGTGAAAAAAAACAAAGCGGCGACAGGTAATAGCTTCAGCAATAAACGACTCATAGTGCTCCCTCCACCGACACATACCAACCTTGCTGATCGGCAAAACCCGCAATACTGCCTAAATTCGCATAAGCCGTGACCACGGAAAGATGCTTATTGATAAACCACGCTAAAAACACATCCTGCCAATCATCTTCACGGGCAAAAGCTAACTCATTGGGTTTCTGGCGATATTCGATACCCAGCGCCACATTATCCGTTAGTAATACCGCCACAGACGCTTCGAGCACAAACTGATAATCATTACTGGCTTGGGTACCAAAACCCAATAAACCCGTTTGATTCGCCTTGGTCGCGCGCACGGTACCATTAAGTAATAAATTGCGCCCCGCCACCGCATCAAAAAACACTTTGCTGGCAGCAATATACACATCTAACCCCCAATCATCCCGCGCCCCAACCGCCTGAGGAATCGCAAAGTCATCGACTCTTTTATACTGAGCACCTAAGGTGATTTGCGGCATAGCCGTATAAAGTAACTCGCCGGCAAGCTTGTATTTTACCCCAAAGATATCTTGGCCTAACTCGCCGCCCATAGTATCTAAATCAAAGGTTTGCCGCGCAACGCTGAGCTCGAATCGATTATCAAAACTCAAGGAAGCGCCAATCACTTTCAGCGAAAAGTCATCGACATAAACGCCTGTCGCCATCGCCGTAGCGGACCATTCATCGCTACTACCATAACCGTTGATCACCGCCCACGGCACTATGCCACCGCCAGCACTGCCCTCAATCGTCGTCCCGCCGCCAGTCGCAACCACGCGGCTACCTTCGGCAAACGCAGGAACTGTGCCCAATAGTAAACACAGACAAGGCAAAGCCTTAGCACAATTCCAAGCTAATGAATTCAACTTCAATGCATTCATGGCAATGTTCACTCGCTACTCCGCTTTATTCTTTCAAACACGACTAAGTCTAAGGTTTTTTGTGCGCTTTCTTGGGCAAATTAACTTATGCGCCAGAGGGATTTTTATGGTTAAACGCTTCAAACCACAGATCAAATTCAGCCGCTTTTAAGGGTTTTGAAAACACATAGCCTTGGATGATGTCGCAATTGAGGTTACGCAGAATTTCAACGCCTTCTGGTTCCTCAACCCCTTCGGCCACAACGGTAAACCCTAGGCCGTGGATCAACTGAATGCTCGTGTTCACTATCATCACATCTTGACTATTCGTGAGCATGTCTTTGATAAAGCTACGATCAATCTTCACTTCATTGACCGGCAAAATTTTCAAATAAGCTAAGGATGAATGCCCTGTGCCAAAGTCATCGATGGCGACCGACACGCCCATGTCACGGAATCGCTGCAACACACTCACTACTGTCTGTGCATCTTTCATCACAGCGCCTTCGGTGACTTCGATGCAGAGTGCGCCGCTTGGCAGATTATTGTCTTTTAATAAACTAGCAATTTGATTCGGCAAGCGGGTATCGACTAAATCATGGGCCGACAGGTTAATGGCCAGTTTTAGCAGCATACCCCGCTGCTGCCATGCGACTAATTGTTTAATCGCCTGCTGCAACACCCATTGGCTGACTATATCAATGTTGCCAGAGTTTTCAGCGAGTTGAATAAACTCATCGGGCGGAATAAACCCTAGCGTAGGATGTTGCCAGCGGATCAATGCCTCGGCGCCAGTGCACTGGTTTAGGCGTAAATCCACTTTAGGTTGGAACACTAAATACAATTGGTTTTGCGCTAAACCTATAGGCAAATCACGGATAATCGTCAGCTCACGCTGATACTTTTCATCGGCGCCCTGACGATAACTGACAATACGTTGCTCTTCGAGACAGGCTTGATTGAGGGCAATTTCGGCGCGGCGTACTAACACATCGATATCGGCACCGTTGCCATCGATTTCAAGTAATCCCGCCCGCACGGTAAGAGAGATATTTGAGCCTTGGATTGGAAATGGCGACTCCAACATATCCAATGATTTCAGCAAGTGCTCGGGACGAATACCTTGGCTATACAGGAGTAAAAATGAGTCGCCGTCTAATCGCGCGAGTAAATCTGGAGTGGGGGCTAATTGCTCTAAACGGCGGGCAAAAAGCACCAATAAAGTATCGGCGTTAGCAAAACCGATAATGTCGTTGATATGGCGAAAATGTTTAATATCCAGCAATACCATAGCGCCGGCTAGCTCATGTTTAAGATCCGCTAAATACTGTTTAGCCGCAAAACGATTGAGCAATCCCGTCAAACTGTCGTGGTGGGATTGATAGACTAAATCCTTTTCCCGCGCTTCAATATCGTCGCGCATCAAGGACAAACTTTTGGCCAACACCCGCAGTTCTGCTGGCGCACCTTGAATATTGCCAGGCTGCTTACCTTGACCAATTTTACGGGCATAGGTCACCAGTTGATGCACAGGCTCAGTCAAACTGCCCGACAACCAAATCGCAATTACAATCGCCAGCGCTAAGGTCAAAGCAAAAATCAGCAACATATTATTGCGTAGATGCTGATAACTTTGCTGCCACTTAAGGTTTGACTGATGCAGTAGGGCTAATTGGCTGCCGTTATGATCATAAAGTTTGATCGCCATGGATAGATAATCCACGGGAATGTTCTCACTGGGCATTTTCAGTAGGCTGGGGAATAGGCTCGCCTGCTCTACCACACTGCGTTTTTCATCGTCGGATAAAGTTGACGCGATTTCGGTACGACCCGTGGCTTGATTGACAAAGCTGACATCGATACCGGTAATGGCTTTAGCTTGTTGGGCGACTTTCTCATCCAATAGGAACCCCATTCCGACCCAAGCAATCAAGGTCGGCGCCTTCACGGGCTGCAACACAAACTGATAGCTGGCATGATCAAAATTGAGGATAGCTAAAGCATTGTTATTGCTGGTGGTCATATCGAATAAGGATTGAATGTCATCCTGAGTGAGTCCGGGCAGACTCGAGGTCAACAGCTCTCCTTTTGGAGACAACAATACTGCAGCGTCGGCGCCGATACGAGAGCCGTGATTGGATAACACTGACTCAATGGTTTCTTGCTCGCCGGTGGCAATCGCGCGCTTAAAACCAAAATCGGCACTGAGCACGGACAAACTTTGGCTGAGCTGAATACCGCGATTCGAAAGGACTTCGAGAAACACATTGGCACCAATATCTAAACTTTTTTGTTGCTGTAAAAAGTTGTCCCTTTCGGTCGCCGTCAATACAGAAAATGCCGTGGCAAACTGCACTAGAGTCAGCACAATAAAGAAAACTAAAATCAGCCGTGCGCGAAAACTATTTAGCATGTAATGGCTTGCCTTGAGCATCGTAGTGGCCAAATCCCGCTGGCGGGGCTGACGGTTTAGCTTGGCGCTCAATGTCTAAGGACAAACTGAGTTGATTCGCGCCAGTGGTTAACACTAGCTCAGTCGGCTCTGAGGCCACCTTCTGCCATGGATGCCAGAGTTTGACTTTATATTGACCGGCCGTAAGATCCTTAAACTGGATCTCACCTTTTTCGTCCGTCACTGCAACAATTGGGCTATCCGCCACATAGATAAATGCCTGCATATAATCGTGAATATTGCAGCCAAGTGCGACTAAGCCGGGTTTATCGAACAGGATCGGCGCTTCGGCTTGACCCACATACAGTTTAAGTTCGAAAGGTTTCGCCTCGGAAAAGGAATACACATGGTGACGAGTGCGATCTAGGTTAGGAAAATCCACCTTGGCGCCCTTAGGGACCGCCAACACAAAAGGGATAAAGGTTCGATTTTTTTGTGACATTTCATAATGTCCAACAGGCATAGCCTTATCGGGCATCACTGCCGGGATCAACTCCACGACAGTATCGGCAATCGCCTGCTGCTGTAGATCCACCAGCTTAATATTGAGCTCAGCAGCCATGATTTGAGGCGTCAGAGAGGCAGAAACACTCAAAACTAGAGCAAATAAAGCGCGATTTAAGATCATCAGTTACCTCGGGCATAGTGATGCAAGGTCAACAAGTACCTTAGCTGAGTACGGCGTAAAACAAACTATTTTTATTCGTGTAGCATTGTACATCACTAATATATCGAATATTCCATTGGAACCTATAGAAGAGCGCCAAAACAGTAATCATTCTAATCGTCCAACTGCCATTACGCACGAAAGTGACCACAAATAATGGATAAACAACATCATACACACATTTCAAGCACGGATAACCACGACGTTTAAATCGAACCATACTGGCTCAACGCTGGCACTTCCGTTTCATTATATTCTTGGGTAGATAACTGATAAAAATTATCAGCATCAGCTTGCAACACACCATAGACATACGAGTCCAACTTACCTTGCTCAACCATAAGAGTCATAATTTCAAAGACTTCTGTCAGTTTCAATGAGCCCCGATAAGGCCGTTTCTGTGTGAGTGCTTGGAATACATCAACGATAGCCAAAACTCGTGATGGCAAATCTAACTCTTCCTGTCGCTTGCTAAAGGGATAACCTGAACCATCGAGACGTTCATGGTGGTTTGAAGCCCATTCACCAATCACAGATTTTGGGAAAAAACATTTCAGGGTGTTTTCGGTATCGACTGTGTGACGTTTTACGATGGAATATTCTTCTTTCGTTAACTTGCCTTCTTTGTGTAATAACGCATCGGGGGTTTTAAGTTTGCCGACATCGTGTAATAAACCAGCGACATATAACAACTCGGCATCGAGAGCTGGCACGCCACAATCGAGGGCTACCAGTTTTGCGAGCAAGGCCACTTTATCGGAATGATGGAAAGTGAAAGGACTTTTAGCATCGACTATTTTTGCAAGAAATCTAGCCAGTTGAATAACGCCGTCGAGATCTAACTCTTTGTCATAAAAATGGTTTATCTCAAAATCAACAACCATCTGTTCTATGCTATTGACGTCCATGCTGTACCAAAAGCCATCTTTATTAACCAGTTGGCACATAGCGTCAACCATATTCGGTTCAAATAAACTGCCACTGTGCACTCTTAAATTTTCAGCCACTAAGCTCTCATGCAAAGTTATGAGCTCCTCATGACAACCTTGAGTATATCGAGCGCGTAAAAAGTCTGTACGGTCTGCCAGAAAAATCAGTGCAGCAATATCTCGCTCAAACGCTGGCAACACGAGGCTCTGATTCTCTATCCATGGGGTATGATGATAGCGCACAGAGGCTGCAAACTTATCCAATAGTGGACACTTTACTAGAGCTTGATAGCCACGTTCGCAATGGGAGTTGGCATCCTCGGGCTGCATCAGCTTGAGTAGGCGCAAATGTTCCTCCGATGAGGACACGCCACAGTCATGAATTAGCCCAGCAAAATAGGCAAACTGCTTCTTATCATCGGGCCAATTTAACACCGAGGCACATTCATAGGCCATATACGCGACTCTGTGCCCATGGTGTAAGTCATCAACGCCCACAAAATCTAATGCTTTAGCTACGGCTAATAAAGCATGTCTTACATCAATTTTCACTTTTAGTTCATGGGGTTGAAAAGTTTCCATTGCAATTATCCAATCATCCTTTTACTCTGATTAAACTATAGTCAACACTATTGATTTTCGCCGAGATCAAACAAAAGGCCTACATGATGTAGGCCTTTTCTATGCATTAGTCCATTGCGAGAAACCAACTTAACTGATGGTTAGCTCTTTATGCTCTTCGACTTTTTTACTGCCTCGTTTTGCCAGTGCGTAGTAGAACAAAGGCGTTAGGATAAGGCCGAACACTGTCACACCAATCATACCGGCGAATACTGCCACGCCCATGGCTTGACGCATCTCGGCGCCCGCGCCTGTTGAAAACACCATGGGTACCACCCCCATGATAAAGGCGATAGAGGTCATCAAGATGGGGCGTAAACGTAAGCGCGCCGCCTCGAGAATCGACTCCATGACTTCCATACCATGGTCTTGTTTTTCTTTGGCAAATTCCACAATCAGAATCGCGTTCTTAGTCGCGAGTCCCACCAGCACTATCAGGCCAATTTGGGTGAAGATATTGTTGTCACCACCGTAAATTAACACTCCACTGAGGGCTGAGAGCAAGGTCATTGGAATGATTAAGATAATCGCCAATGGCAAGCTTAAGCTCTCGTACTGGGCTGCGAGCACCATGAACACCAGCAAGATCACCAGCGGGAAGACTAACAAGCCCGTATTGCCTGCTAAGATTTGCTGATAGGTCAACTCAGTCCACTCGTAGGTCATACCATTTGGGAGCGTCTCGGCGAGGATTTTCTCAATCGCTGCCTGCGCTTGGCCGGTACTCACACCAGCTGCTGGGCCACCGTTGATTTCAGCGGTCGTAAAGCCGTTATAGTGCATCACTCTGTCTGGGCCTGAGCTTTGGCTGACGTTGATGAACGACCCTAGCGGGATCATGTCACCATTCAGATTCGGCACCTTCAGCTGACTTATTTGCTGCGGGCTTTGACGGAACGCCTCATCGGCTTGCATGTTCACCTGATAGGTTCGACCGAAACGATTGAAATCGTTGACATAGGTCGAGCCCATATAGGTTTGTAATGTCTGGAAGATTTGATCGAGCGACACTGCCTGCTGTTTCGCTTTAGTTCGATCAATATCTAGTTCAAGTTGTGGCACGTTCACCTGATAGCTAGAGAAAATTCCGGCTAACTGAGGATCGGCCCACGCCTTGTACATCACTTGTTGGGTCACCTGATACAAGGCCTCATAACCAAGGTTGGCTCTGTCTTGAATTTGCAGACGGAACCCTCCTATAGTGCCGAGGCCTTGCACAGGTGGCGGCGGGAAGATGGCAATAAATGCGTCTTGAATACCAGCAAACTCTTTATTCAATTGCCCAGCAATGGCATTCGCCGACAGCTCTGGACTCTTACGCAATTCAAAATCATCAAGCGCGACAAACACCACGCCTGAGTTAGGACTATTAGTAAAACCGTTGATGCTAAGGCCAGGGAAGGCAATCGAGTGCGCCACACCAGGGTGATTAAGGGCAATCTCAGACATCTTTTTGATCACGGTATCGGTACGTTCGAGGGATGCCGCATCGGGCAACTGAGCAAACGCCACTAAATACTGTTTATCTTGACCCGGTACATAACCCGTTGGTGTATGAGCAAATTGCACGCCCGTTAGCGCTACCATGCCTAAATACACTAGGCCGATAATGCCGCCAAAACGGATCACTTTACGCACTAACCAACCATAGCCATCGGATGCTCGGCTAAATAAGCGGTTAAAAGGCGTGAACAACCAAGCACCGAACAACTTGTCCATTAGACGAGTTAAACCATCCTTTGGCGCATCATGGCTCTTGAGTAATAACGCCGATAACGCTGGGCTCAAAGTCAGTGAGTTAATCGCCGAGATAAAAGTCGAGATTGTAATAGTCAAGGCAAACTGTTTATAAAACTGCCCAGTTAAGCCACTCATAAACGCCGTCGGAATAAACACCGCCGCAAGCACTAAGGTGGTTGCCACAATCGGGCCTGTCACTTCTTTCATCGCCTTTTGCGTTGCCGCAACTGGGCTTAAACCAGCGGCAATATTACGCTCGACGTTTTCGACCACCACAATTGCATCGTCCACCACAATCCCGATGGCGAGCACGAGTCCAAACAGCGACAGGGCGTTAAGTGAGAAGCCGAGCAAATGCATAAAGGCAAAGGTACCAACTAACGATACAGGCACAGCAACCAGCGGAATAATTGAAGCGCGCCAGGTTTGCAAAAACAGCACTACCACTAACACCACCAACAACACGGCTTCGAGCAAGGTTTTTACCACAGCCTCAATCGAGCCACGCACGAAGACGGTTGGATCGTATACGATTTCGTATTCGAGTCCTTCAGGGAATCCTTTAGACAGCTCTGCCATTTTGGCGCGTACATCGTCGGAAATCTGAATCGCATTAGAGCCCGATGCTTGGAATACAGGAATAGCGACCGCATCCTTATTATCGAGTAAAGAGCGCAGCGCATAACTCGTCGCACCCAGCTCGATACGAGCCACATCCTTCAAACGATTCACTTCACCGTTTTGACCGACTTTGATGATGATATCTTCAAATTCAGACAGTTCAGTTAAACGGCCTTTCACGTTAATCAAGAGTTGGAAGTCAGCACTACCACTTGGCTGAGCGCCTAAACTGCCCGCTGCCGCCTGTTGGTTTTGCTCACGCACGGCAGCAATAATGTCCGCAGGTGATAAACCCAGAGCAGAAACTTTATTCGGGTCGAGCCAAATACGCAGGCTGTATTCCCCAGCGCCAAACAAGCGTACCGCGCCCACACCTTTAATCCGTGCGAGCTCATCTTTAACGTTCAGCGCCGCATAGTTAGACAAATACAACATGTCATAACGGTTATCCGGTGACAGCAAATGCACCACCATGGTCAAGTCTGGCGATGACTTTTCGGTGACTATGCCTAAGCGTTGCACTTCCTGCGGCAGACGCGGCATAGCGCGATCGACTCGGCTCTGCACTTGGGTTTGCGCCCTGTCTACATCTGTGCCAATGGCAAAGGTGATGGTCAAGGTCATGCGTCCATCGGACGTCGCTTGGGATGACATGTACAACATGTCTTCGACGCCGTTGATTTCCTGCTCCAGTGGCGAAGCCACGGTTTCGGCAATCACTTTAGGGTTAGCGCCTGGGTAGTTAGCGGTAACTACGACTGTGGGCGGCACAACTTCAGGGTATTCAGTGATCGGCAGTTGCCAAACGGCAATCGCCCCTGTGATAAAGAACAGCAGTGAGAGTACGGCTGCAAATATCGGTCTTTTAATGAAAAACTGCGACAACATGGTGTTCTATTCCTTAACCGCGGCTAGCCGTTTCGACCGCTTGCGCCGTCAAAGTATCTTGGTTTTTATCGAGCAATAACTGGGCTTGGCGTAATGCTTCAAGCTTGTCGCTATCAACCATTTCAACCATGTGCGGATCAATTTGCATCTTAGGCCGCACACGCTGCATACCGTTGACTACAATCTTGTCTTCGGCCTTCAAACCTTGGGTCACGATGCGCAGTCCTTGGACTTTCTCGCCTAAGGTCACGCCGCGATATTCAACTAAACCATCGGCGCCCACCACTAACACAAACTTATTATTCAGATCTGTGCCAACGGCTTTATCGTCAATCAAGATACCTTCATAAGCGCCACTACCTGCAGTGCGAAGGCGAGCAAACAAGCCAGGCAATAAGCTATTGTCTTCATTGTCAAAAGAAGCTCTCACGCGAATGGTGCCGGTTTGCTTATCCATCGCATTATCCACAAAGTCGACCATACCGATATGTTGATAATCACGTTCATTAGCTAAAGCCATGTACACAGGGTTGTCGCCAGCGCGGGGATCGTTACGTTTCTTCTCGGCCGTTAATTTCACGTATTTAAGATAGGTTTGCTCATCCACATCGAAATAGGCATACATGCTGGCGGTAGAGACTAAGCTGGTCAGCACACTCTGCCCTGCGGTGACATAATTGCCCGCGGTGACATTCGCGTAGGACACGCGGCCATCAATTGGTGCTTGCACTTGGGTATAAGCTAAATCAAGCTCGGCGCGCATCAGGGCCGCTTTCACCGAGGCCACTGCAGCCGCGGTCTGGCGTTTGTTTGACTCACGGGTATCGAGTAACTCGGCAGACACCGCTTTTTGGTCAAACAGTTTATGGGCTCGTTCAAAGTCATTTGTGGCCAGTTGCTCAGCAGAGAGTGCGCTAGCAAGATCTGCTTTTAACCGGGCCACTTCCACTTCAAATACGCTCGGGTCGATGCGGAATAACACGTCGCCTTTTTTCACTAAGGCGCCTTCTTTAAAATTCACTGAGTCGATATATCCAGATACACGCGGGATAAGGGTGACACTTTCTGGCGCCTGTAAACGGCCGGTAAACTCATCCCATTCGGTCACTCGCTCATGCAATACTTGGGCTACATCCACCATAGGCGCACTTGGTGCTGGTCCCTGCTGCGCTGTTTGCTCACCACAAGCTGACAGAACGAAAGCGGCCACAGCCGTTAACATCATTATTCGTAAGGGTTTATTGCTCTTCATATTACTATCCTCAAAGTGGCGGGCATGTCACGCTGTTCGAACCACACACATTTAAATACCGACTGGTAAAAAATATTCTGTACTGGACGGTAATATATAGCGTAAAATGACTCTGTCAACAAATTTATGTACCGATTGGTATTAAATTAAAGGCGCGCACTGATCTTTACTTTGCAATGCGCCCTTAGGCGGAAAGCCACTAATTTGATCTTCAAAGCATTTTTTTGAATATTGAGGCGAACGCTGACTGACACGGATTGAATGCTGAACTTAGGTGACACCTTGGATGACTAAGTAGACAAATCCCCTTAGTCGGTCATCAGTCAGCAAGTGTGGCTGGACACGGACTAAACCCATGTCTATCCTAGGGGCAATTGAGAATTGAGGAGCCTAATGATGTCAACCGTCACCCAGACGCCCTGTGTAGGTCGCCCACGTGCCTTCGACACTGACGATGCATTAGCCAAAGCCTTAGAGGTCTTCTGGCGCAAAGGTTTTGAAGGTACATCGTTAACCGATTTGACCCAAGCTATGGGCATTAATAAGCCAAGCCTTTATGCCGCCTTCGGCAATAAAGAACAGTTATTTCTCAAAGCGATAGAATTATATGAACAACGCCCCTGTGCGTTTTTCTATCCCGCGCTGGAGCAGAAAACCGCCTATCTAGTGGTCGAGTCAATGCTGCTCGGGGCCGCGAGCTCTTTGGTGGATAAAAGCCATCCGCAGGGATGTTTGATTGTTCAAGGGGCATTAACCTGCAGTGAAGCAGGGCAAGCGATTAAAGACACTTTGATTAATCGTCGCCGCGACGGTGAAATCGCCCTGTGCGAAAGATTGCAACGCGCCAAAGATGAAGGGGATTTGCCAGCAGATGCCGAGCCGTTACTGCTTGCCCGTTATGTCGGCACAGTATTGCAAGGCATGGCCGTACAAGCGACCAGTGGGATTTGCCCGAATGAATTACGCAAAGTCGCCGAGCTAGTGCTCGCTAACTTTCCGCGCAATGATGAGTCCTGACCCATAAACTCTAATGCACAAATCCTAATGCGCACAAACAATAAACCCCAGTTGAGTCCTCACTTAACTGGGGTTTTATTTATGCTTTGCTTTATTTCCGTCCAACCATTTATTTCTGTCCAACCATTTACTTCTGCACAACCAAGAGTTCTCTAAACAGTTGCCTGAGTCGTTTCAATAATGGCAAGCTGCTTTTATCTTGATGCTGGATCACATCGACGTTTGCATACCAGCCTATCTGCTCAAACTCTATAGGGACCCGAGTCAAGTTGCCCGATAAAACTGAGCTGGATGCCATGTGCTCTGGTAACAGACACCAACCATGGCCCTGTAATGCGAGCTCCAATAACACGTAATAGTTATCGGCATACCAAACATCAGGACTGAACGCCTGCTGAAAACTGCTGGTTTTAGTATTACGTGAGCGGATGCATAATTGTCGATACAGTCGCAATGAGTCCATGTTCGGTGCAACTGATTTCGCTAAGGGATGCGAACTCGCCACATACAGATCGAATTCAATCACACCAATACTCTCAAAATCTATACTACTTGGCATAGATAATTCGCTAAAAATCAGTCCTGTAGATGCTCTTCCCGAATGCACCATGTCGATAATGTCTATACTTGAGGCACTGAGAAACTCGAGTTCGATATTAGGGAAATCACTTTCTAACAACTGAATAATTTCCGATATTCTCTGTATAGGAATGCCTTCATCCATCGCAAGGCACACTTCTGAAGATTGACGACTAAAAAGCGATAAGGCGGTATGTTTAAGCCTTCTATGTTGAAGAATCGTCGCTCTTGCGTAGGGCAATAATTTACTGCCTTCAGCCGTTAATACTGGGTAACGACCCGAACGGTCAAATAACTCGACCCCACAGTCAATTTCAAGATTCATCACATGCTGGCTAATCACGGACTGTGCTTTCTTAAGTTGCCTTGCGGCATTCGAAAATGAACCCGATTCTACGGTTTCCATAAAGGCTTCGAGTTGTTCGAGACTAAACATATCGCTTTTACCGATACTATCTAACTATTACTTATCCCTATACTAGATAAAAATATGGCCATAGTCACATTGAATGAATGGGATTAGCCATGAAAACGACAGAACGTATCTTTAACGCCTTACTCTTTGAAGCGATTGCACTCGCGATTATAATCCCGGTTTCTGCCCTCATATCAGGCAAGGGAACCAGTGAGCTTGTCATAGTCGGTATCGCTTTGAGTCTTTATACCGTGGTGTGGAACTACTTCTACAACCTAGGATTCGACAGAGTATTTGGGGCAAATCGAGAGCAACGCACTTTAAAAACCCGAATACTGCATACCTTTGGATTTGAAGGGGGACTTATTTTCATTAGCATACCGACCATCGCTTGGTTTTTACAGATAGGCTGGTTGGCAGCCATGGGCTTAGAAGCGGTTTTTTTAATCTTTTTCTTCTTCTATAGCACGCTATTCCATTGGTGCTATGACAAGTATCAGCCCTATAAGACTTGGTTTACGATGCAAGCCACTAAGATCAAATAGCCCAGCTAACATCAACACAACACAACACACCATCAAACGAACCTCACTAAGCACTTTAGCGGTTCGTTTGATGGCAGTTTTGAAACCTATCCATTTCAATTTCTTCTACTTAGCAAAAATGCTAAGCCTGTTCATTCGTTGCCCAGCGCAAAATCCCACTTAAATATGGTAAACACAGTAAACGAAAGTAATAGACCCGCACACAGCGAACTGAGGTTGTTGAAATATCCTATAAACATCACAAAAGTACTCGCTATCAATAATTAATATTCAAATCATTAGTCTAGATATAATTCTTTATGCTATAAAAGCCATATATTAAGCGGGGAGATGGCAGCAAAATGCGCGCAGGGAACAGAATGAAGCTCAGGATGCAGCAGGCATTAAATTTGCCGTCAGCATTGATACTTAGCATCGTTTTATTGCTCGTATCCATTATTTGTAACATGGCACTCGCTAAAGAAAGCAATGCAATACCAGCAGAATCGCAACCTCAAGCCATAACCTTAGCTGCAGAAGACAGTTGGCCACCTTTCGCCAATCAGTTTGGTCAAGGTATTTCCCATCGTTTAATCCAAGCCGCCTTTAAACAGTCGCATATTGAAGTGAATAGCTTAGTTGTACCCTACTCCCGCGCCTTAATGATGGCGGAAAAAGGTGCAGTTGATGGGGTGTTTAACGTCACCCGCGAGAACAGTACTGAGCAACGCTTCATCTTTGGAAACACCCCATTATTTATCGCCACGGCATCTTTTTATCAAAAGAAACAAAAACCTATTCTGGCAGACAATAAATGGGCGCTACCTAAAGGCACCGTTATCGGCGTGATTAAAAGCTATGAATATGGCGATGAGTTTCCCAAATTAGTTAAACAGCAACAGCTCAATATCGTCACCGTCGCCAACCAACAACAGCTCATCAATTTATTATTGATTGGTCGCATAGATGCCGCCTTGATGTTCGACTTAGTCGCCAAGGAAAACCTGAAAAAAATGGGGGTAGATGATGAGATTATTCCTGCATTTGCTAACCACAGCAGCGATATTTTTTTGGCCTTCTCGAAAGGAAATCCACAAGCACAAACCTTAGCAAGCCAACTCGACGCTGGCTTATCACAGCTAAAAGCCACAGACCAATACAACAAACTGCTCTTAGTCGCTGACTAATCAACTATCGCTACAAGCGAATGATAGATTACCGCTGCGAGCGAATGATCTCTTGATTCACCCAATATAACAGTTGCTTAATAGCCTTCGACAGGATCTGATTCTGGCGCACAATATAACCTAAACTCGTTGTAGGGAATTGCGGTAGAGGAGTGACTTTAGTGGTGAGATTCGCCTTAGTGTAAACCGAAAATTCCGGTACGATAGCCACACCAAATCCCGCCTCAGCCCAATCGATTTGCGCGTCAACACTGCCGACTTCCATTATTCTGTAATTCGATAAGTTCAGCGACGGCAATGCGGGATCGAGCAATTCGCGGGTTCGCGTATCGTGTCCTAATAAAATCAACGTCGGTTGCTCGGCTAAGGGCGTATCCACAGAGGGTTTTGCCTGCTGCCATTGCTGTAAATTATCTCCGATTGCACACCATTTAATCTGTTGTAGCTCAGTAAAATGCAGTGGCTGACTTTCCTTCTGCGCAATCACAAACCCTAAATCGGCCTCGGCATTTTTCACCAATTCAGAGGCTTGTGATGAGGTAGTGTTGAGCAGAGAGAAATCTATTCCCGGAAACTCCGCCTTAAAGAGCTGAAACGGCTGGATCAATAATAACCGCGAGATAATATCGCTGGCGGCAATGGTCAAGGTGCCTTGGCTAAGGTCATTAATCGCATTGAGATCCGCCTGACAAATTTGTAGCTCCATTAACGTCTTCTGACTGCTCTCTAACAGGCGAAATCCCGCTTGCGTTAATCGAAAAGGATTGCGGTCAATCAGCTTGACTCGAGTGCTTTGCTCTAACTGCTTAATATGCAAGCTAACATTGGGCTGTGTCATGTGCAGCGCCGTGGCCGCTTTGCCAAAATGCTTATGTTCAGCCAAAGTCACAAAGGTCTTTAACCAATGGATATCGAGCATAAAACCTCCTTTTGCTATGTATTAGCGTTAATTATAGCCAATGATATATGAAATCCTTATTGAGATGATAACCATAATTAATTTCTCTTATTCAAATGACGGGTCTAGCATAGCGTCTTAATCAATGTGGAGATGTTGTTATGCCGTCGATCGTGGTTGTGGGTGCAAATTGGGGTGATGAAGGCAAAGGCCGCATCGTAGATTATTTAGCCGCGGATGCCGCTGCCAGTATTCGCTTTCAAGGCGGTAACAACGCCGGACATACCGTAGTCAACGACTATGGCACCTTTAAATTACACCAATTACCAAGTGGCATTTTCAACCCTAACTGCATTGCAGTATTAGGCCCTGGCATGGTGATCAGCCCTGAAAAGCTCAGCATAGAAATTGCTGAAGTACAAGCGACCGGTGTTGACGTCAAGTTATGCATTTCTGACCGTGCGACCCTGTGCTTACCTTTGCATGCCTTAGAAGATACCTTAGAAGAACAACGTCTTGGCGATTTAGCCTATGGTTCAACCCGTCAAGGGATTGCACCTGCCTATGGTGATCGCGTGATGAAAAAAGGCATTTTAGTCGGTTGGTTAAACCAACCTGAAGTGCTGCAAGAACGTATTCAATTTATGCTCGACTGGAAAATGCCACAATTAAAGGCACTTTATCCAAGCTGCGATTTTAATCAAACCGCCGCAGAAATGACCGCATGGTTGTTAGAAGTGACTGCGCCATGGCGTCCATTTATTTGTAATGTGACTGAGCCATTAAAAGCATTACAAAAACAAGATGCAAGCTTACTGTTTGAAGCGCAATTAGGTGCTGGCCGTGACTTAGTGTACGGCGAATACCCTTACACCACCTCATCAAACGTGACTGCGGCTTACGCAGGTATCGGTAGTGGTTTACCTGCGCTACGCCCAGAGCGCGTAATTGCGGTAGCGAAAGCCTTTAGCTCATCAGTAGGTACAGGCACGTTAGTGACGGCAATGGAAGAGCAAGACGCGTTCCGTGAAAACGCCAACGAGTTTGGTGCAACCACAGGCCGTCCACGTGACATGGGTTACTTTGACGCTGTTGCCACCCGTAATGGTGTTGAGCTGCAAGCGGCAACTGAAATTGCCCTGACTAAGATTGATTGCCTATCAGGCATGAAAGATCTGAAAATCTGTGTTGCCTATGAAGGTGAGCACACTGAGAACCCAATTTGGCCACAAACTGCCGCGTTGAGCCCAGTGTATGAGCAAATGCCAAGCTGGAGCGAAGATATTACCGGTTGTCGCACTTTTGAGAGCCTGCCAGTGGCCGCGCAACACTATGTTGAACGTATTGAAGCCCTAATGGGTGTGCGCGTTAGCATGGTTTCTGTTGGACCTGAGCGCGATCAAATGATCATCCGCTAGTCGCGAAGTTTACCCTACAAAAAAGCCATATTCGCTTCGGTGAATATGGCTTTTTACTTTTATATCGTTTGTCATTGAAGAATCTCTCAAGACCTTGGTAGCTGCGATTGGCATTTCTAGTACTAAGTATCTGATATTCAAATATCGCAGCGTAATGAAATGGCATTACTCTTCAAATACGTATTTATCTATCATACCGACCATACGGCCAATTTCGGGTTTAGTAATAGTGTCATTCGCCCCCAATGCTATTGCCTTTATACGGTTATCCTCGCTCATTAGGGAAGAAAACATCACAATCGGCATGTGTTGATATGCCTTGGATTCTCTTAAGCGTTTAACCAGATGCATGCCATCCATGCGAGGCATTTCAACGTCCGTGATTACAGCACTGACAAAGTCTGAAATAGAAGCATTATCTTGTTCAGCCAGACTCTCAAATTCCATTAGCATTTCAAGCGCATCACCACCATCTTTAGCTGTAATAATGTTATAACCTGCACTGCGGAGCGTATTTTCAATCATTTTGCGAATAAAAGCGGAGTCATCGACGACCAAAATGGTTTTCGCTTCACGTTTCGCCAGCATTTTATCATTGATCAGCACGCTCCTATCGAGGGTGACATCGTACTTATCCATACTCAGCTCGGGATTGATATCGGCAATGATTTTCTCAAAATCCAATATCATAATCAGCATGCCATCACGGCGAACCACGGCAACGACACAATCATTTTCACCCGCTTCTAAAAATTGACTCGGCGATTCAACTTGCTCCCACGACACCCGATGAATACTACGAACACTATCGATTAAGAAGCCATTAATCATCTTATTAAAATCAGTGACGATAACGACCTTATGGGTTAAATCCTCCGGTGTCGATATGCCAAGCCAACCGGCAAGATCGACTAAAGGGATCAGCTTTTCTCGCAAAGAGAACACCCCCACCATATGCGGTTGTGCATTGGGATAGTCGGAGGTTTCTGGCACCCGAATCACTTCCCGCACTTTGGCGACATTGATCCCGTAATGACAGACTTTATGGCCGCCGTTAGGGAGAATCTTATGCAGATGAAACTCAATAATCTCGAGTTCATTTGTGCCACTTTCGGTCAATATTTCTGATTTTTTTATTTCGCTCATATGAAGCTCTCAACCTAGCAAATCAACATAAGAAAGGTATTCCAGCTATCAGTATAGGAAGGGATTAATGAGTTAGGCACGATAGTGCGATTTTACTGCCTGATTAGCGTGATATTTCTTGAATATGAGTTAATCACAGATTGATCACGGGCTTACTTTTGTTTAAAGAGATAAGCCGCTAAACTAATGCGCCATAATACTCCCTAGAATAACCTTAACCCCATGCCGCAATTTAGCCCGACCTTTTCCTTTCCAGTGCAAATCTACTATGAAGATACTGATTTTTCTGGCGTGGTGTATCACCCCAACTTTTTGAAATACTTCGAGCGTGCCCGTGAGCATGTAATTGGTGCGGAGCGTTTAAGTGCCTTGTGGCAACAAAACCAGCTGGGTTTCGCTGTGTATCGTAGCGATATGCTGTGCCATGAAGGGGTGGAGTTTGCCGATATTATCGATGTGCGCACTCAGTTTTACTTCGAAAGCAAGTACCGCACTGTGTGGCAGCAGGAGATTTGGCGTCCACAAGGTAAAAAGCCTGCCGTCACCGCCACCATTGAAATGGTATGTATGAATCAAGCTCGCCAATTAGCGCCTATGCCAGCGGAGTTAATCGCCGTTTTAAGCCAAGGTTTTGCCTCAAAGGTGCAAAACTAATACGGGCGATTTGACTAAAGCGATAATGAAGATCGTTAGAGCCCCATAGGAATGGGGCGAGCAACGACTCATTAAAGCTGCCCTAACGTTAATTGGTCCTAACGTTAATTGATGTCGGATTTACTGGGTCTAACATTACTCAGAGTTGGTTTAATGAATGGCTGATTTAAATGTGATGCAGCTTAGCCCAATTCATTTCAAGTTCGGCGGCACGCATAGGTTTAGCGTAATACATACCTTGTAGGGTATCGACGCCCATAGCGACCAGCCTATCTCTAATCTCAAGGGTTTCGATCCCTTCGACTGTGACTTCATAACCTAATTTTTTAGCAATATTAATACTGGCTTCGAGGATATATTCCGACGGTTTATCCTGCTCAAGATCCTTTAAAAAGGCTTTATCGATTTTGACTTCATTAACGGGTAGATGCTTCAAATAAGCCAATGAAGAATGACCGGTACCAAAATCATCAATTGCGAGCCTAACCCCTAACGCACGAATTTTATCTAAGGTTTCGACCGCCTTAGTTAAATCCGCCATTAAGGTACTTTCCGTAATTTCAATCATTAAGGATTCGGGCGGAAGTTTGTAATGCGCCAATCTCGCCGCAATTTCTTGGGGCAAGGTTTCACTGTCAAGATCCCGTGTTGATAGGTTGACTGCAACGCACAATTGTATCCCTGCAGCGCGCCATTTTGCCTGCTGCGCTAACACTTGGTCGAGTGCCCATTGGCTCACTAAATCAATCATGCCAGCATATTCGGCTAAGGGGATAAACTCGCCAGGAGAAATAACCCCAAGCTCGTCGTGCTCCCAGCGCATCAAGGCTTCAACCTGAAAACACCGTCCCGTCGCAATATCCTGTTTCGCTTGATACACCATATACACTTGATTGCGTTGTAAACCTTTGGGCAAGCTATCGATAATTCTCAGTTCTCTTAACTGTTGAATATCATCATTCTCGGCATAGTAAGCAATCGCGCTACGAGAGTGGCGGGCTTTCTTCAGCGCCAAATCGACGCGACGTAACATCTGGCTCGTGTCGGCGTGGTGTTCATGTAAATGCACACAACCGATTTGAAGTTTAACGCTGACAGGCGTGTTCTTAATGCTAAAAGGCACCTGCAAACGGCCTCTTAAATGAATGAGTTGCTCTTCAGTCAACGCTTGCTCGTAATATAGGCAGAACTCATCGCCATTGAGCCGTGCGATTAATCTTGGAGATAAACTTAAGCTGTTTAACCGTTCTGCAAATTGCTTTAGCAAGATATCGCCAAATACAAACCCAAAAAGATCATTTACATAGCGAAATCGATAAATATCAATCAGCACTAGCGTCCCTTGAGTCAGCGGCATCATAGAGGCCAGCGCACGTTTCAAGCCAACGCGATTCACCAGCCCGGTCAATTTATCCTTACCCACACTTGCGGGTAAGGCCTTCAATAACTCATCTAAGGTATGGTACAGAGGTGCAAACTCTTGGGGAACAATGCCAATGTCTAAAGCTTGGCGCTCAATCTTTTGTTGTTCTAATTGGGTACAAAGTTGTGCTAAAAACTTTTGCTGTGACCGTAGCGACCTATATTTTGCCTGCAATATATACAATGAAAATATCAATAAAATGAGCGAAGCAACGACTAACCCGATTTCGAACATACCTTGGCCTCTGCTTTACCGCGTAAGCTTATTATCAAATGGCACTGCAATTCAGTGTTCACGTGCCATTTGAGTTCCATTTAGGCCTAACGATTATTGGTAACTTTCTCTAATTGAATGGAATTTTTCCATAAACTCATCACTGGCTAAATCATCGGTTGTCACGGGTAAACCGCGGGCGACAAACACACCAAGACGTTGTTCTAACTCAGTGCCTGCACGTAATTCACCGGTATAGAAGGCCGCTGCACGGATAAAGTCGAGATAGGTGACGTGATCGGGCAGATAAGGTAAATCGGCCCAGCGCTCAACCACTTCCATCACTTCGGTAGAAAAATCCCAACTCTTTAACACAGCACGACCTAATGGCCCCTGCATTTTACGAACGAGCGCGCGTAATTGATCAATGCTCGTAAATAAATGCGGCTGCGCCTCAGCTTCGGTCAACACAGGTAAAGCGCCAATGTTATGTACGAGTCCGGCTAAGGTTAAGGTATCAAAATTTAATCGACTGGTTGAATGGCGTTTATTATACATCTGCAACATGGCACAGGCGGCTGCGGTCACATCGATTGAGGTGCGCCACACTTCATCCATCACTTCCCACACCATTTCATTGGTGGAAATGAATAATTGCTCCATCGCCACCGAAGTTGCGATGCTTTTAATTTGAATTAAACCAATGCGAGAAACCGCACTGTTAATGCTTTCAGCGGGTACGCCTCGGCTGTATAAGGCGCTATTGGCCACCTTAATGATACGGGCAGAAATCGCCGCATCTTGGCCGATCACTTCAGCCACTTGTTTAAGGCTCGCATCGGAGCGTCCGACCACTTCTTGCACCCGCATCGCCACTTCAGGCAACGTCGGTAGCACTAAAGCATCATCTTTTAGTTTTTTTAATAAACTGACTAACAGTAGATGTTCGGTAGACATCTTAGCTCCCATCAATCTGTAAACATGAACATTGGATAGTTGGAGTATATCAGCTGACCGTCATTAGATACGTAGAAAAAAGCAACGGACGTTAATAAATTGTATGATTGCGTTATCAATTTTGGCTTAATTATCGGCTTTAATCTTCTACAGTAATCATCACCAGAGCTGAAATGTTCCTCGCTGCTCGCTCACGCTAAACGCCCTATATTCGCAAAATGTGAAGTACCACTAAAGTTAGTGAAGGCAATTTGCATAACCCTACTTTCATTGTGTAAAATCCCGCCCCCGCGCACCGCGCCATTTATTCATCGATTAATTAACCAATTTGAGAGTGATTATGTTTAAACCTGAGTTGCTGTCTCCAGCTGGAACCCTGAAGAACATGCGCTACGCCTTTGCCTATGGCGCAGATGCTGTGTATGCCGGTCAGCCGAGATATAGCCTAAGGGTACGTAACAATGACTTCAAAATGGAAAACCTTGCCACAGGCATACAAGAAGCCCATGCGTTGGGTAAAAAACTCTATGTTGTGAGCAACATAGCACCCCACAATGCCAAGCTAAAAACCTATATCAAGGACATGGAACCCGTAGTGGCGATGAAGCCAGACGCGCTGATCATGTCCGATCCGGGTTTAATCATGATGGTGCGTGAAGCCTTTCCCGATCAGGTAGTGCATTTATCCGTACAGGCCAATGCCATCAACTGGGCCTCGGTCAAGTTTTGGCAAACCCAAGGGATCAAGCGCGTGATCCTGTCGCGCGAACTATCCTTAGATGAAATCGAAGAAATTCGTCAACGCTGCCCCGATATCGAACTCGAAGTCTTTGTGCATGGCGCCCTGTGTATGGCGTATTCAGGCCGTTGTTTGCTTTCGGGTTATATCAATAAACGCGATCCAAACCAAGGCACCTGCACCAATGCTTGTCGCTGGAAATACGATGTACACGAAGCGCAGCAAAACGACAGCGGCGACATCATTGCCATGCCTAATGCAGTGCAAATCGAAACGCCGACGACTTTAGGTGCAGGTGCACCTACAGATCAAATATTCCTACTGCAGGAAGCCAATCGTCCCGGCGAATACATGCCAGCCTTTGAAGATGAGCATGGTACTTATATCATGAACTCTAAGGACTTACGTGCGATTCAACACGTTGAGCGCCTAACAAAAATGGGCATAGACTCACTTAAAATTGAAGGCCGCACTAAGTCTTTTTATTATGTTGCCCGCACCGCACAGTTGTATCGCCGCGCGATTGAAGATGCGTCATCGGGTAAAAATTTCGACCGCAGCCTAATGAATCAATTAGAGGGACTCGCCCACCGTGGTTATACCGAAGGCTTTTTGCGTCGTCATGTGCATGATGAATATCAAAATTATGACTATGGCTACTCTGTCAGTGACACCCAACAATTTGTGGGTGAACTGACGGGCAAACGCAACCTGGCGGGATTGGCAGAAATCGAAGTGAAGAACAAGTTTTCCGTTGGCGACAGTGTCGAGCTGATGACGCCGCAGGGTAATATCAGTCTAACGATCGAACAACTCGAGAATCGCAAGTCAGAAGCGGTTGAAGCGGGCTTAGGTTCGGGGCACACTGTGTATCTGCCCGTGCCGAAAGAGGTCGATTTGAGCCACGGTATTTTGCTGCGTAACCTGCCCCAAGGTCAGGATACGCGCAACCCACATGAACTAGGTTAAGGTATGGCATTACTGATCGACGATAGCTGCATCAACTGCGACATGTGTGAGCCTGAGTGTCCTAATCAGGCCATCACTATGGGCGAAGAGATCTATGAGATCGATCCCGACCGCTGCACCGAATGCGTGGGGCATTACGACAAACCCACTTGCGTGTCTGTCTGCCCTATTGATTGCATCGACCCAGATCCAAACCGCGTCGAATCCAACGACGAGCTGTTAGTGAAATTTGCCGTGCTAACGCAAAAAGCTTAATCACTTAGCCACAAGACCGAGTGGTAATCTAACCTCTCGGTCAAATCCGCCCTCATACCCGCCTAAAGCGTTCACAACACTGGCATATAAACAGTATGCAAAACCATTTAAGCGCATAAATCCGAGCATTTAATTACAGCTTCATAAAAACACTACTTTAGACTGACACTGGTTTAGAACTGCCAGCCAAAAAACTGACTGACGGTATTTATCCCTTCTTCATCATTTATCATTAAAGACATAATGTCGCTTGATAAATCAACATTTTTGCAAGCTTTGTCACTTTAATGGATTGGGAGTTATTATTTTGACGCTTATTTGTACGGCTCAATCATTATTCCTGTACAAACTCATTCACGCCTCAATTGTAAATCAAGTGTTACATTTTAATTTTATGAATGAGCTAAGCCTTAAGCATTAAACTGGGCAGGTTGAAAATACCTTCTACATTGGATTATGTCTCGAAGTCAGTGGAGACATAAAAAGAAAATGGAGTTCAACATGCATAAGAAACATTTAATAGCAGTCGCGGTCGCAACTGGACTTGCTTACTTCCCTGTTAACGCTAATGAATACCAAGCGACTATGGTCAATGTGCCGCAATCTAAAGCCATCAAAGATACTTACATCGTTGTATTCAATACCCCAAGTGTTCTTAATCTCAGTAATAACAATGCCATATCTGACTTTGCTACTCAGCAAGCCGAGAGTTTAGTGAATCAATATGATGTCAGAGTGATGAGAAGCTTTGGCAGCGCCCTCAATGGCGTACTCATCAATGCAAGCCCCCAACAGATTAAAGCCTTGCGTAGCGATCCTAAGGTGAAATACATAGAACAAGATCAAGTGATGTCACTAACGCCCATGATGGAAGCCAATGCGGACCAACCGAGTCCGACCTGGGGCATAGACAGAATCGATCAACGCAACTTGCCATTGGATAACAACTATCACACGGATTACGATGGATCAGGTGTGACCGCCTTTGTTATCGATACTGGGGTGCTAAATACACACAATGAGTTTGGCGGCCGCGCAAGCAGTGGCTATGACTTTATCGATAATGACTACGATGCGACTGACTGTAACGGTCATGGTACCCATGTGGCGGGTACGATTGGCGGCTCAACCTACGGTGTCGCGAAAAACGTCAATGTGGTGGGTGTCAGAGTGCTCAACTGTTCGGGTTCTGGCAGTAACTCTGGCGTGATTGCTGGGATAAACTGGGTGAAAAACAATGCTTCTGGCCCAGCGGTCGCGAACATGAGTTTAGGGGGCGGCGCCTCCCAAGCCACAGATGATGCCGTCAATGCCGCCGTAGCGGCGGGGATCACCTTCGTCGTAGCGGCCGGCAATGATAATAGTAACGCCTGTAACTACTCTCCAGCCCGCGCGGCAGATGCCATCACTGTCGGCTCAACCACCAGTAACGATTCCCGCTCGAGTTTTTCTAACTACGGGACTTGTTTAGATATTTATGCGCCCGGTTCGAGCATCACTTCCTCTTGGTATACCTCAAATTCGGCGACCAATACCATTAGTGGCACCTCAATGGCTTCCCCCCATGTGGCAGGCGTCGCAGCATTATACTTAGATGAAAATCCTAACCTCTCACCCGCACAGGTGACTAACTTACTCGCAACGCGCGCCACTTCGGGCAAAGTCACAGATGCTAAGACAGGTTCACCGAATAAGTTACTGTTTTCACTTGCAAGCGATGATGGTGGCTGTGGTAATAATTGCCCCGTTGACGAAACTCCGCTGCAAAATAATCTGGGTATCGCGATCAGTGGAGCCACAGGTTCAGCAACTTATTACTACATTGATGTCCCCGCAAATGCGGCCAGTTTAGGCATCAACCTCGCGGGGGGCTCTGGCGATGCGGATATTTATGTCAGCCAAGGACAAAAACCGACGACGACCAGCTATCAATGCCGCCCATATCAAAATGGTAACAATGAGAGCTGTAATTTTACCGCACCTGCGGCGGGTCGTTGGTATGTGATGGTCCAAGGCTATAACAATTATGCTAACGCCCAGCTTACCGCCAGCTACAACCTTAATGGCGGCGGAAATTGTACCGATGCGAACTGCTTAACCAATGGCGTACCTGTCACGAATTTGAGCGGAGCAACGGCAACTGAAGCCCTGTATAAAATCGTCGTCCCTGCCAATAGCCAGCTGAATATTGCCACCAGTGGCGGCACTGGCGACGTGGATCTGTATGTTAAAGCAGGGACTGTCCCAACAACCACCAGCTATGATTGTCGCCCCTATAAAAATGGTAACAATGAAAGCTGTTCGATTACCGTGACTCAAGCGGGAACTTACCATGTGATGTTGCGTGGTTATGCTAATTACTCGGGCGTTCAACTGAGCGCAAGCTACTAGCGAGTGAATCGGTTCAGTGAGTTTTGAATCAAACTCAAGCCCACTAAGGTAACAACTGAGTGGGCTTTTTAGTGGTTTATTCAGAAGGCTATCTCGCTAAATAGCATTAATCACTTGATCAATAACTTGGAGACTTAGCGAGAATAACCGTTGGTTTTGCTTCGAGTTGCAAACGCTCGATCACAGCGGCGAGCTTTTCAACGCTAAGGCGAATTGGGGTCGGCATACTGGCAAATTCGATACTGAGCAGCAGGTTTTTCACTTCGAGCCCTAATTCTGTATCGCCTTCAATACTCAACTTACGCTGGAAGAATAGCGTGTCGGGATCTTCCTTTGCTGCTGCCACTAACACCAATTCAGCTGAGTTGGCACTAAAGCTCACCTGCGCGTCGGTCAATTCTCTGACTTGCCACTTGCCATTAAAACTCACCTCAAAGGCCAGATTTAAATCATCCACTCGGATCGCAACCCATTTATCACTCAAAAATTCGAGTTCATCGTCTGCTGCTTGCTCAGCGAGTAACAGCCCAAGTAATTGGCTGATCACTTTCGCTTTGAGGCTAAAGGGCATTTTAGCAAGGGGAAAGCCAATGGCTTTTGGAGTGAATTCTAAAAGTTGCTGAGCGATTTTTGCGGAAAAAACAGCGGACATGGCGTAAACCCTACAAGAATAAAACATATATATCCCAGTTTATCGGGATTTTATGATCTTAAACCTGTTTTAAATCAATTCATCGCCATTCAATCTTACCTACACTCAGCGGCTATCATTTTATCGGGAGCATCATTATGGAGCTGTTGTGTCCAGCAGGAAATCTGGCCTCGCTAAAGTCGGCATTACATGCCGGAGCCGACGCTGTGTATCTAGGACTAAAAGACGACACCAACGCGCGCTCGTTTGCAGGATTAAACTTTACCCCAGCAAAGTTGCAAGAAGCCACTGAGCTGACGCAAAAGCACGGCAAGAAAATTTTTTTGACCTTAAATACCTTTCCAAAACCCGGTGAAGAGCATCGTTGGTATCAGGCCATTGATTTAGCTGCAAAACTGGGAATGGATGCGTTGATTGTTGCCGATCTTTCTTTGCTCGATTATGCCAATAAACACTATCCACACTTACCGCTGCATTTGTCGGTGCAAGCCAGTGCGACCAATCTGGGCGCGCTGAACTTTTATAAAGAAGCTTTTAACATCGCCAGAGTCGTGTTGCCGCGGGTGTTATCGATGAAACAAGTGCGCGATCTTGCCAAGGTCAGCCCAGTGGATTTAGAAGTGTTCGCCTTCGGCAGTCTATGCATTATGGCCGAAGGTCGTTGCCAACTGTCATCCTATGTGACGGGCCAATCGCCCAACACGGGCGGCTCTTGTTCACCAGCAAAACACGTGCGCTGGCAGGAGGAAGGACAGAACCGATTAACCCTGCTCAACGATGTGTTGATTGATAAATCAGCCCTCGATGAACAGATGGGTTATCCCGTGGTATGTAAAGGCCGTTACATCACGGAAGATCAAGATTCGCCGCAGTATTTGCTCGAATCACCAACCAGTTTGAATACCTTAAGCCTACTGCCAGAACTCGCTAAGGCGGGCATAGTGTCGCTAAAAATCGAAGGCCGCCAACGCAGCCCTGCCTATGTTGAGCAAGTTACGAGAGTTTGGCGCCAAGCCATAGACACCTATCGAGATAACCCAGAACTGTACTCAACAAGCCCAAACCAACCCCATTGGGAACAAGCCCTTGCAAAAGTTTCCGAGGGTCAAATCACCACACTTGGCGCCTATGAGCGTGATTGGCAATAAAGGTTAATGAACAGAGCGCCAGATTAACAAAGGACAAGTTATGCATATTTCCCTAGGCCCGCTGTTGTATTGCTGGCAAAAACAACAGGTCACAGATTTTTATCAGCAAGTTGCCGCCAGTCAAATCCCTTTAGTGTATTTAGGTGAGGCCGTTTGCAGTCGCAGGCGCGAACTCAAATGGGGCGATTATCTAGAGCTGGCGCAAATGCTCAAGCAGGCGGGTAAAGAAGTGGTGATTTCAACGCTGGCGTTAATCGAAGCGCCATCGGAATACACTGAGCTGAAACGCCAGGTCGATAACGGCGAATTTATGGTCGAAGCGAACGATATGGCAGCTGTCTATCTCGCCAACGAGCACAAGCTGCCCTTCGTCTGCGGCGCGAGTATCAATAACTACAATCGCGCCAGTTTAGACATTTTGCAGCGATTTGGGATGCATAGGTTTGTGATGCCAGTGGAACTTTCAAAGGCTTGGCTTAGCCAAGTGATCCAACAAAAGCCGTCATTTGAAGTGGAAGTGCTCGGCCACGGCTATTTACCCCTCGCCCATTCGGCGCGATGCTTTACCGCTAGGCACAAACAGCTCACCAAAGATCATTGTGAAACAGTGTGCCGTGAATACAGCAAAGGGCTACTCGCGCAAACCCAAGAGCAGCAGCCTTTGCTCAGGCTCAATGGGATCCAAACTCAATCCGCTAGCTGTTTAGATTTACGCAGTGAAATAACGACAATGGCGCAGATGGGGGTCGATGTGTTTCGCGTATCCCCCAGTAGTTTTGACTGTATCGCCACAGCCAATACCTTGGTCGATGCGATTAACACGCCTGAAAATGCTCAACATTTTGCGATTAGCAGCGACGCGAACCTAGAGAGAACCCAGTGTAACGGCTATTGGTTTGGAGAAGCAGGCCTTGCTGTGCATGCCAATCCCTAGCCTGACTCAGAGCCTGAGCCTTAGTCTGAGCCTTAGTCTGAGTCTGAACATGAGACTGAGCTAGAAACCAGAACATGAGCCAGAGCTTAATCTAACGAGGAATCTGAGCGGGAAACATGACCTAGATTTAAGCCAACGTCGAAGTTAACTCAAGGAATGAGTTTAACCAGTGAGGTTTCACTCTTGGCTGGTTCGCTCTTGGTTGGAGTGTAACTGACTGAAAAGCAGCACAGTGGTCCAGCACAATAGACTCCCCAGCCCTATCCATTCCAGTAGGGCTGGCCACCACAAACTAGGACGCGGCAGCTGCAATACCATCTCCTGATAAAACGGCCTATCCCCTTCGGTCAAACCTAAATCCAATTGTGGCGCATACAGAAACGTCATCATGCTGCACAGCACTATGAGAGCTAATAACCCAGTCCAGCGACCAAAATGAGACTTGCCGAAAAAAACTAAGGCTAAGTAGAAAATCGCACTTAAACTTCCCAGATAGAAAAACCATTTCAACCCTAAAACGTGCAAGTGATACACGTTCACCGGAAATAATCCCACGCTCGCTAAGGCTAAAAAAGTGCACGCCAAACTAATAAAGAAAGGATATCCCCAAAAAGACATCACCTGCTGTAGCGAAGACAAACAATAAAAGACAAGACTTAAGCTGCCAAAAAACAATCCCCCGTTAAGGATCACAGCAAAAGACGAGTGACCATAAGTCCCCAATTCGCTAAGGGTATGATTTAAAAAATTAAAGCGATGGGACTCGACATCATCGAATCCTAAAACAGTCATCACAATACCGATTAGAAGCCCAAAGATCCCCAGAAAACCAAACTTAATGGCCAATGTCGAGCCGCCTTTAATCTTAATCTTCTCTACTTTTGTCGTCATGAATACTTGAGTTGGATAGGAATGATACTAACTTACATGGAAATGAGAAGATTTAAAGCGGCGGGTATCCGCTTTATGAATAATATTTTTACTTTCATCGTTATTAGCGACTATTTAGTCAACACCTAAAGCATCAGGATGCTGAGGTAGAGCACACATCTCACTGAGCTGATTTAACTGCTTGTCGCATAAAAATGTGCCAAGCAGCAAAATAGACTGAACATAAGCGTGGCATTCTTAAAGCGTGCTTGCCCACGCCATGTAGAAAGTGTTATCACGATAGCCCGCTTAAATCGCACAAAAAACCAACTAATAGGGCTGTAAGGCTAAAGTTACTGATGTTTTTTCGTGCAGAAACAACATCTCAATCGTTTTAACTACAACACCATACAAAGAATTAACCTACCAGAAACAAGAATACTTAACACAATGTTTATAATGAGTTTTTACTTGTACCCACCCGAAAGCATCGACCTAATATCACCGATAACTTAAGTAAAATAACTATGCTGTTTTGCTGCTTATATCAAACTAACTAGCGAATCGTTTTACATAGACAAGCTAAGCGAGTAATCTTCCCCATTCTCGTTTTTGAGTTGAATTAAAATGCACCTTAATTGGCGTCAACAGCGTGTTACGTGCGGCTATTAATTCAAATTTACCATGTACGACTCGTACTTTAAGGTGTACAAAATTGGCTACTGAAAATAAAAATCGAAACATTAAGACGGTACTCACCTTTATCGTCCCTTCGCTGATCGGTCTGTTGTTATTTATGACCCCTATCAGCTACAACGATGCGATCACTATTCCAATCGCGATTATCTCTAAAGCACTGCAAGGCGCATTGAGCGGCGTGTTAACCCTCATAGTGACCATGATTATCGTGGCTACGGCGCTGGCCTCTTCGCTGTCAAAAGCATTTAAGCCTAAGTTTGTGGCCCAGAATCACTTCCTTAATGCCTTATTAAATGTCAGTCCTTTATGGTTGATCACGCGGATCATAGGTGCGGTGTTTGTCGTGCTGACCTATTTAGGCTTAGGCCCAGAGGCCATTAACTCCTCAAGCACAGGTGCATTAGTCTTAAACGACTTACTGCCCGTGTTGTTCTCGGTGTTTATCTTTGCGGGTATGTTGTTACCGCTGCTGCTGAACTTCGGTCTACTCGAACTGTTTGGCACACTGCTAACCAAAATCATGCGCCCCGTGTTCAATCTACCGGGTCGCAGTGCAATTGATTGTATGGCCTCATGGTTAGGTGATGGCAGTGTGGGTATTTTGCTGACCAGCAAACAATACGAAGCACGTTTTTATACCCAAAGAGAAGCGGCCGTTATCGGCACCACGTTTTCGGCAGTATCGATTACCTTCAGCCTAGTGGTGATCTCACAGGTTAAATTAGAGCACATGTTTGTGCCCTTCTATTTGACTGTGTGTCTCGCCGGTTTTGCCGCTGCTGTGATTGTGCCTAAGTTGCCACCGCTATCGTGGAAGAAAGACAACTACATAGACGATACCCCACGCATGCCAGATGATGAGCTGATCCCCGCGGGTCACAACGCTTTCTCTTGGGGTTTTGATAAAGCCTTAGAAAAAGCCGCCAGTGCCGGTGGCATCAAAGCCGTTTTGAATGAAGGCGTTAAAAACGTTGTCGATATGGTGTTTGGCATTATCCCTGTGGTAATGGCAATTGGTACGCTAGCGCTGATTATTGCCGAGCACACACCTATCTTTAACTATCTGGGTATGCCGTTTATTCCATTACTCGAATTACTGCATATTCCAGAAGCCACTGAAGCCTCTAAAACGATTGTGGTGGGTTTTGCGGATATGTTTATTCCGTCGATTCTGGCCAGTTCGATTGAATCGGATATGACCCGCTTTGTAATTGCAGCACTATCTGTGACTCAATTGATCTACATGAGTGAAGTGGGTGCATTACTTATCGGCAGTAAAATCCCCGTCAATTTTGTTGAACTCTTCATGGTATTTATTCTACGCACCTTAGTGACTCTGCCTGTTATCGCGGGTGTAGCGCATTTATTGTTCTAACATTACGCTAGTTTGGGCCTAACGTAGGTTTTAATGTAAGTCCAACAAGCGTTCCAAAAAAGGGGAGTCAGATTAACTGACTCCCCTTTTTGCACTAACTCATACACGAACTGGCTGATTTGATTATATAGCGTGACTTAATCGTACAATCTCCACTCGACAGCACACAACTCACTTTTGGACAGAAGTACTTTAAGAATTTCTGGATAGACTGCTGAAGGATCAAACTTGGTCATTTAATTCTTTAAGTGCTGGCTTATGATGAGCCATGGCATTCGCTCACCGACACGCAGCAAGTCCGTCCTTGGATGCTCGACCGCCCCGTCCATGGGGCGGACGGTCGTCTCGCTAATCACCATGGCTCACCTTTCTAGCATTGGCGTAGTCAGTAAGTTTTAAAGAAATAAACAGCACGTTTTTGGACAAAAGCTACTTAGAGGTTCAGTTCTTCTATTTGTCTTCGGATAATGTCTAGTAATGCAAATGGCTAGAGGTCGTCATCGCTCAAATCTAACTAAGTGACTAAACTCAGCGTATCATTACACTTCAAATCAATGAATAAGTTGAAGAATTGAAGAGCTATCACTATTGTCTTTGTCATTCTTTATAATATTTTCAGTGAGTTAGAAAGGGAATTAGCGAATGAGAAAAGTTGTTAGTGACGATAAAATCAATGACTTTCGAGACTTAGTTAACTCAAACTCTAGCTTTGTATATCAAATCTACAAAGATAAAGGTGGTAAGAATCTTTTTAACCTCGTTTGCTCTGCTATGGATTGGATCTCCGTCTCTGTTCGGCACTTAGAAAATGCGCCTGAGTTTGACAAGAACATAGATAGTAAATGTATGCAGGTCTACTCTCTGATCTC